>NZ_JARWME010000002.1:2532500-2912879 GCF_030757975.1 Rhizobium sp. AN73
GTGAGGGTGCTGGAAAAAAGGCGGCAATGCTCGCTGTCATGCTAACGGAACAGGGACTGGGCGGAAACGACATCGATCTCGATGAAAGATTGCGACGCTTTCTTTCCGAGAGAAACGAAAGGGCGCAGGCGGCGCGCAAGCTGGCGTCGAGACTTCTCGATGCGATCGGCGTGGCGCAGGCGGTAACCGAGCAGCCGAGCGAGGCCGGCCCTTTATTGCTGCACGCCTATCCGGACCGGATCGCCCTTCAACGCGGCGCACGCGGCCGCTACGTGATGGCGAACGGCCGGGGCGCCGAACTTGCCGAGACCGAACGGTTGGCGGCGAGCAGGATGCTGGTAGTGGCCGATGTTACCGGGCGGGCAGCGCAACCGCGTATTCTTTCCGCGGCAAGCATTGAGAGAGCCGATATAGAAGAGCGGATGCCGCATCTTATCGAGCAGCAGGACCAGCTGCTTTTCGACAAGGCGAGCGGTCAGGCGCGTGCGCGCCGCGTTACACGCCTCGGCGCGATCATTCTCGACGAGACGCCCCTGCCCCGTCCCGAAGGCGAACGGGCGGCGCTGGCGCTGGCCAATGGGGTTCGGGAATTCGGCGTCGCCATTCTTCCACTCTCGAAAGAAACCCTGCAACTGCGCGACAGGATCGGCTTTTTGAACGCCAGCATCGGCGAACCCTGGCCGGATGTCAGCGATGAGGCATTGCTTTTACGACTGGATGAGTGGTTCGTTCCCTTCCAGCATGGCGCGCGTAGCCTGCAGGATATCCGGCCCGGCAGCCTTTCCGAGGGACTTTTGTCTCTGGTGCCCCATGAGGTTGTGCGCGATCTCGGCAGGTTGGCGCCGACACATTTCGAAGCGCCAACGGGCCAACGGCATCCCATCCGCTACGACGCCAGCGAACCGACACTCTCAATTCGCGTGCAGGAGCTTTTCGGGCTGACGGCCCACCCGGCAATCGCGCAGGGGCGGTTACCGCTGCTGCTGGAATTGACCTCGCCGGCGCACAGGCCGATACAGACGACACGCGATCTTCCCGGTTTCTGGGCGGGATCGTGGAAGGACGTGCGGGCGGATATGCGCGGGCGATACCCGCGCCATCCATGGCCGGAGGACCCGGCATCGGCATTGCCCACCAGCCGCGTAAAACCACGCGGGACGTGACGACGATGAAAAGCACAAAGGAGACGAAGGTGGCTAGCCATCCGATCGAAACCACCAGGCTTGGCCGCGCCAGCCGCAGGATAAGGCTGCAAACCATCGTATGGCTGCGCTGGCTGGCCGTTGCGGGACAAAGCGCAACGATCCTGTTCGTCGCATCGGCGCTGCATTTCCCCCTGCCGCTTCTGGCTTGCAGTCTTTTGATCGCGGCACTGGCGCTTGCCAACCTGTTTCTCACCGCCCGTTTTCCCTCCACCTATCGTCTGGAGCCCTGGGAAGCGACGTTGCTGCTTGCGTTCGACCTGCTGCAATTGACGGCGCTCATCTACATCACCGGTGGCCTTTCCAATCCTTTCGCGCCGCTGATTTGCGTGCAGGTCATCATCGCCTTTGCCTCGCAGCCGCTTCGGCACTCGCTCATTCTCCTCGCCTTTGCGATCATCTGCTCGACGGCGATCGCTTTTTCGCCGTTTCCGGTTCCCTGGTATCCTGACGAGGTATTGCCGATCCAGCTTCTGCTGCATGTCGGCACTTGGGTTGCGATCGTCGCCACGACCTCTTTCGCAGCCTTTTATGCCTATCGCGTTTCGCATGAGGCGAACCAGCTGGCCGACGCGCTTGCCGCAACCGAACTGGTGCTGGAACGGGAAAAACACCTTTCCCAGCTGGATGGTCTCGCCGCCGCCGCCGCGCACGAGCTGGGCACGCCGCTGGCGACAATCAGCGTCGTTGCCAAGGAAATGGAGCGGGAACTCGGCAATGATGAAAGGTTTGGCGAAGACATAGCGCTGCTGCGCAGCCAGAGCGAAAGATGCCGCGATATTCTGCGCCGCCTTACATCGCTTTCCACCGATGATGAGGAACATATGCGCCGCCTGCCACTCTCGTCGCTGATCGAGGAGGTGGTGGCGCCACACCGGGAATTCGGCATCCGTCTCGAGCTCGTCGAAAAGAACAACCGGGTCGACGAGCCGGTCGGCGTCCGGAATGCCGGCGTTATTTACGGGCTGGGCAACCTCATCGAAAACGGCGTGGACTATGCGCGGGAAAAAGTGACAGTGACCGTCGACTACGATTCGCAGAATGTCTCCGTCACCATTGAGGATGACGGGCCGGGTTATGCCCATGACGTGCTTGCCCGCATTGGCGAACCCTATGTGACCGAACGTCACAACGACACGCGGGCGGGCGGGCTCGGGCTCGGGCTTTTCATCGCCAAGACGTTGCTGGAACGATCTGGCGCCACCGTTACCTTTGAAAATCGAGGTTTGAGTGGAACCGGAGCACGCGTCACAATCGTCTGGCCTCGTGCGCTTATGGACGATAAAAGGGATCGTTGACTTTACCATCCACATTGAAGCGGCGATAAGAAGAAGAAAAAAGCCGACTAAGTTGCCGAAAGGCCGGAAACATGACGACAGAAGACCAGACCCCATCCATCAGCGTGCCGACAGACGACGGCGACCCGATCGGGCCCGACAGATCGCTGCTGATCGTCGATGACGACGGCCCATTTCTGCGCCGGCTTGCCCGGGCGATGGAAACACGCGGATTTGTCGTCGATACCGCCGAGACTGTCAGCGAGGGCATTGCGCGCTCCAAGGCTGCGCCACCCAAATATGCGGTCGTCGATTTGAGGCTTACGGATGGCAACGGTCTGGAAGTCATCGAAGCTATCCGACAGAACAGGGACGATACGCAGATCGTCGTTCTGACCGGCTACGGCAATATCGCAACGGCCGTTACCGCCGTGAAACTCGGGGCACTGGACTATCTTGCCAAACCCGCCGATGCGGACGACGTCTTTAATGCGCTGACGCAGCGCAAGGGTGAAAAGACCGAAGTCCCTGAGAACCCCATGTCGGCAGACCGGGTGCGTTGGGAGCATATTCAGCGTGTTTATGAAATGTGCGAACGCAACGTCTCGGAAACCGCCCGCCGGCTCAACATGCACCGAAGAACGTTGCAGCGCATTCTCGCCAAGCGCGCGCCGAAGTAAGGGGGATTACTCCCCGAAGCTGCGCCCGGTCGTCCATTCCGCCAGCATAAGCCGGGTTGCAGCCGTTCTGGAAAAATCCAGCATCACCGATTTGCGGGTCCCCGGTGGCAATTTATGCTCCGGCGCATCGCGAAGCATATGGGCGCCGTAGCCATCCGACAGAATAAGCCCGCATTCTTCCGGGAAGATTTCGACTGGTACTTCCGGATGGGTGGCGAAAAACAGCCTGTCGCAATGCAGGCGGTAATCCGGCCATTTGCGATCGACACGGAAATCCTCGATGGAGGATTTGATTTCGATGATCCAGATTTCACCCTTTGCCGAGAGGCTGATGAGATCTGCCCTTCGCCCACTCGCAAGCGGCAGTTCCGGCAATACCGAATGGCGCATCTCGTGCAAAAGCACCTGAACGCCGCGACGCACCAGCATCGCCTTGTCCGACTGGCGGCCGTCGATTAACGGATTATTGTTGGTAAGCGAAAGAATAGTCATGGATAAAGGCTGCTGAGGCGTTTGGCCTATTGTTGCAAAAAGGCAATCAACCGGCAATTTTAAAGGCACAACCGTCTCGCGGCGGTGCAACGGCTTGCCAAGAGCGGCTTAATGGAAAATAACCGATTTATCCAATTAAGACTACTCCTTCGCACAATTTGGCGAATTTTCCGCGAGAACGATATGCGCATCCGTACCTCATTGACCGCACTTGGTCTGACGGCAGCACTGGCTTTGGCCGGCTGCGCCGAAACTACATCCCAATCGTCTGGCCAGACATCCGGCAAGGTAGCGGCGTCAGTGCCGGTCGCCAACCCGGTTCCGGCAAAGGTCGAAACCGTCCAGATCTTCAACGATGTTTATGGTCCCGTGACCGATGCTGGCTATGCTCTGCCGGCCATTCCGATCAATCGTGTGAATGAGAAGTACCGTCGCCAGATCGTCGAGTTCCAGACGAACGAGAAGCCCGGCACCATCATCGTCAATACGCGCGAACGTTTCCTCTATTATATCATGTCCGGCAACCGCGCGGTCCGTTACGGCATCGGCGTTGGCAAGGCAGGTTTCGCCTGGGCCGGTGAAGCCTATGTCGCCTGGAAGCAGGAATGGCCGATGTGGCATCCGCCGAAGGAAATGGCAGATCGCAAGCCGGAAGTTGCCAAGTATGTCGAAGCAGGCATGGGCCCGGGCCTTTCCAACCCGCTCGGCGCACGCGCCATGTATCTCTTCAATGAAAAGGGACAGGACACTCTGTTCCGCATCCATGGTTCGCCTGAATGGGCATCGATCGGCACCGCCGCCTCTTCCGGCTGCATCCGCATGATCAACCAGGATGTTATCGACCTTTACAGCCGCGTTCGCCCCGGCCGCAGCACCAAGGTCGTCGTGATCCAGTAAGATCAGATACCAGACAAAGAAAAAGCCGCCGTGGTATTCCCCGGCGGCTTTTTTTGTTCTTGATGATTGGCGGTGGGCGGCTTCAGGCCGCCTGCTTCGCTTTCAGTTCCAGACGACGGCGGTGAAGAACCGGCTCGGTATAACCGTTCGGCTGCTCCCGGCCCTTCAGCACAAGCTCGACGGCGGCCTGAAAAGCGATTGATCCTTCAAAGTCGGACGCCATCGGCAAATAGGCCGGATCGCCGGCATTTTGGCTATCGACCACGGCGGCCATGCGCTTCATGGTCTCAATGATCTGTTCCTCTGTCACCACGCCATGGCGCAGCCAGTTCGCCATATGCTGTGCAGAGATGCGCAGCGTAGCGCGGTCTTCCATAAGCCCGACATTGTTGATGTCAGGCACCTTGGAGCAACCGACGCCCTGATCGACCCAGCGCACCACGTATCCGAGAATACCCTGCGCATTGTTGTCGAGTTCGCGCTGGATTTCCTCCGGCGTCCAGTTGGGACGCGGCACGACCGGCACGGACAGAATATCGGAAAGCTTTGCGCGGCCGCGGCTTTTCAGACCTTCCTGAACCTCGGCAACATCGACCTTGTGATAATGCGTGGCATGCAACGTCGCCGCCGTTGGCGAAGGCACCCAGGCGGTGTTGGCGCCGGCCTTCGGGTGCGCGATCTTCTGCTCCAGCATGGCCGCCATCAGATCCGGCATGGCCCACATGCCCTTGCCGATCTGCGCATGACCGGAAAGGCCGCATTCCAACCCGATATCGACGTTCCAGTTCTCGTAGGCAGCAATCCAGGCCGCCTGCTTCATGTCGCCCTTGCGGATCATCGGGCCTGCTTCCATCGAGGTATGGATCTCATCGCCCGTGCGGTCGAGGAAGCCCGTATTAATGAAGACGACCCGGTCTTTCGCGGCGCGGATGCTTTCCTTGAGGTTGACCGTGGTGCGGCGCTCCTCGTCCATGATGCCCATTTTCATGGTGTTCGGCGCCATGCCGACAAGCTTTTCGACCCGCGTGAAAATCTCGTTGGCGAAGGCCACTTCCTCCGGCCCGTGCATCTTCGGCTTGACCACATACATGGAGCCGGCGCGGGAATTCTGACGCCGCCC
Source organism: Rhizobium sp. AN73 (assembly GCF_030757975.1). Classification (NCBI taxonomy): domain Bacteria; kingdom Pseudomonadati; phylum Pseudomonadota; class Alphaproteobacteria; order Hyphomicrobiales; family Rhizobiaceae; genus Rhizobium; species Rhizobium sp. AN73. Next base: position 2,538,169 of record NZ_JARWME010000002.1, read on the forward strand.
GGATGGGCCGACATCGTAAAGTGCGATCAGCCCCGTCACGACGGCATCCATGATGCCCTCCGGCACCTCGCGGCCATTCTTGTCGAGGATCGCCGGATTGGTCATGAGATGGCCGACATTGCGCACCAGCATCAGGGAGCGACCCGGCAACGTGAGTGCTGCGCCATTGGGGGCGGTGTAATAACGATCCGGATTCAGGCTGCGGGTAAAGGTCTTGCCACCCTTTACAACCTCTTCCGTCAGGTCACCGCGCATCAGGCCAAGCCAGTTGCCGTAAACCAGCACCTTGTCCTCGGCATCAACAGCGGCAACCGAATCCTCACAATCCATGATGGTCGTGAGCGCCGATTCGAGAATGACGTCCGCGATACCCGCCTTGTCACCCTTGCCGATTTCCGTCGAGGGATCGATGACAATCTCGGTGTGCAGACCGTTCTTGCCAAGCAGGATCGTTGCCGGCTTTTCCGCTTCGCCGGTGAAGCCCTTGAATTGCGCGGCATCCTTCAGCCCGCTCGCACCGTCACCGATTGCAAGCTGCAACGCGCCGTCGACGATCTTGAAGCCGGTCACATCCGACCAGCCTGCCGTTTCGAGTGGCGCCGATTCGTCGAGGAAGTTTCGTGCCCAGGCAATGACCTTGTCGCCACGCTTCGGATTATAGTCCCTGCCCTTTTCCGCACCGTCCGCGTCGGAAATGGCATCCGTGCCGTAAAGCGCATCGTAAAGCGAACCCCAGCGGGCATTCGCAGCGTTCAGCGCATAACGCGCATTCATGACTGGCACGACGAGCTGCGGTCCGGCAACGGCGGCAATTTCAGAGTCGACGTTATCAGTTTCAACCTTGAAGCCGGGACCTTCCGGCAGCAGATAGCCGATTTCCTTCAGGAAGCCCTCATAGGCATCGAAATCCGTCGGAGCGCCATTCTGGCGGTACCAGCCGTCCAGTTTTTCCTGCAAGGCATCGCGTTTTGCGAGCAATTCACGATTAACAGGGGAAAGCTCGTGGACGATGGCCGAAAAGCCTTCAAAGAAGGTTTCCGCATCGAGACCCGTGCCCGGCAAGACCTCATCCGTCAAAAAAGCATAAAGCCTGTCATCGATGGAAAGACCGAATTTATTCGTGCGGCTCACATGCGCCTCCTCTTATCTTGAGGATGCAGATTGGACGCTGAGGCGGGCGCTCGTCAATTGCGAGAGGCAACCAAATATTATTTCCGTTTTGGAAAGAATGCGGACGATAATCGCCTTTTTCTACAAAAGCGCCTGTAGATCCTTGATGCGCTCGTTCACCAGCCAGCCGTAATAGTTTTCTTCCGGCAACAGGGGCTGCTCACCGCCTGCCGCACGCTGACGGTTCTTCTGGGCGAGCGCGGCCGCACGCTGCGTTGAGCCACCGACATTATAAAGCGTGGAGGTCACGCCCGGATTTTTGGAAACATCCATGTCGGCAATCGACCTGTAGTCGTCGATCGATTTGCGGATGGAGGCCGCCATGAAAGCCAGCGAGCGATCCGGGTCCATGATTGCCGTGTAGACTGCGGTAGCGTCGTTTTCGTCCAGCTTCTCGTAACCGGAGGTTTTCGCCACCATGTCGGACAACATCAGTGCCGTCAGCGGATTGATCTGGCCGAGACCGAAGGTCTGCCCGGCGTAAAAGGGCTGGAAAAATACAGCGCTGAAACGATTGTTCGGATAAGCGACACCATCCACCGTCTTACCACGGAAGCTGTCATCCCAGACATCTTCCCGACAGTTCCACAGACTGTAGGAATCCTTCTTCGACTGGCATTTGGCAAATTGCGAATGCGTCAGAAACTGCGCAATGGTTTCGTCCTTGTAGCCGAAACGGAAGCTGCTGCCAGCATAGGAGGCCGCCTTGACATAATAGGATTGCAGGCGGTCATAGGCGTCGACATTATAGGTATGTTCGCCGACGATCGCCCCGATCATATGGATCGGATCGATGCCGTAGCGCCCGGCAGTCGACTTGATCTTGGCGATCAGCGCCTTGTCGGAGGACAGGAGCTCGATAACCTTCTGGTATTTGCGCTCGAAAGACGTGTTGGACGCCTTGGTTCTTTTTGCGGAAGCGCCCGGAACGCCCGGCTGTTCAGCATTGCGATTGCCCGGCGGAACAACCGTCGCGGCCTCAGCATAAGAAGACGAGACGACGGTGAACGTCAAAGCGGCGGCAAATGCCAGAAGAGTTTTGCGCACGAGCGAATGCCTTTTCTCAAGCCGGCCTTCGGACCAAGGGAAAACCGGACCATTCCAATAAAGCGGTTCCAACCGGAATGCAGCCTCTCCCATAAACAAAATGGGGGCTGAATGCGAGACAAGGCCATAAAATAAAAGAGTGCGGCAAATATGGCCGCACTCTCCTGTTGTCGATCTCCGAAATATTCAGAGAATGTAGCGGGACAAATCCGTATCGGCGGCAAGATCGCCGACATGTTTTTTGACATATTCCTGGTCGATCTTGACGGCAGAGCCACCTCGATCCGGTGCGTTGAAGGAAATCTCGTCCAGCACACGCTCCATTACCGTCTGCAGGCGGCGCGCACCGATATTCTCGACCGACGAGTTCAGATGAACGGCCACATCGGCCAAAGCATCGATCGCATCATCGGTGAAATCGAGGTCGAGTTCTTCCGTTGCCATCAGCGCCTTGTACTGGCGGATAAGGCTTGCCTCCGTCTCGGTCAGGATGCGGCGGAAATCTTCCTTTGTCAGCGGTTTCAGCTCGACGCGGATCGGCAGGCGGCCCTGAAGCTCCGGCAAAAGATCCGATGGCTTTGCCACATGGAACGCGCCGGATGCGATGAACAGAACGTGGTCGGTTTTCACCGGGCCATATTTCGTCGAAACCGTCGTGCCTTCGACAAGCGGCAGCAGGTCGCGCTGCACGCCTTCGCGCGAAACGCCGGCACCCATGCCGCCATCGCGGGCAGCAATCTTGTCGATCTCGTCGAGGAAGACGATGCCGTCATTTTCCACCGACTTCACCGCTTCGCGCTGGATCATTTCATTGTCCAGCAGTTTGTCGGATTCGTCGCGAACGAGATCGGTATAGGATTTCGAGACGGTGGTGCGCACCTTCTTGGTGCGGCCGCCCATGGCCTTGCCGAACATTTCCGACAGGTTGAGAACGCCGATATTGGCACCCGGCATGCCGGGAATTTCAAAACCGGGCATGCCCGAACCGCTGTCGGCAACCTCGATGTCGATTTCCTTGTCGTCCAGCTCGCCGTCACGCAGCTTCTTGCGGAAGCTCTCGCGAGTCGCCGGAGAGGAGGTCGTTCCGACAAGTGCGTCGAGCACCCGCTCCTCGGCGCTGGCATGCGCCTTGGCCTGAACTTCGGCGCGTTTCTTTTCACGCACGAGACCGATGCCGATTTCGACCAGATCGCGGATGATCTGCTCGACATCGCGGCCGACATAACCGACTTCGGTGAACTTGGTCGCCTCGACCTTGATGAAAGGCGCGCCGGCAAGCTTGGCAAGACGGCGGGAAATCTCCGTCTTGCCGACACCGGTCGGTCCGATCATCAGAATATTCTTGGGCATGACTTCGTCGCGCAGGCTCTCGTCAAGCTGCTGGCGACGCCAGCGGTTACGAAGCGCAATGGCGACCGCACGTTTCGCATCATGCTGGCCGATGATGTAGCGGTCCAGTTCCGAGACAATTTCCCGGGGAGAAAAAGTGGTCATTCTATCCTCTCGGCTTTCCTGCTCCGACCGGCCAATGAAGGCCCGGTCCGCAAGACCCTTTGGTGAGACAATAATGCTGCTTATTCGGCGTCGAGCGTTTCGACGATGAGATTATGGTTGGTATAAACGCAGATATCGGCGGCTATATCGAGCGACTTGCGCGCCACCTCTTCGGCCGACTTGTCCGTGTCCATCATGGCGCGAGCAGCCGCAAAGGCGTAGTTGCCGCCGGAGCCGATGGCGATTGCACCGTGTTCCGGCTCCAGCACGTCACCATTGCCGGTGATGGCAAGTGTGGTGGATTTGTCAGCCACCAGCATCATGGCTTCGAGATTGCGCAGATATTTGTCCGTGCGCCAGTCCTTTGCAAGCTCCACAGCCGCACGCATGAGCTGACCCGGATATTGCTCAAGCTTCTTTTCAAGACGGTCGAGCAGCGTGAAAGCATCCGCCGTCGCGCCGGCAAAACCGGCAATCACTTCGCCTTTACCAATGCGGCGAACCTTGCGGGCATTGCCCTTCATGACGGTCTGGCCAAGGCTTACCTGACCGTCGCCAGCCATGACGACCTTGCCGCCCTTCCTGACTGTAATAATCGTTGTCATCAAACACCTGTCTGCCCGTGCCGGGCGCCTGGTTAACGGGCCGGCATCCGGCCCTTCTGGGCATCTATGTAAGTTTGCTTTTCACGATTGCAAATCCTCCCGGCAACGCATCGTTTTCCGCAAGTCAGGCAAGACGATGGAACAACTGGATATTTATGTCTCGTGCTGATAAGGAACGGCAACATTTTCACGGAGCGGCCACAAATGGCAGAACGTAAAGGCGAGATTATCCGCAAGACCAACGAAACCGCGGTTTCGGTGCGCGTGGATATCGACGGCACCGGCAAATCGACAATTTCCACCGGCGTGGGATTTTTCGATCATATGCTGGACCAGCTCAGCCGCCATTCGCTGATCGACATGGACATCGAGGTCAAGGGTGACCTGCATATCGATGACCACCACACCGTGGAAGATACCGGCATCGCCATCGGCCAGGCCATCGCCAAGGCGCTGGGCGACCGGCGCGGTATTGCCCGTTACGCCTCGCTCGATCTTGCCATGGACGAAACGATGACCAAGGCTGCCGTCGATATTTCCGGCCGTCCGTTTCTTGTCTGGAATGTGAACTTTTCCGCGCCTAAGATCGGCACATTCGACACCGAGCTTGTGCGTGAATTCTTTCAGGCGCTGGCTCAGAATGCCGGTATCACCCTGCATATCCTGAACCATTACGGCGCCAACAACCATCATATCGCCGAAACTTGCTTCAAGGCCGTTGCCCGCGTTCTTCGCGCAGCAACCGAGATCGACCCCCGGCAGGCAGGCCGCGTTCCCTCGACCAAGGGCATGCTGGCCTGACCGCCAAAGCTGTCAGGAAGCCCATGACAAGCTATCTCGTTCTGGAGGCCCCCAACGGGCCGGACAGAGACCACAAGACGACCCGTTTCATAGCAGACCATTTTGTCTGGCTGGCGCTGATTGCGCCCTGGCTATGGCTGGCCGTAAACCGGCTCTGGCTGGCGGCGGTCGCCGTCTTTGCAGTCCTTGTTCTGGCCGGCTGGGCATCAACGTTACCCGGATTCGAACCGGCAGCAATTCTCTGCAGCATCGCCATTGCCCTCCTCACTGCACTGGAGGGACGTGATTTTCTCGTCCGGCACCTGATCGGCAAGGGCTGGCGAATGACATCCATCATCTCCGCCCCTGATCTTTCGAGTGCCGAAGAGATATATTTCTCCGATCTCTCCGAAAATACGGAAACGACGGAACAGCTGTCTCAACCGATATGGACCCCCTCGCCGCAAAAGCGCGGTGACAAAAACTTCGCCAACGATCCCTCCGGATCGTTTCTCTTCGACTTGAATGGAAGGCGCTGACATGCGTGTCGCGATCATCGACTACGGTTCTGGCAACCTGCGTTCGGCCACCAAAGCTTTCGAGCGCGCCGCCCGTGAAGCCGGCATCAATGCAACCATCGACTTGACCGACAAGCCGGATCACGTCGCATCCGCGGACCGTATCGTCCTGCCCGGTGTCGGCGCTTATGCGGATTGCCGTGCCGGCCTCGAAGCAGTGCCCGGCATGCATGAAGCACTCGTTGAAGCCGTCGAGAAAAAAGCCCATCCCTTCCTCGGCATCTGTGTCGGCATGCAGCTGATGTCCTCGCGCGGGCTGGAAAAGACTGTCAGCACCGGGCTTGGCTGGATCGAAGGCGACGTCATCGAGATGACCCCTTCCGATCCCACACTTAAAATTCCACAGATCGGCTGGAACACGCTGGAAATCCGCCATCAGCACCCCCTGTTCGACGGCATCAAGACCGGCGCAGATGGCCTGCACGCCTATTTCGTGCATTCCTATCATCTGGCGGCCAAACATCCGGCGGACGTGATCGCCACCACCAATTATGGTGGCGCGATGACGGCTTTCGTTGGTCGCGACAATATGGCGGGCGCGCAATTCCACCCGGAAAAAAGCCAGACGCTCGGCCTTGCCCTGATTTCCAATTTCCTGCGCTGGAAGCCCTGACATGATTCTTTTTCCCGCAATCGACCTTAAAGACGGCCAGTGCGTTCGCCTGAAACTCGGCGATATGGAGCAGGCCACCGTCTACAACACCGACCCCGGCGCGCAGGCGAAAGCCTTTGAAGATCAGGGCTTCGAGTGGCTGCATGTCGTTGATCTCAACGGCGCATTTGCCGGCCAGACAGTCAATGGCGAGGCGGTCGATGCCATTCTGAAAGCCACGAAAAACCCGGTGCAGCTTGGCGGTGGCATCCGCACTCTCGACCATATCGAGGCGTGGCTCAGCCGCGGACTTGCGCGCGTCATTCTCGGCACGGTGGCGGTACGAGATCCGGTTCTGGTTCTGGAAGCCTGCAAGCGTTTCCCCGGGCAGGTCGCTGTCGGCATTGATGCCAAGGGCGGCAAGGTTGCCGTGGAAGGCTGGGCGGAAGCCTCCGAACTCGGCGTCATCGAACTGGCCAAACGTTTCGAAGGTGCCGGCGTCGCCGCCATCATCTACACCGATATCGATCGTGACGGCATTCTGGCCGGCATCAACTGGGCCTCGACGCTGGAACTGGCGGATGCCGTATCCATCCCGGTCATCGCCTCGGGCGGCCTTGCCTCCATCGAAGACATCAAACGCATGTTGCAGCCGGATGCCGCAAAGCTCGAGGGCGCAATTTCGGGCCGCGCGCTTTATGACGGGCGCATCGATCCGCAGGAGGCGCTGGCCCTGATCAAGGCGGCCTCGAAGAAGGAGGTAAACGCATGACCCTCAAAGCCCGCGTTATTCCATGCCTCGATGTAAAAGACGGGCGCGTCGTCAAGGGCGTGAACTTCGTCGACCTGATCGACGCCGGCGACCCCGTTGAGGCGGCGAAGGCCTACGATGCGGCGGGAGCGGACGAACTCTGCTTTCTCGACATCACCGCCTCGTCCGACAATCGCGACACCATCTTCGAGGTCGTATCGCGCACCGCCGACCATTGCTTCATGCCGCTGACCGTCGGCGGCGGGGTTCGCGCCGTCTCTGACATCCGCAAGCTGCTTCTCTGCGGTGCTGACAAGGTCTCCATCAATTCCGCAGCGGTGAACGATCCTGATTTCGTCGCGCAGGCCGCCGACAAATTCGGCAACCAGTGCATCGTCGTCTCCATCGACGCCAAGAGGGTTTCGAAGGACGGAGAAGCCGGCCGCTGGGAAATATTCACCCATGGCGGACGCCAGCCGACCGGCATCGATGCCGTGGAATTCGCCATCAAAATGGTCGAACGTGGTGCCGGCGAATTGCTCGTCACCTCGATGGACCGTGACGGCACCAAGAGCGGATATGATATCGGTCTGACGCGCAGCATTGCCGATCAGGTTCGCGTGCCCGTCATTGCCTCGGGCGGTGTCGGAACGCTGGACGATCTGGTGGCAGGTGTGCGTGATGGCCACGCGACGGCGGTGCTTGCCGCTTCCATCTTCCACTTCGGCACTTATTCGATCGGGCAAGCCAAGACCTATATGGCCGAGCATGGCATCGCCATGCGTCTCGACTGATTGCAGGAACCTTCCATGAGCGCATTTTCCCTTTCCGATCTGGAACGCATCGTCGCGACACGCGCCGCCGCCTCTCCTGACGAATCCTGGACGGCCAAGCTTGTTGCGGCAGGCCAGGAACGTGCCGCGAAAAAACTGGGCGAAGAGGCGGTCGAAGCCGTCATCGCCGCCATCGCGAAAGACCGCGACGGGCTGAAAAACGAGGCCGCCGATCTGCTTTATCATCTGCTGGTGGTGCTGAAGATCGCTGACATTCCGCTTGACGACGTTTTTACCGAACTGGAGCGCCGGACCGGACAGACCGGCCTTGCGGAAAAGGCGGCGAGGCCGACATCATGAATGTAAAGGCAGGCAGCGGGGAGAGAGGCATGCCGAGTACGCTCGATCATTTCCGGCCGGATGAATATTCGCCCTACCACTTCTACAGTTCGGAAGAATGGGCGAAATTTCGCGCCGACACACCACTCACCCTCTCCGCCGACGAGGTCAAAAGACTGCGTTCGCTGGACGACCCGATCGATCTGGACGAAGTGCGGCGCATCTATCTTTCGCTGTCGCGTTTGCTCTCATCACATGTCGAAGCATCGCAGCTGCTTTTCGAACAGCGCAACCGCTTCCTGAACATGGGGGATGTCAACAAGACGCCGTTCGTCATCGGCATTGCCGGTTCGGTGGCGGTTGGAAAATCGACGACAGCGCGTATCCTGAAGGAGCTTCTGGCCCGCTGGCCCTCCAGCCCAAAGGTTGATCTCATCACCACCGACGGGTTTCTTTACCCGAACGAGGTTTTGCGGCGCGAGAACCTGATGGAGCGCAAGGGCTTTCCGGAAAGCTACGATATCGGCGCCCTGCTGCGTTTCCTCTCGGCGATCAAGGCGGGCCAGCCAAATGTGAAGGCGCCACGCTATTCGCACCTGACTTATGACGTGCTGCCAAACGAATTTACGGTCATCGATCGGCCAGATATTCTGATTTTCGAAGGCATCAACGTGCTGCAATCGCGCGACCTACCGGCGGGCGGGCGAGATCGTACCGATCGTTTCGGACTTCTTCGATTTCTCGATCTATATCGATGCCGATGAGGACTTCATTCACAACTGGTATGTGAACCGGTTCATGAATTTGCGGCAAACCGCTTTCCGCGACCCTAATTCATTCTTCAACCGTTATGCATCGATCAGTGAAGAAGCGGCGCTCAGCATTGCCGAAGGCCTCTGGCAGAACATCAACCTGAAGAACCTGCGCCAGAACATCGTGCCGACGCGCCCGCGCGCCGACCTTATCCTACGCAAAGGAAAGAACCACCTGATCGACACGGTGGCACTTCGCAAATTGTGAGCGATGCCGCACAAGGCGGCATCCCCAATGCAGCGGTTAAGACCCGTTATTAGGCAAGCTCAGGAATACGCAGAACCTGGCCGGGATAGATTTTATCGGGATGCGTCAGCATCGGCTTGTTGGCTTCGAAGATGATGTTGTTCTTGCCGCCATTTGCCTTGCCATATTGGGCTTCGGCAATCTTCCAGAGATTGTCGCCCTTCTTGACCGTGTAGAAAACGGGTTCCTTCGCCGGCGCTTCGGCCACCGTCAATTCGCCGGCTTCGACCTTGGAAATGCCGAGCGTATTGCCGACCGCAATCACCGCCTTTTCGAAAATCGACTGATCGGCCACTTCGCCCTTCAGAACGACCTTGTCGTCCACAACTTCGACCTGAACCTTGTCCGTGCCGAGATCATGGGAGGCGAGTTCTTTTTTGACCGCTTCAACATCGGGGGCATCATCACCGCCGATACCGATCTTTTTCCCGCTTCCTTGATGAAACTGAACAAACCCATAGCACTCTCCTTGGTTGTAGAGAGGCTTACCAGACGATATCTGAAGCTCTATGACAAGTGCCAAACATTTTGCCGACCAGTCGCAGCCTAATCGCCTGATGGCTTGCCGCGCATTTTCTTGACGTCCGAGCGGCCCGATTTCGCCTTGAGGCGGCGCTCGACAGAACCCTTGGTCGGTTTGGTGGCCTTGCGAACCGGCGGCGGCGGCGCTGCCGCTTCAAGGATCAGTTCCTTCAGCCGTTCGCGGGCATCTTCGCGATTGCGCTCCTGGCTGCGAAACCGGCTCGCCTCGATCATCAGCACGCCCTCTTTCGAAACACGCCGGCCACCCAGGCGCAGGGCATTCGCCTTCACCCGATCCGACAGGGCGGGCGAATTGGCGATATCGAAAAACAGCTGAACCGCCGTCGAGACCTTGTTGACGTTCTGGCCGCCCGGCCCACCGGCCAGCACGAACTGCTCCGTCAGCTCCCAGCCGGCGACGGTGATACGGTTATTGATGTAAAGCGGGTCGCTGGCCATGATCTTTCTCCGCGCCGGTGATGCCACAGATCGCAAAAAATGAAAACAGCCGACAAAATGAAAGAAGCGGGCAAAAAGAAACCCGGCACAAGGCCGGGTTCCCTCCCCCTCACGAATGAGGCTTTATTTATTCAGCAGCAAGCAGCAGGCCCGGTGCAGCGTCGCGAACCTTGCTGTCGACGTGATCCTCGAACTTGGTGAAGTTCGTGACGAACATCGACACCAGTTTCTTCGCCTGCGCGTCATAAGCCGCGCCATCGGCCCAGGTCGAACGCGGATCGAGGATTGCGGCATCGACGCCTTCCAGCGACAGGGGCACGGCGAAACCGAAATTCGCATCGGTGCGGAATTCGGCACCCTTCAGCTCGCCGGTGAGGGCTGCCGTCAGAAGCGCGCGTGTCGCCTTGATGGGCATACGCTTGCCGATGCCGTAAGCACCGCCGGTCCAGCCGGTGTTGACCAGCCAGCAATCGACGCCATGCTTGCCTATCAGCTCGCGCAGCAGGTTGCCATATTCCGCCGGGTGGCGCGGCATGAAGGGCGCGCCGAAGCAGGTCGAGAACGTCGCTTCCGGCTCCGTCACACCTTTTTCCGTGCCGGCGACCTTTGCGGTGTAACCGGAGAGGAAGTGGTACATGGCCTGTTCCGGCGTCAGCCGGGCGATCGGCGGCAGCACGCCGAAGGCATCCGCGGTCAGCATGATGATGGTCTTCGGATGGCCGGCAATGCCGGTTTCCGATGCATTCGGAATGAAGTGCAGCGGATAGGCGCTGCGGGTGTTTTCCGTCAGCGAGTTGTCGTTGAAATCCGGAACGCGGTTTTCATCCAGCACCACGTTTTCGAGAACCGTGCCGAAACGGCGGGTTGCGGCATAGATTTCCGGTTCGGCTTCGGCCGAAAGCTTGATCGCCTTGGCGTAGCAACCGCCTTCGAAGTTGAAGATGCCGTGCTCGCCCCAGCCATGCTCGTCATCGCCGATCAGCGTGCGCGACGGATCAGCCGACAGCGTGGTCTTGCCCGTGCCGGACAGACCGAAGAACACGGCCGAATCACCTTCGGGACCGACATTCGCCGAGCAATGCATCGGCATGACGCCCTTTGCCGGCAGGAGATAGTTGAGGACCGTGAAGACGGACTTCTTGTTTTCGCCGGCATAAGACGTACCACCAATGAGGACGAGGCCGTTCGTAAGATCGCAGGCGATGACGGTTTCCGAACGAACGCCGTGACGGGCCGGATCGGCCTTGAAGCTCGGCAGGTTGATGATGGTGAGCTTCTGTTTGAAGCCCGCCAGCTTCTCCTGTTTCGGCCGGATAAGAAGGTTACGGATGAACAGCGAATGCCAGGCAAGCTCGGTGACGACGCGTGTCGGCAGAGCGTTTTCCTCATCGGCGCCGCCGATCAGGTCCTGAACATAGAGCGTCTTGCCGGCGGCATGGGCCAGCATGTCCTGGCGCAGCAATTCGAAATTTTCCGGCGACAGCGGCTTGTTGTTGTCCCACCAGATGGTGTCTTCGGTGGAGGCATCGCGGACGACGAATTTGTCCTTCGGCGAACGGCCCGTATGCTGGCCGGTCACGGCGCGCAGCGCACCATCGATGGTCAGTTCAGCCTCGCCGTTGCGGATCGCCTCTTCGTACAATTCGCTTTCGTTGAGGTTATAAAAGACGCGGGAGGCCTCGCCCAGTCCGAGTTCCGCAACTCCATTGGCAGGATTATGAACCCCAAGCTCGTTCATGACGCGTTCCTTGTAAATGACGATAAGGCCGTTGAAATTTTCACGGAAAATACGTGGCGGCTTTTAGAAACGCAAGAGCGGAACTTTAAATAACTTAGTGATTTCAATATATTAATCGATTTAAAAGATTTTATTTCTTTTTAAATCGGTTGAAGACGCATTAGAATCCAATGACGGCGTTTTCCCGGAAACAGCCTCGCAACGCCCCGTGATTTGGTTGTGAGTTTTCCTTTGCCACAATTTGTTCCACCTTTATACTCATGAGAGTGGCTCGCGGCGCACAACCTTGGCTGGGTGAATGTCGGGAGTTACGAGAAAATGACGATGGAGACCAACTACATGCAGACTATCGCGCTTGTCGACGATGACCGGAATATTCTCACTTCGGTATCGATCGCGCTCGAAGCCGAAGGCTACCGGGTCGAAACGTATACCGACGGCGCCTCCGCGCTTGACGGGCTGATCGCTCGTCCACCGCAGCTCGCCATTTTCGACATCAAGATGCCCCGCATGGACGGCATGGAGCTTTTGCGGCGTCTTCGCCAGAAATCGGATATTCCCGTTATCTTCCTGACCTCCAAGGACGAAGAAATCGACGAATTGTTCGGCCTGAAGATGGGTGCCGACGATTTCATCACCAAACCCTTCTCGCAGCGCCTTCTGGTGGAGCGCGTCAAGGCCATCCTGCGCCGCGCCAGCAGCCGTGAGGCTTCCGCTGCAACCGGTAGCAGCACTTTGAAGCCGACTGCGGATCAACAGGCACGCACGCTCGAACGCGGCCAGCTCGCCATGGATCAGGAACGCCACACCTGCACATGGAAGGGCGAGCCGGTAACGCTCACCGTCACCGAATTCCTCATTCTGCATTCGCTTGCACAGAGGCCGGGCGTGGTAAAAAGCCGCGACGCGCTGATGGATGCCGCCTATGACGAACAGGTCTATGTGGACGACCGCACGATCGACAGCCACATCAAGCGCCTTCGCAAGAAGTTCAAACTGGTCGACGGCGACTTCGATATGATTGAAACGCTTTATGGCGTAGGATATCGCTTCCGCGAAGCGGCTTGAACGAGCCGCAATCGGGAGAGACCACCGGAATTGTGGTGGCGAGGACATAGACTTGTTGAAGAAAACGCCGGAAACCGTCTCGGACAGTGACGATGCCGAAGATCGCGGCAGCGAACGCCGCCATCGTATCCATCCGCTGACGATTGTCCGACGCATTTTCGGCAATGCGGTGTTTTCCAGCCTGACGCGACGCATTCTGTTCTTCAACGTGGCAGCGACCGTGGTTCTGGTCGGCGGCATTCTCTACCTCAACCAGTTCCGCGAGGGGCTGATCGACGCGCGGGTGGAAAGCCTTTTGACGCAGGGCGAAATCATCGCCGGCGCCATTTCCGCGTCTGCCTCGGTCGACACCAACTCCATCACCATCAACCCGGAAAAGCTCCTCGAGTTGCAGGCGGGGCAAAGCATCACGCCTGCCCCCAATGACGAGGACTTAAGTTTCCCGATTAATCCGGAACGGGTGGCCCCGGTGTTGCGGCGGCTGATTTCGCCGACACGCACCCGCGCGCGGCTTTTCGATGCCGATGCCAATCTGCTTCTCGATTCCCGCCATCTTTATTCGCGCGGCCAGGTCCTGCGCTTCGATCTGCCGCCGGTGGCACCGGAAACCCAGACCTGGGGTGAATGGTTCACCAGCATGTTCAACCGCATGCTGCAACCGAGCAGCCTGCCGCAATACAAGGAAGCGCCCGGCGGTGACGGCTCGATCTATCCGGAGGTGATGAATGCGCTGACCGGCGTGCGCGGCGCGGTCGTGCGTGTCACCGAAAAGGGCGAGTTGATCGTTTCGGTCGCAGTGCCGGTGCAGCGCTTCCGGGCCGTACTTGGTGTTCTGCTCCTGTCCACGCAGGCCGGTGATATCGACAAGATCGTGCATGCGGAGCGCCTTGCCATCATGCGCGTGTTCGGCATTGCCACGCTGGTCAACATCGTGCTGTCCCTGTTGTTGTCCTCCACCATCGCCACACCGCTCCGGCGGCTATCGGCTGCCGCGATCCGCGTGCGCCGCGGGGCGAGAACCCGTGAAGAGATACCGGATTTTTCGGCACGTCAGGACGAGATCGGCAACCTCTCCATAGCGCTTCGCGAAATGACCACCGCGCTTTACGACCGTATCGACGCGATCGAAAGTTTCGCCGCCGATGTCAGCCACGAACTCAAGAACCCGCTGACTTCGCTGCGCAGCGCCGTGGAAACCCTGCCCCGCGCCAAGACCGAAGAGTCGAAACAACGCCTGACCGAGATCATCTTCCACGATGTCCGCCGCCTCGACCGCTTGATCAGCGATATTTCAGATGCGTCGCGGCTCGATGCCGAACTGGCGCGTGTCGATGCATCGCCGCTCGATCTCGACGTGCTGATGAAGGGTCTGGTGGATATATCCCGCCAGATCAGCACCAAGAAGAAGAGCGTGGCGATCGACTATGTGGCCGACCGGAAGGCTGGGGCCAAAACCTCCTTCGTGGTCAACGGTCACGATCTTCGCATCGGGCAGATCGTCACCAACCTGATCGAGAATGCGCGCTCTTTCGTTTCGGAGAAAAGCGGCCGTATCACCGTGCGCCTTTCCCGTCACAAGGATCGCTGCATCGTACAGGTGGAAGACAACGGACCCGGCATTCAGGCCGAGGATATCGACCGGATTTTCGAACGTTTCTACACCGACCGTCCGGCGAGCGAAGGTTTCGGCCAGAACTCCGGTCTTGGCCTTTCCATCAGCCGCCAGATTGCCGAAGCCCATGGCGGCAGCCTCAGGGCGGAAAATGTCGTCGATAAATACGGCGTGATTTCCGGCGCGCGCTTTACCTTGTCGCTGCCGGCGGCCGAAACCCATGAACGCTGAACGCTTCAACCTGCATGCGACCGCCATCGTCGTTGACAACACCGGCATCCTCTTCACCGGACCGTCGGGAAGCGGCAAAAGCGAGCTTGCATTCAGCTTTCTGACGGAGGCGGAACGGTGCGGACTGCCGGCAGCGCTGATCGCGGACGATCAGATTTTCGTGTATCGCGACGGCGAAAACATCATTGCCGAGCGGCCGGAAGCAATCGCCGGGTTACTGGAATTGCGTGGCAGCGGCATAGTTTCGCTCAAAAGCATTGCGAGTGCTCCACTACATTTCGCCGTTACGACAGTTCTTTCACCTGAAAATCCAAGACTTCCGGAAGATGACGACGTGTTGTTGCTACCCTGCGACGGGCATCTTCCGCTTCTGCGTATTCCGCTTTCCAGTCTCGTGCCTTATGGAAAATTTGCTGCACTTGCTCAGAATCTTTTTAAAACGAATGGGAAGTGACCGTGATTCAGGCGATTTTAGGCTTGCGATCTGCATTTTCCTCATCAAGATGAAATCCCACCGATGGACAGGATTGCCGCGTTGCGATAGTCGGCAATGAGAGTGCGTGTGCAAGGGAGCATTTCATGATCGGACTAGTGCTTGTCACCCATGGCAAGCTGGCTGAGGAGTTTCGCCATGCGTTGGAGCATGTCGTCGGTCCCCAGAAATTGATCGAGACGGTTTGTATCGGTCCCGAAGACGACATGGATCAGCGCCGGCAGGATATCATCGACGCCGTTACACGCGTCAATGATGGAAATGGCGTCATTATTCTGACGGATATGTTCGGTGGTACACCGTCCAATCTCGCCATCTCCGTCATGAACAACGGCAATGTCGAAGTCATCGCCGGGGTCAATCTTCCCATGTTGATAAAACTCGCCGGTGTTCGCAGCGAAGACAACATGGACAAGGCGCTCCAAGACGCGTCCGACGCCGGTCGCAAATACATCAACGTCGCCAGCCGCGTTTTAAGCGGCAAATAAGAAGTCAGCCCATGTCGCCTCACTCCCGGGAATTGCCGATCATCAACAAGCGCGGTCTCCACGCCCGGGCATCCGCGAAATTCGTGCAGATGGTCGAGGGTTTCGACGCGACGATCACGGTTTCCAAGGACGGCATGACCGTCGGCGGTACCTCAATCATGGGCCTCATGATGCTGGCGGCAAGCCCCGGATGCAGCGTCTATGTCGAGGCGAGCGGCAATCAGGCGGAAGAGGCGCTTGCCGCACTCGAGGCGCTGGTGGCAGACCGCTTCGGCGAAGAAGCCTGAGCCCGCCCCATATAAAGACATAAAGACTTCTTTATATCGTTATTGCCAGATTGTTTTTGGCCTGCTAAACCCCTGCTACGTTTAAAAGCCGGGCCAATAGGCGTGGCATTTCTGATCTGGAGAACCTCATGAGCCTTGAGAAGGACTACATCATCGCCGATATCAACCTTGCTGCATTCGGCCGCAAGGAACTGGATATCGCCGAAACCGAAATGCCCGGCCTGATGTCCTGCCGCAGTGAGTTCGGCGCGAGCAAGCCGCTGAAGGGCGCACGCATCACCGGTTCTCTTCACATGACGATCCAGACCGGCGTTCTGATCGAGACGCTGAAGGAACTGGGCGCGGACATCCGCTGGGCGTCCTGCAACATTTTCTCAACGCAGGATCACGCGGCAGCGGCCATTGCAGCGGCCGGCATTCCCGTCTTCGCCGTCAAGGGTGAAAGCCTCACGGAATATTGGGACTATACCGACAAGATCTTCCAGTGGACCGATGGCGGCCTCTCCAACATGATCCTCGACGATGGCGGCGATGCCACCATGTACATCCTGCTCGGCGCGCGCGCCGAAGCCGGCGAGGACGTTCTTTCCAACCCCGGTTCGGAAGAAGAGGAAATTCTTTTCGCGCAGATCAACAAGCGCCTCAAGGCTTCCCCCGGCTGGTTCACCAAGCAGCGTGATGCGCTGAAGGGCGTGACGGAAGAAACGACGACCGGCGTTCATCGTCTTTACGATCTCGCCAAGAAGGGCCTCCTGCCGTTCCCGGCCATCAACGTCAACGACAGCGTCACCAAGTCCAAGTTCGACAACAAATACGGCTGCAAGGAATCGCTGGTAGACGGCATTCGCCGCGCAACCGACGTGATGATGGCCGGCAAGGTTGCCGTGGTCTGCGGTTACGGCGATGTCGGCAAGGGTTCGGCCGCCTCGCTGCAGGGCGCCGGCGCCCGCGTGAAGGTCACCGAAATCGACCCGATCTGCGCGCTTCAGGCCGCCATGGACGGTTTCGAGGTCGTTCGTCTGGAGGACGTTGTTTCCTCCGCGGATATCTTCATCACCACCACCGGCAACAAGGACGTGATCCGCATCGAGCATATGCGCGAGATGAAGGACATGGCCATCGTCGGCAATATCGGCCATTTCGACAACGAAATTCAGGTCGCTTCGCTGCGTAACCACAAGTGGACGAACATCAAGCCGCAGGTCGACATGATCGAGTTCCCGAAGGGCAACCGCATCATCCTTCTGTCCGAAGGCCGCCTGCTGAACCTCGGCAATGCCACCGGTCACCCGTCCTTCGTCATGTCGGCGTCCTTCACCAACCAGGTGCTTGGCCAGATCGAACTCTTCACGAAGCCGGGCGAATACAAGAACGAGGTTTACGTGCTGCCGAAGCACCTCGACGAAAAGGTTGCGCGCCTTCATCTCGAGAAGCTTGGCGTGCGCCTGACCGAACTTTCCGACCTTCAGGCTGATTATATCGGCATCTCGAAGCAGGGCCCGTTCAAGGCAGAACACTACAGATATTAATTTCATAGTTAATATCCACCGAAATTACACAATATGTAGATGCCGTGCGCTTGACAAAGCGCGCGGCATCTTTTTTGCGCACTCCCTTTCCGCAGATTTATGAAGGCGGTATTGTCATCGAACTTGATTCGGACACGCCAAAGGGCGGCGGGGACGAAATGGGATGTCTTGTCGAAGATGCGGCACATAGGACGGAGACAGACCGGGGATGACGGTTCACAATTCGGATCTGCGCGAGCAGACAGTTCAACGCGTTGAAAACACGCATGCTGGCGTGGCATTGAGCGCGGCCATGGCGCGTTGCCGGCTGGCAATCAGTGCGGTCCGGACAGGCTTTGCGAGGCTTCCCGTCCTGATGTCCGGCACTGTTCTCGCCGGCTCCGCAAGCGTGGCGCTGGCGCAGGACGGTCTCGTCGCAAAGACCGGTGCGCGACTGTTTTCGTCCGGAGAGACCATCACTTATTCGCTTTTTGTCGGCATGCTTTCGGCAACGCTGTTTTCCGTCGTCTGGCTGGTCCGCCAGCGCGGCAATATCGAGGCGGAGAGCGGTGAATACCGCAAGGCGCTGGCAGAATCCCACCACAAGATCGCGAAATACGAGGCGCTTATCTCCGATAAGAGCCGGCGCATCGTCATCTGGGACGGCGTGGACAAGCGCCCCGAATTTCTGGGACAATTGCCCGTGGAGACGGGTGCACCGCAGGCGGATCACGATTTTCTGGCGTTCGGGCGCTGGTTGAAACCGTCATCGGCGAGCCAGCTTGAAAAATCCCTCGAAAAACTTCGCAGTCATGCGCAGAGTTTCGATCTGACCATCGAGACGCAACGCGGCGAAGTCATTGAAGTTCAAGGCCGGGTTTCCGGTGGCAATGCCTTTGCCCGTTTCGTCGCCCTCAACAACCTGCGCGCCGAACTGGCCGAATTGCAGATGGAGCGTGAGCGCCTGATCGCCTCGGTATCGACGTTTCAGGAACTTCTGGATTCCATCGAGCAGCCCGTCTGGCGGCGCGATGGCGAAGGCGAACTCATCTGGGTGAACCACGCTTATGCGCATGCTGTAGATGCGCGCGATGCCGAACAGACCATTCAGGAGAAACGCGAACTTCTGAACACCGTTACCCGGCAGAAGATACGCGCGGCCGCAACGCCGAGTTCGCCCTACCATGATCGCATTTCGACGGTGGTTTCCGGAAACCGCACCTTTTTCGACGTTGTCGATATCAAGACGGCGGGCGGTTCTGCGGGCATCGCCATCGATGCCACGGAAGCGGAAACCATTCGCGAAGAACTCAAGCGCGTTCTGAAAAGCCATGCCGAAACGCTGGATCATCTGGCAACACCCGTCGCCATTTTCGACGGCCGGCAGCGGTTGCAATTCTACAATCAGGCTTTTGCGACACTTTGGGGTTTCGACCTCGTTTTCCTTGAATCCGGTCCTGATAATTCCGAGCTTCTCGACAGGCTGCGCACCGCCGGCAAACTGCCCGAGCAGCTGAACTGGAAAAACTGGAAAGAGACGGCGCTTTCCGTCTACCGCTCGCTCGATACCAAGACCGATCTCTGGCATCTGCCCAATGGCCAGACGTTGCGGGTCATCGCCACCGCCCACCCGCAGGGCGGCGCGACATGGGTCTTCGAAAACCTGACCGAACAGGTCGATCTGCAGATGCGCTACGACACGCTGGTGAAGGTGCAGGGTGAAACAATCGATCATCTGGCCGAAGGTGTCGCCGTGTTCGGCGCAGACGGACGTATTCGCCTGTCCAACCCGGCATTCCGGGCGCTTTGGGGCGTTACGGCGGAACAGGCGGAAACGGGCACCCACATCCGCGCCGTTGAGGCCGCCTGCACGCAATCCTACGACAAGCCGGACGGCTGGCGCTCCTTCAGCCAGTTCATCACCAGCTTTGACGACGAACGCCCGTCAAGACAGGGAACGCTGGAACTACTCTCCGGCCTCGTGCTCGACTACGCCATCATTCCGCTACCCGATGCGCAGACTATGCTGACATTCGTCAACATGACCGACAGCGTGCGGGCCGAGCGGGCGCTCAAGGAAAAGAACGACGCACTGCTCAAAGCCGACGAGCTGAAAAACGATTTCGTGCAGCACGTCTCCTACGAACTGCGCTCGCCGCTGACCAATATCATCGGTTTCACCGATCTCCTTAAGACCCCGGGTATTGGAGAATTGACGGACCGGCAGGCGGAATATCTCGACCATATTTCCACCTCGTCTTCGGTTCTTCTGACCATCGTCAACGATATTCTCGATCTCGCGACCGTCGATGCCGGCATCATGCAGCTGAACTATTCGGAAAATGATCTCAACGAATTGCTCGATGATGTTTCGGTGCAGATTGCCGACCGGCTGCAGGAAAGCGGCATTTCGCTGGAGATCGTCGCACCCGCGCATCTCGGCAGTCTGGTAGCCGATCATCAGCGCCTGAAGCAGATCCTCATCAAGCTCCTGACCAATGCGATCAATTTCGCACCGGAGGGGTCTTCCGTTCAGCTTTCCTGCCAGCGTAGCGAGGGCGACTTCCTGTTCTCGGTAGCGGACAAGGGACCGGGCATTCCCGAGGACATGCTGAAGAGCGTGTTCGACCGCTTCGAGACGCGCGGCAATGGCGGGCGGCGAACCGGTGCAGGGCTTGGTCTTTCCATCGTGGAAAGCTTCGTCAGCCTGCATCACGGCACCGTCAGCATCGACAGCCGGCCCGGCAATGGCACCATCGTGACCTGCCGCATTCCGTCTGCCACGCGCCCGCATTCCATCGCCGCAGAATGAGTGACAATATCCTGCCGATCACCATTTCCCTTGATGGGGAAAAAGACACCATCCGGTTAGGCGAAGATTTGGCGCTGGCTTTGAAGGCTGGCGATTGCCTCGCGCTTATCGGTGATCTCGGCGCCGGCAAATCCACCCTCGCCCGCGCCTTCATCCGCGCAATGGCGGACGCACCGGATCTGGAGGTTCCAAGCCCCACATTCACGATCATCCAGACCTACCCCACACGTATTCCCGTCGCCCATCTTGATCTCTACCGGCTTTCAGACGTCTCCGAACTGGACGAACTGGGCATCGACGAAATGCTGGAAGACGGTATCTGCCTGATCGAATGGCCGGATATGGCCGCCGAGGTTCTGCCACCCGAGCAGACCATCAGCTTGACGCTGACCCACTCCGGCGAAGGACGTCTGGCTGTCATCAAGGCGCCGCCAAAACAGAAAGCACGGCTTGAGCGTGTTTTCGCCATTCGCGCGTTCCTCGCAAAAAATGGCAGAGGCGATGCGGCCCGTCATTTTCTGAGCGGCGATGCTTCCACACGCGCCTATGAGACCATTTCCACCGATGGTCCGGACCTTATCCTGATGGATTGGCGACGGCCCTTGAGAGGTGCGATCGTTGCTGATGGCAAGACCTATGCGGAAATCGCCCATCTTGCCCAGGATGCACGTTCCTTTGTGGCAATCGGCAATTATTTAGGAAATAGCGGCTTTTGCGCGCCTGAGATACTGGCAGCGGATACCAATCAGGGCATTCTCCTTTTGGAGGACCTCGGACGGGACGGAGTGCTGGCATCTGACGGAACGCCGATAGAGGATCGTTATCTGCAAAGTGTCGCCTGCCTTGCCGCCCTTCATCAGACGCCGCTGCCCGATCTGCTGCCAGTCGGCGACGACAGTACCTATGAGGTTCCGCCCTTCGACCGGCAGGCGATGAAGATCGAAGTTTCGTTGCTGGTAGAATGGTATCTGCCCCACAAACGCGGCAAGCCGCTCACCGATAGCGAAAAGAGCGACTATTACGCCCTGTGGGACAGTCTGATAGATGCGCTCGCCGATTGCGAAACGGGGCTTCTGCTGCGCGATTTCCATTCGCCCAATATTATCTGGCAACAGCAAAATAGCGGTATCCGGCAGGTCGGACTGATCGATTTTCAGGACGCGATGATCGGCCCGACCGCCTATGATCTCGCTTCCATCGTGCAGGATGCCCGGGTTACCATCTCCCCCGAACTGCAAGCGCGTCTGCTTTCGCACTATCTCGACGGCAGAAGAAACACGCCTTCGTTTGATGAGACCGCTTTCCTCAAGGCTTTCGCCATCATGTCGGCGCAGCGCAACTGCAAGCTTGCTGGTATCTGGGTAAGGCTGTTGGAACGGGATGGAAAACCCAGTTATATGCAACATATGCCGAGGACGTTCCGCTATCTTGGTGCAGCACTTTCGCATCCCGAACTCGCGCCGCTCAGAAACTGGTGCGTCCGAATGGGCATGGAATTTAACGACTGAAAGACGGTTGACCACGATGACGATCAAGAACGCGATGGTGCTGGCCGCGGGGCTCGGCACGCGGATGCGCCCGATCACGGATACGATCCCGAAGCCGCTCGTCAAGATCGCCGGCAAGCCGATGATCGACTACGCGCTCGACTCCCTTGTCGAAGCCGGGGCTGAGAAGATCGTCGTCAATGTGCATCACCACGCCGAACAGATGACCGCCCATCTCGAAAATCGTTCTGACGTCGAGATCCTGATTTCCGACGAGCGGTCGCAGCTGATGAATTCCGGTGGCGGACTTGCCAAGGGCCTGAAACTTCTGGAGCCCGGCCCGGTCTTCGTCATGAATGCCGATCTTTTCTGGATCGGTGAGCAGTTGAACGCCGTCAGCAATCTGCGCAAACTTGCGCAATTCTTTGATGCCACGCGCATGGATATGGCGCTGCTCTGTGTCGACATGGACCGCACCACCGGCCATAATGGCAAGAGGGATTTCAACCTCTCTGCCGACGGTAAACTGGCGCGGTATCGCGACGGTGATCCGAACCCGGTGGTTTATGCCGGCGCCATCGCGATGGATTCGCGTCTGCTTGACGATGCCCCGGTGGATGCCTTCAACCTGAATATCTATTTCGACCGCGCCATCGAAAAAGACCGGCTTTTCGGGCTTTCACTGGATGGCCACTGGATCACCGTCGGCACGCCCGACGCGATAGAAGACGCCGAAAGCATCATCCGGCAATACAGGGAAAAGCGCTCTGCATGACCGTGACCCATCACGAAAAGCGCGTCCTGACGATCGCTGCGGGAACACCGTTCCTCAAAACGCTCGCGGAAACGCTGTGTGACGGGACACTGACAGCCGGCTATAGATATGACCCGGCCGATCCGCTTTCGCTGGCCAAGGTGACGATCTATGTGCCGACGCGGCGTTCCGCCCGCGTGCTGCGCTCCGAATTCGTCGATCTTCTTGGGGGCCGATCCGCCATTCTGCCGCTGATCCGGCCGCTCGGCGAAACGGATGACGATAGCGGTTTCTTCGAGATCGAAAATCCTGAGATCATGGATCTGGCGCCGCCGATCTCCGGCACCGGCCGGCTGATCGAACTGGCGCGCCTCATTCTGGCATGGCGCAACAGCCTGCCGGACGCCATCAGGGCGATCCATTCGGATTCACCGCTCGTCGCCCCCGCCAGCCCCGCCGACGCCATATGGCTGGCGCGCGCGCTTGGCGAGGTGATCGATGCGATGGATACGGAAGAAAAGGAATGGGAGGCGCTCGCGCATCTCGATACCGGCGATCATGCCCAATGGTGGCAGCTGACGGCGGATTTTCTGAAGATCGCCAGCGTTTTCTGGCCTGCCCGTCTTGCCGAACTCAACCGCACCTCCGCAGGCCGGCATCGAAACGGCATCCTGCGGGCGGAGGCGAACCGGCTTGCCAACCTGCCGGATACGGGGCCGATCATCGTTGCGGGCTCCACGGGCTCCATTCCGGCAGCAGCAGACCTCATTGCCTCCGTCGCCTCCCTGCCCCAGGGCGTCGTTGTGCTTCCGGGTCTCGATCTTACGATGCCGGAGGAGCAATGGGAGGCGATTGCCGAGGACCCGACCGACCCTTCGAGCCGCACCCATTCGCAATATGGGCTTTACATGCTTTTGCAGAAGCTTGGCATCATGCGCGCCGATGTTATGCAGATCGGCGCCATTGATGGCGATCTCGAAAAGCGCGCGGCGGTTTTTTCGGCGGCACTCGCGCCAGCCAAATCCACAAGCGACTGGAACCGCTGGCGTGAGGAGAAGCAACCCGGCTTTTTCGACGATGCTTTCGCAGCAGCAACCCTGATAGAAGCCGCCAACGAGCGGGAAGAGGCAACAGCAATCGCGGTGGCGCTGCGGCTGGCGCTTGAAGCGCCCGGCGCTGGCCGCCCGTCTCAGGCAGCACTAATCACGCCGGATCGCGGGCTGGCGCGGCGCGTGGCGACGGAACTGCAACGCTTCGGCATCGAAGCTGACGATTCGGCCGGCACGCCGCTTTCCGCTACGCCGCAGGCGGGGCTGACACAACTGGCACTGGAAGCAATCCTCAGGCCCGGAGACCCGGTGCCGGTTATTTCCCTTCTGAAACATCCGCTCAGCCGTTTCGGGCTTTCGCTGGAGGCTTTCACGAAAGCTGCGAAAGCGCTGGAGTTGATCGCGCTCAGAGGAGGCCGCGTCGAAACCGAAGTCGGCAATCTGGAAGCGGTTCTGGACGCGCAACTGGCGGCGCAGCGCGATGACAGGCACCCGCCTGCCTGGCGGCTGGCACTACCGGAGGGGAGCGTGGAGGCCGCGCGCGATCTGGCGCGCCGGATCGCCGTTTCAACATCTCCCCTTGGCAGCGCGTTTATCCGCCGCGATCGGTCCGGCCGGTCTTTCACGGATAAATTACCGCTTTCCGATTGGGCGGAGCGGACCGGCCGGGTGATCGAAGCCATTTGCGCGGATGAAAACAACGATCTTGTCGCGCTCTGGTCCGGCGAGGCCGGCGACAAGCTTTCCAGCCTGTTTGGCGAATTGATGGAAAGCGGCGAAATCCTTGATGCGGACGGCCCGCAATGGGCCGATATCTTCGCGGCACTGGTCGCCGGCAGATCGATCAAGCCGCGATCCATGCGCCATCCACGCATTTTCATTTTCGGCGCGCTAGAAGCACGATTACAAAGCGTCGACACTGTCGTGATCGGCGGCCTCAACGAAGGGCTTTGGCCGGGCCAGACGGCAAACAATCCGTTTCTGTCTCGCAACATGAAGACAGCTATAGGTCTGGAGCCGCCGGAACGACGCATCGGCCAGCTGGCGCATGATTTCGAGATGGCGAACGGCACAAGGCAAATCTTTTACAGCCGCGCACTCCGGCAAGGCTCCACCCCCGCCGTCGCCTCGCGCTGGCTGCAACGGTTGCTGGCACTCGGTGGCGAGGATTTCGCCGACCAACTGAAGAAGCGTGGCGAGACCTATCGCCATTGGGCTGGCCTGATGGATGCGAGCATCGACCAGGAGGCGGCAAAGCGCCCTGCCCCGAAACCACCTGCCGAGTTGCAGCCGACGAGCTATTCCTTCAGCGAAGTGGGCAGGTTGCGTCGCGATCCCTATTCGATCTACGCGCGGCGCATCCTGAAGCTCAACCCGCTCGATGGCTTCAACCGCGATCCCAATGCCGCCGACCGTGGCACGCTCTACCACGCGATTATCGAGCGTTATTCCCGTGAGGGCCATATTCCCGGCACACCGGCCTCGCTCGAAGCCATGCAGCGTATTCTGGATGAAAGTTTCGACGCGGAAGATCTTCCCTCACATGTCGATGTGATCTGGCGCCCGCGTTTCGAGGCGGTGGCACGCGCCTTCATTGACTGGGAGAAGGACCGACATCCATCCATCCGCCGCAGCTTTTTCGAAGCCCGCGCCGGACAGGAAATACCTGAGGCTGGCATAAGGCTGACCGGCATTGCCGACCGCATCGACATCAAGACTAGCGGTCAGGCGGACATCATCGATTACAAGACGGGGCTTGCGCCGTCGGTCAATCAGGCGCGCGCGCTGCTCGACCCGCAGCTTGCGCTGGAAGCGGCAGCGCTGATGCGCGGTGCCTTCCGTGAGGCCGGTTCGCAAACGCCTGACAATCTCATCTATGTGCGTCTGCGGCCGGGCGAGCGCTTTTTTGCCGATCAGGTGAATAACGAGCATTCCAACCGGGGTGGCAAAAAAGGTCCCAAATCGGCAATTGAGCTAGCAACCGAATCAATCGATCAGCTGGCCAAATTCGTGCGTTCGCTGCGTGAAGGCGAGAACGGCTTTGCCTCGCGGCTAGTGCCAGAGGAGCAACAATCCTACGGTGGGGAATATGACCACCTCGCCCGCGTTTCTGAATGGTCGACGGCGGAACCGGGAGACGGCGATGATGATTGACCCTATCGATCACGGGCCCTCTACCGATACCCCTCAAAGCTGGGTTGACTGGACCAGCGACCGGCAGCGGCTCGCTTCCGATCCGGCAAGCTCCGCCTGGGTTTCGGCCAATGCCGGTTCCGGCAAGACCCATGTGCTGACCCAGCGCGTCATCCGTCTGCTTCTGGCCGGATGCCGCCCCTCCGCAATTTTGTGTTTGACCTATACCAAGGCCGCAGCCTCTGAAATGTCGAGCCGCGTTTTCGACCGTCTGGCGGAATGGGCTACTTTGCCGGATTCCGATCTCAGGGATCGCGTCGCCGCCATTGAGGGAAAAGCGCCGGATCGTATCAAGCTCGCCGAAGCACGGCGTCTGTTTGCCAAGGCGCTGGAAACGCCGGGCGGGCTGAAAATCCAGACGATACACGCTTTCTGCGAGGCGTTGCTGCACCAGTTCCCGCTGGAGGCTAATGTTGCCGGTCATTTCTCGGTTCTCGATGACCGCGCCGCAACCACCCTGCTGGCCGAGGCACGCCGCTCGCTTTTAACGGCAGTTTCGATAGAGGGCGACACGGAACTCGCGCAGTCGCTTGCCTATGTGCTTGATCTCGCGGACGAAAGCGGGTTGGAATCGCTCCTCACTGCCATCATCTCCAATCGCAGCGCCCTTCGCACCTTTTTGCTCGAGGCAAAACTGGCTGGTGGTATCGACGCCCGCTTGCGGCAGGCGATGCAGATAGAAAATGGCGAAACCGAAGAAACAGCCGCGGCGGCTTTCTGGCCTTTGCCAGGTCTCTCGGGGCTTTCCCTCGACACTTATCTAACGCTTGCCGATGAGGTGGGCGGAACCCGCGTCATCGATGTCGCCTATGCCCTGCGGGAAGCGAAACGGCAGGCGGATCCCGTGCGACGCATGGAATTCATCGAGGCTGCCTTGCTGACGGCCAAGGGTGAGAAAAAATCGGATGCCTATGTCATCAACAAGGGTATGCAGAAATCGGCACCGGATCTTGTCGACACGCTGACACTTGCGCGGGACCATGTCGTTGCCTGCCGCAACCGTTATCGTCTGGTGCGGATGCTGGAGGCGACGAAATGCGCCCTTGTTCTTGCCGAAAGGCTGATCGGCGATTTCGAGGATCTGAAAAAGCAGCGAAGCCAACTCGATTTCGAGGATCTGATCGAACGCGCTGCCAATCTCCTCAACCGCGATACGGCGGGCGCCTGGGTGCATTACAAGCTCGACCAGGGCATAGACCATATTCTCGTCGATGAGGCGCAGGACACCAGCCCGGTGCAATGGTCGATCATCCAGTCGCTGGCAGCGGACTTTTTCAGCGGCGAGAGCGCCCGCATGGGCCGGCGCACGCTTTTTGCCGTGGGCGATGAAAAACAGTCGATCTATTCGTTTCAGGGCGCGCGGCCGGAACGGTTTTCGCAGGAGCGTGACGAGACAAAAAGACGTGTCGATTCGGTGGAGCAGGCGTTTCACCGTATCCGCCTGCCGCTATCCTTCCGTTCTACGGAAGATGTTCTGGCTGCCGTCGATCAGGTGTTCTCGGACCCCAAAAACGCGAGCGGCCTCAGCGCCGATAACGAACCGGTGGAACACCGCTCCAACCGCGCCGGCCACCCCGGCACCGTAGAAGCCTGGGATATGGTGGCGCCGGAAACCGCCGAGGATGAGGAAGACTGGACGGCGCCTTTCGACGCACTGCGGGAAAGTGCGCCAGCCACGATCGTCGCCCGCCGCATCGCCGCGCGCATCGCCGGGATGATCGGGAACCAGACCATCATTGAAAAGGGTGTGGAACGGGCCATCGAGCCGGGCGACATTCTGGTGCTGGTCCGGAAACGCCACGCCTTCGTCAACGCGCTGACCCGTGAGCTGAAACGACGCAAGAACATTCCCGTCGCCGGCGCCGACCGTCTTCGCCTGACCGACCACATCGCCGTGCAGGATCTTCTGGCGCTCGGCCGGTTTGTCGTGCTGCCAGAGGATGATCTTTCACTGGCTGCGTTGTTGAAAAGCCCGCTCTTCAATCTTGCCGAAGACGACGTCTTTGACGTCGCGTCCACGCGATCCGAGACGGAGAGCGTGTGGCAGAGGTTAAGAACGCTTTCGCAGGACGAAAACAGCCGCTTTTCCGCCGTCACCAACAAGCTCGAAAACTTCATCGCGCTTTCGAAAACGGCGACGGTGCATGATTTCTTCGCGGCGGTTCTGACCCTGCATGACGGGCGCAAAAAATTCCTCGGGCGGCTTGGCAACGAGGCGAGCGACGTTCTGGACGAATTCCTGTCCTTTGCGCTGGATCATGAAAGGGCGGGCCTACCCGGCCTGCAAGCCTTCCTTTCCGTTCTGGAGACCGATTCGCCTGAAGTGAAGCGTGAACAGGACAAGGATCGCGGCGAAGTTCGCATCATGACCGTGCACGCCTCCAAGGGTCTGGAAGCGCCGGTCGTTTTTGTCGTTGATGGCGGCTCGAAAGCCTTCAACCATAGCCATGTGCCGAAACTGCGCTTCATCGAAGCAGACGGGGACGCCTTCCCCATCTGGCTGCCCGGCAGCGGCTTTTCCAATCATCTCATTCGCGCCGATGAGGACCGCCTGAAGACGGCCGCGGAAGACGAATATCGCCGGCTGCTTTATGTGGCGATGACGCGCGCCGCCGATCATCTGGTCGTTTGCGGTTATCGTGGCCAGAAGGAAAATCCCGACTGCTGGCATGCCATCGTCAAGGCAGCTCTTGCCGACAATGAACAGCATTCCCAGCCGCAGCTTTTCATGGCCGATGGCGAGGAATGGCAGGGTCTTGTCTGGCGCAAGTCCGAGGCTCGCTCGAACCCCGCTCCACAAAGACTGCCGGAACCGCAGCAGCACGAAGAATATACGCTTCCGGGGGGACTTCTTTCCCCCTGCCTGCCCTGCCCTCATTGCCAAGGCCGCTCAGCCCCTCCGGCGCGGGCACCATTATCGATGACGGTGCGGACGATCTGGCCGTGCGTTCGCCGCTGTTCGGCGAAAAGGCCGCTGCATCCTCCCTGGCGCTGCAACGCGGCCGACTGGTGCACCGCATGCTGCAAGCCCTTCCAGATTTTGAAGAGAGCGAACGGGAAGAGGCGGCCCGCCGCTATGCGGAACGGGCGGCCCGTTTCTGGCCGGCGGCCGAGCGCGAACATCTGATCCGGGCGGTTTTGCGGGTCATGTCCGAACCGGCGGTGCAGCCGGCATTTTCACCCAACAGCCGCGCGGAAGTTTCCATCATGGGAACGATGACAATCGGCAGGCAGCAATATGCCGTTTCCGGCCGTATTGACCGGTTGGCGGTGGATGGCGACCGCGTCATTCTGGTCGATTACAAGACGAACCGCGTTCCCCCGCGCGAAGCCCGCGAGATACCCTTCTCCCATACCGCGCAGCTGGCCATCTATCGCGAAATCCTGGCACCGCTTTATCCCGGCAAGGAATTTGTCTGCGCGCTGATCTATACGGAAAATGCTGCTTTTGTGACAGTGGGCGATGATGCGATGAAGCAAGCCCTTGCCGCAATAAAGACAAAGTGAGATACCGGGGCATTGAAATTCAGACGCACCCGCATCACATCGATAGCGGAAAAGATTCACTGAAAGGAGAGCCAGATATGGCTACCGTAAAAGTCGACGCCGCCAACTTCCAGTCCGAAGTCCTCGATTCCGTAGAACCCGTTGTGGTGGATTTCTGGGCCGAATGGTGTGGCCCGTGCAAGATAATCGCGCCGAGCCTTGAAGAAATTTCGTCCGAGCTTGCAGGCAAGGTCAAGGTCGCAAAGCTCAACATCGACGAAAACCCGGAACTGGCCGCCCAGTTTGGCGTTCGCTCGATCCCGACTCTTGCCATCTTCAAAAGCGGCGAAGTCGCTGACATCAAGGTTGGCGCTGCACCCAAGACAGCGCTTTCGGCCTGGATTTCCGGCGCCGCCTAAGCCATTTTCGATGGAATAAAAAAAGCCCGGCAGCGATGCCGGGCTTTTTTTATTGGGGAACCATACCGTTCAACGCAAGTGCGTTTCCGGCAAGATAAAGCGAACCGCCAATCAGGATGCGTGGTGCCGGCCCTTCGGGATCGAAGCGGCGCGACAACTCGTCCAGCGCTTCCGCAAGGGAAGATGTAGGTGCTGCCACCAGACCGGCATCAAAGGCTGCATGGGCAAGCACGACGGGGTCGATCGCCGCATCCGTACCGCCGATCGGCACGGTGAAGACATATTCGGCGATATCCGCAAAAGCCTTGAAATAGCCCACCGGGTCCTTGGTATTGATCATGCCCGCAATGATGAACAGCGGACGTGGCGTCTTGTCCTCGAACCCCGCCATCGCTTCGGCGATAACTTCGCCTGCACCCGGGTTGTGGCCGCCGTCGATCCAGATTTCCGCATCCTTCGGGGCCATTTCGGCGATCTTGCCGGTCTGGATACGCTGAAGACGGCCGGGCCACTCCACTGACGTCATGGCCTTTTCGATCATCCGTTCCGTCACTTCGAAACCTGCGGCCTTGACGGCGCGGATCGCGGCGGCGGCATTGGCGAGCTGGTGGCGGCCGGGAAGCCGCGGCAGCGGCGCATCGGTCAGGCCGAATTCGTCCTGATAGACCATGCGGCCAAACTCTTCATGCGCGGAAAAATCCTGTCCGTAGACAGATGCCGGGCAACCGAGCCGCTCTGCAGTGGCAACAAGGGTATCCAGCGCCGCATCATGTTCCTGATGGCCAATGACGACGGGTGAACCCTTCTTCATGATGCCCGCCTTTTCGGCGGCGATCAGTTCAACCCGGTCGCCGAGATAAGCCTGGTGGTCCAGCGATATCGGCATGATGACGGAAACGGCCGGGTGGTTGATTACATTGGTCGCATCGAAGCGCCCGCCAAGCCCCACCTCAACAATTGCGGCGTCGGCCGACTGTTCCGCAAACAGCAGAAACATCGCTGCAGTCAAGATTTCGAAAACCGTTATCATCTGGCCGCCGTTGGCAGCTTCAATACGGCGCAGCGCGTCCGCAAAGACGGCATCCTCGACATGCCGGCCTTTGTCGCCGGAAACACCGATGCGATAACGTTCATGCCAATTCACAAGATGCGGAGAAGTGTGAACGTGGACGGAAAGACCTGCCGCCTCCAGTAGTGCACGACAGAAGGCCGTGACCGACCCCTTGCCGTTGGTGCCTGCAACGTGAATGACGGGTGGCAGTCTGTTCTGAGGGCTGCCGAGTTTTTCCAGAAGACGGGAAATTCTGTCGAGTGAAAGATCAAAACCCTTGGGGTGAAGCTGCATCAGCTGTTCGATGATCTGTTCGGCCTCGCCGATTGCGGGCTTCGTCATATCTTCTGTTCGCCTTTCAGGCGTTATCTTGGCCATTTGTCCGCCGCACCCGAGATGAAATCATGCAACGTATAACATCATCCCGAAGGCGCTTCCCGCCTCCGGGCGACATATTTTTCCGTCAGGCCGAAGCCGCAAGCGGAACGACCGCGTTTGCTTCTGCCGGAGCCTTCGTTATGATCTTGAGAAGGCTTGCCAGCGTATCGGGGATCTCGCGGCGGTCGATCACCATGTCCACCATGCCGTGCTCGAACAGGTATTCCGACGTCTGGAAGCCTTCAGGCAGCTTTTCGCGAATGGTCTGTTCGATCACGCGCTTGCCAGCAAAACAAATCTCGGCACCCGGCTCGGCGATATGGACGTCGCCCAGCATGGCGTAGGAAGCGGTCACACCACCCGTCGTCGGGTTCGTCAGAACCACGATATAGGGCATGCCAGCCTCTTTCAGCATGTTCACCGCAACCGTGGTGCGCGGCAGCTGCATCAGGGACAAAATGCCTTCCTGCATGCGTGCGCCACCGGAGGCCGGGAACATGACCAGTGGGCAACGCTCGGAAATGGCACGCTCGAATGCCTTGACGATGGCTTCGCCAGCCGCAATGCCGAGAGAGCCGCCCATGAACTGGAATTCATGCACGACGGCAACGATCTTCAGGCCTTTCAGGAGGCCGACGCCGGCAAGGATCGTATCTTCCTGCTCGGTCTTTGTCCGGCTGTCGCGCAGACGATCGGTGTATTTCTTGGAATCGCGGAACTTCAGCGGATCCTGCGCCACCTTCGGCTGCGGCAGAGCCTCATAGACGCCGCCATCGAAAAGATCGACGAGGCGCGCCTTTGCCGGCATCTTCATGTGGTAACCGGAAGCCGGAATGACCCACTTGTTGTCTTCCAGATCCTTGTGGAAGACCATCTCGCCCGTTTCCGGGCACTTGATCCACAGGTTCTCCGGAACCTCCGGGCGGCGGCCAAGCATGGAATTGATCCGGGGCCGTACGTAATTGGTGATCCAGTTCAACTGACTACTCCTGACTGGGCCGCGCGCTTATTCCGCAGCGGCAAGGCGCGACGCACGCACGCCCGTTGAAAGTCCCTTTACCAGCGTCGTGACGGCCGGCACGGTATCGGCTGTCGCCTGTCCGTCCTTCGTCAGACTGCCGGCGATCTGGTTGACGATGGCCGAACCGACCACCACACCATCCGCAACGGCACCGATTGCTTTCGCATGATCGGCCGTCTTGACGCCAAAACCGACACAAACCGGCAGTTCCGTATGCGCCTTGATACGACCGACTGCGCCCGAGATCAACGAGGGATCGGGAAGCGCGGAACCGGTAATACCGTTCATCGAGACGTAATAAACGAAACCTGAGGTATTTTTAAGAACGGCAGGCAGGCGCTTGCCATCCGTCGTCGGCGTGGCGAGACGGATAAAATTGACGCCGCGCGCCAAAGCGGGCACGCAGAGCTCATCATCCATTTCCGGCGGAAGATCGACCACGATCAAGCCGTCAACACCCGCTGCCAACGCATCGTCCAAAAACTTGTCGACGCCGTAGATATAGATCGGATTGTAATATCCCATCATCACGATCGGGGTCGCGTCATCACCCTTGCGAAATTCGCGGGCGAGATCGAGCGTGGTTTTCAGCGTCTGGCCGCCTTTCAGCGCACGCTGTCCGGCCAACTGGATCGCGGGGCCATCTGCCATAGGGTCGGAAAAGGGCATGCCAAGCTCGATGATATCGGCGCCCGCTTCCGGCAGAGCCTTCATGATGCCGAGCGAGGTTTCGAAATCCGGGTCGCCGCCCATGAAATAGGTAATCAGAGCCGGGCGATTTTCAGCGCGCAGATCGGCGAAGCGCTTGTCCATACGTGCAGTCATGATCTTATACATCCATTCCAAGGAACTTGCTGACGGTGTGGACATCCTTGTCACCGCGACCGGAGAGGTTCATCAGGATGATTTCATCCTTGCCCATCTTCGGCGCGCGCTTGATGACTTCCGCCAGTGCATGGCTCGGCTCCAGAGCGGGAATGATACCTTCTAGGCGGGTCAGCATCTGGAAGGCTTCCAGCGCTTCATGGTCCATGATCGGCACATATTCCACGCGACCGATATCGTTCAGCCAGGAATGTTCAGGGCCGATACCGGGATAGTCGAGACCTGCGGAAATGGAATGGCCTTCCTTGATCTGGCCATCCGCGTCCTGAAGCAGGTAGGTGCGGTTTCCGTGCAGAACGCCCGGCGAACCTGCGGTGATCGAAGCGCAATGCTCGTCACCCGAAAGACCCTTGCCGCCGGCCTCGACGCCAACGATGCGAACACTTTTGTCATCGAGGAAAGGATGGAAGATCCCGATAGCGTTCGAGCCGCCGCCAACAGCCGCAATGATCATATCCGGCAGACGGCCTTCCGCCTCCAGCATCTGCGCCTTGGCTTCCTCGCCGATAACGGCCTGGAAATCGCGAACCATTTCCGGATAGGGATGTGGGCCGGCAGCGGTGCCGATCAGGTAATAGGTATCGTCGACATTGGTGACCCAGTCGCGCAGGGCCTCGTTCATCGCATCCTTCAAGGTGCCGTGGCCGGCCGTAACCGGCTTCACCTCAGCGCCCAGAAGCTTCATGCGGAAAACATTCGGCGCCTGACGGGCAACATCCGTCGCGCCCATATAGACGACA
Source organism: Rhizobium sp. AN73 (assembly GCF_030757975.1). Lineage (NCBI taxonomy): Bacteria > Pseudomonadati > Pseudomonadota > Alphaproteobacteria > Hyphomicrobiales > Rhizobiaceae > Rhizobium > Rhizobium sp. AN73. Next base: position 2,572,038 of record NZ_JARWME010000002.1, read on the forward strand.
CAAGGCAGGCCGAAGCGCGCGGCGACGGTTGCGGAGGCAACGCCGTGCTGACCGGCACCCGTCTCGGCAATGATACGGGTCTTGCCCATGCGCTTGGCAAGCAGGATCTGGCCCAGGCAATTGTTGATCTTGTGCGAGCCGGTGTGGTTCAGCTCTTCACGCTTGAAATAGATCTTCGCGCCGCCGAGTTCCGCCGTCAGGCGCTCCGCAAAATAAAGCGGGCTCGGACGGCCGGTATAATGCGCACCGAGATATTTCAGCTCTGCCTGGAATTGAGGATCGGTCTTGGCCTTGTCCCACTCCGCCTGCAAATCCAGAATGAGCGGCATCAGCGTTTCGGCAACGAAGCGGCCTCCGTAAATGCCGAAACGGCCGTCCTCATCGGGACCAGCGCGGAAAGAATTGGGTGTTGGCGCGTCGTTCACTTCAAGCTCCCTTTGGGCCTTTCGACCAATCATTCACCACATCGAAAAATGCGTCGATCATGGCGAGATCCTTGACGCCCGGCGCGCTTTCGACACCGGACGATAAATCTATGCCGCTTGCCCTGGTCTCCGCCAGAGCCTCGGCAATATTGTCCTTATTCAATCCTCCGGAAAGCATGTAATCGATACTTCCGTCAAGAGAGCGCAGGATGGTCCAGTCGAACGAGACGCCGTTGCCACCAGGCAGTTCCGAGCCGGCGGGCGCCTTGGCATCCAGCAGGAAACGGTCTGCTATACCGATATAAGGATCGATTTTGGCAAGATCGGCGGCGTCGCGAATGGAAAGAGCCTTCATCACCGGGAGGCCGTAGATCGCCTTGATGTTCAGCACCCGTTCCGGGCTTTCGCTGCCATGCAATTGCAGAATGTCCGGTCTCAACAGATCGACGATCTCGTCGAGATCGTCATTATCGGCGTTGACGGTAACGGCAACCACCTTGGCGGCGCCACGGGCGGCTTCCGCCAGCCTGCCAGCGATATCTGGCTCGATGTTGCGCGGGCTTTTTTCAAAGAAAATAAAGCCGACATGGGAGGCACCGCGCCTGACGGCACGCTCCAGCGCTTCCGGTGTCTTCAATCCGCAAATCTTGATATCCGGTTTCATATCCGCGACCTGACACGAAATGCGACAAGAGTCGAGCCAAATCACACCCGTTTTCCATGGAATGTTTCACGTGAATCCAGATGGCGATCCACGCTTCCACTTTCAATCAAAATCGATGGCGTGGAGTTTGGAGCCATGGCGTTTCAGCCAGTCCTTGGCTTCCTGCGTGTGCGGGCAGAGCTTTTCGCACAGGGCCCAGAATTTCGGGCCGTGGTTCATTTCCCTGAGATGCGCGACCTCGTGGGCTGCGAGGTAGTCAATAACCTTCTCCGGCGCCATGACGATGCGCCACGAGAAACTCAGATTTCCATCATGGGAACACGAACCCCAGCGGCTGCGGGTATCCTTCATGCTGATGGACCGCACGGGCTTTCCGGCAGCGCCGGCATGAACCGCAACCAGCCTTTCCAGATCAGTCTTCGCTTCCTTCTTCAGAAAGGTGGCCACCCGTCTGCGCAGGTGTTCGGGCGCGCCGCTGACTTTCAGAACCACCGTGCCGTTCTCGTCTTTGGAGATATGGGTCAGGCCCCGCAGGCTGCCGGTGTGGTCTATGCGATGGGATACGCCGCGAATATCGATAGTCGCGCCATGGCGTAAGCCATCATCGGAGCCGAATTTTAAAAGCTTGCCTTCCAGCCAGCCTTGATGCCTTTCGAGAAAATCATCTACCTGGCCGTGGTGAAGTCCCATCGGGATCGTCAGCTTCAGCGCCCGGCCACCGGGTTCGATGCGCAGGGTGATGCGGGTGGCGCGCGGATTTTCCTTCACCGCAATCGGCACATGCCGGCCGGCGACCTCGACGGTACGCTGGCTCGGTGCGGTCTTTTTTTGCGCCGGTGACTTCACGGATTTTCTGAGGAACGAAAACATGAGCAGTTCATAGCCGATTCGACACCGGCTTGGCCACGCAAATACGTGGCATCGCCTGGCTTCCAGTGCTAAACGGTCTCATGCTTGCGGATGAATTCCACCATGCGCGGCACGATTTCCTTACGGAAACGCGACCCGTTGAAGACACCGTAATGGCCGACATCCGGCTGCATGTAGTGAGCGCGTTTTTCTTCCGGAATGTTCCGGCAAAGATCGTGGGCCGCCTTTGTCTGGCCGACGCCGGAAATATCGTCATTCTCGCCTTCCACGGTGAACAGCGCGACCTTGCGAATGGCGGCAGGATCGACCGCCCTGCCCCTGTGCAGCATGTTTCCCTTCGGAAGCGCGTGTTCGATGAAGACGGTTTCCACCGTCTGCAAATAGAACTCCGCCGTCAGATCCATCACGGCCAGATATTCATCGTAAAAATCGCGATGCTTTTCGGCGGAATCGCCATCGTTCTTGACGAGGTTGAGGTAGAAATCTTTATGCGCCGTCATGTGCTTGTCGAGGTTCATGGACATGAAGCCGGATAACTGCAGGAAGCCGGGATAGACATTCCGGCCAAAAGCGGGCTGCGGCCACGGCACCTGCATGACGACATTGTCGCGGAACCATTCGATGGGCTTCGCCGTGGCAAGACCATTGACGGCGGTGGGATTGATGCGCGTATCGATCGGACCACCCATCAGCGTCATGGTTGCTGGCGCACAACCGTCTCCATCGGCTTCCATCAGGGAAACGGCGGCCAGCACCGGCACCGATGGCTGACAAACGGCGACCACATGCGCGCCCGGCCCGATTTCGCGCAGCATATCGATGACGTAGCTGATGTAGTCGTCGAGATCAAAGGTCCCTTCGCTTACCGGCACCATGCGGGCATCGATCCAGTCGGTGATGTAGATATCCGCCGATGGCAGCAGCGCCTCCACGGTCCCCCGCAGCAATGTGGCATAGTGGCCGGACATGGGCGCTACCAGCAGCACCTTCGGATCGGGCTTGCGGGCCGCATCGAGCTCTTTTTTGAAATGAACGAGATTGCAGAACGGGCGTGACCAGACGATTTCTTCGGTGTTGGCAACAGTCTCGCCATCGACAACCGTGGTGCCGAGGCCGAATTCCGGCTTGACGTAACGGCGCGTCAAGCGTTCGAATACCTCAAAGCCGGCATCGAGACTACGCCCGAAGGCGGTGCTGGAAAGCGGGTTCAGGGGATTGCTGCAGGCCTGGCGCATCATATCGGCACCGGCGCGCAACGGCGCCATTGCCGCATGGTTCATTTCATAAAGGTGGTAGAACACTGATTACGCCTCCCTCGCGGATCAAGCTCTTTTTTTGACCATAGCAGCTTTTCGCAACTGCACAAAATCGAAGACGCCGGCGGTTTCCCGCCGGCGCCTCAATTTCAGTTGAACGCTTGTTGGCAATCAGATGTCAGCGACGAAGGTCTGCTTCTGGGAACCGAGGCCCTCGATGCCGAGTTCAACGATATCACCGGTCTTCAGGTAACGCGGCGGCTTCTGGCCCATGCCGACGCCGGGAGGGGTGCCGGTGGAAATGACATCGCCGGGATGCAGCGACATGAACTGGCTGAGATAGGAAACGACATGTGCTACGCCGTAAACCATAGTCTTGCTGGAGCCGTCCTGCATCGTCTGGCCGTTGACCTTCAGCCACATGCCGAGGTTCTGCGGTTCAGTGATTTCTTCCTTCGTCACCAGCCAGGGGCCGATCGGGCCGAATGTGTCGCAAGACTTGCCCTTGGTCCACTGCCCGGCACGCTCCGTCTGGAAGGCGCGTTCGGAAACATCATGCGAAACGCAATAACCGGCAACGTAGTCGAGAGCATCGGCTTCCGAAACATATTTCGCCGTCTTGCCGATAACCACGCCAAGCTCGACTTCCCAATCGGTCTTTTCAGAACCACGCGGAATGACGACGTCGTCGTTCGGGCCGACGATCGCAGACGTCGCCTTCATGAAAATGACCGGTTCCGGCGGTACAGTCGCACCGGTTTCAGCAGCGTGGTCGGAGAAGTTGAGGCCGATGCAGATGAATTTTCCGGTTCCCGCAACGCAGGCGCCAATGCGCTCATCGCTGAGCACGGGAAGAGTGCCGAGATCGATGGCAGCAATCTTCTTCAGGCCTTCCGGAGAAATAGCTTCACCGCCGATGTCTTTGACATGGGCGGACAAATCGCGGACTTTTCCTTCCGCGTCGAGGATCGCAGGCTTTTCCTGGCCGGGCTGGCCAACGCGCATCAATTTCATGGAACTCTCTCCCGGTTGTCTGACAAGGTGATGCATATATGAACGATGCATTCATACTTGTCACCCCTTGACTGCTCCGACTTTCGAAAAATACCTTTTCCTTCCCGGCAATCAAAAGGACATGGCCCGTGACGAACAGCAATTCCCGGCAATCCGAATATCCAGTCGATCCCCTCTTCCTCGATCGCTGGTCTCCGCGCGCATTCGACGGGCGCGCAATGCCACACGACCATCTGCTGACCATTCTCGATGCGGCACACTGGGCGCCCTCGGCTTCCAATCAGCAGCCATGGCGGTTTGTCTATGCGCACAAGGATAGCGAAGACTGGCCGCTTTTCGTGGAACTTCTGGTCGAAGGAAACCAGCGCTGGGCGAGAAATGCCTCCGTCCTGCTCTTCGTCATTTCCCGCAGTTATAATATCTCGCGCGAAGGCGAGAAAAAACCTTCCGCAACCCATTCCTTCGATGCCGGCGCGGCGTGGTTTTCACTTGCCATGCAGGCGCATCTGCTCGGTTATCACGCCCACGGCATGGCCGGCATATTGAAAGACCAGATCATCGAAAAGCTCGACGTTCCGGAAGGTTACAAGGTGGAGGCGGCGGTTGCCATCGGCACAATGACCGACAGGACTGCTCTTCCCGACGATCTGGCGGAACGGGAAGTGCCGAGCAAGCGCCTGCCGCTTTCGGACGTGGCTTTCAAGGGGCGGTTCACCGGCAAGGCCGATTGATCCGACCACCCAGATGAAAAAAGGCCCGGCGGAAATCAACCGCCGGGCCTTTTGTTAAAGTTTCGTTTCACGTGAATCGTTACGCGAGACGCTCCACAGGATTAAATGTCGAGGTTCGCAACGCTCAGGGCATTTTCCTGAATGAAGTCGCGGCGTGGTTCCACCTCATCGCCCATCAGGCGGGAGAACAGACCGTCGGCATCCGTCGCATCGTTGACCTTGACCTGCAGCAGCGAACGGACGTTGGCGTCGAGCGTCGTTTCCCACAGCTGCTCGGCATTCATTTCACCAAGACCCTTGTAACGCTGCATGGAAAGACCCTTGCGGCCTGCGGCGAAAATCGCATCCAAAAGGGCACGCGGACCGGCCAGTTCCAAAGTACCGTCCTTGCGTTGCAGAACCGGTGGCGTCGCGTAGATGTCGCGCGTGCGGGCTGCAAGCTGGTCGATATGACGGGCATCGGCCGAACCGAGCAGACCCATATCAAGCGTCGAGATTTCCTTGACGCCGCGCACCATGCGCTCGAAGCGCAAGCCGCCATCTTCCAGCACCGTGCCGGACCAGCCGCGTTCGGTTTCTTCCGCAATCATGTCCAGACGCCTTGCCACTTCGGCAACGGTTTCCTGGGCACGGGCGGCATTGGCTGAAAGCTCGGGGTTAAGGGCGCCGGCAATGGCTGCCTGCTCCACGATCGAGCGGCTGTAGCGCGAATGCAGGCCGTCGATCAGCGTGCGCATGCGCACCGCATCGAGAATGGCCTCGCGGAGATCGGCGCCGACACGCACTTCCCCGGAGCCGAGCGTCAGCGACGTGTCCTCGATGCCCATGGAGATCAGATATTCCTCCAGCGCCTTCTCATCCTTGAGGTATTGCACGGACTTGCCGCGCGTCACCTTATAAAGCGGCGGCTGGGCGATATAGAGATGGCCACGCTCGATCAGTTCCGGCATCTGGCGGAAGAAGAAGGTCAACAGCAGGGTACGGATGTGGGCGCCGTCGACGTCAGCATCCGTCATGATGATGATCTTATGGTAACGCAGCTTATCGGCGTTGAACTCGTCCTTGCCGATCGACGTGCCGAGCGCGGTGATCAGCGTACCGATTTCCTGGCTGGACAACATCTTGTCGAACCGGGCGCGCTCAACGTTCAGGATCTTGCCGCGCAGCGGCAGGATGGCCTGCGTTTCGCGCGAGCGGCCCTGCTTGGCCGAACCGCCAGCGGAGTCACCCTCGACGAGGAAGAGTTCGGATTTAGCCGGATCGCGCTCGGAGCAGTCGGCGAGCTTGCCGGGCAGAGAAGCAATATCGAGCGCGCCCTTACGACGCGTCAGTTCACGCGCCTTGCGGGCGGCTTCGCGGGCGATAGCCGCTTCCACCACCTTGCCGACAAGGATCTTCGCGTCCGACGGATGTTCTTCGAGCCATGTGGACAACGCCTCATTGACGAGACTTTCAACGACCGGGCGCACTTCGGACGAAACGAGCTTGTCCTTCGTCTGCGAGGAGAACTTGGGATCGGGAACCTTGACGGAAAGAATAGCTGTCAGACCTTCACGGCAGTCCTCGCCCTGCAAGCTCACCTTTTCCCTTTTCATGATGCCGGATGACTCGGCATAGGAAGTGACCTGACGGGTGAGTGCTGCGCGGAAACCGGCCATATGCGTGCCGCCGTCGCGCTGGGGAATGTTGTTGGTGAAGCACAGCATGTTTTCATGGTAGCTGTCGTTCCACCAAAGGGCGACTTCCACCGTCATGCCGTCCTTTTCGCCGTGAATGGTGACGGGCTTGTCCACCAGCGGCTTCTTGGCGCGATCCAGATACCGGACGAAGGCTTCAAGTCCGCCATCATACAGCAATTCCTGCTGCTTGACGTCCGAATGACGCTTGTCGGTGAGCAGGATGCGGACACCGGAGTTCAAAAACGCCAGTTCGCGCAGGCGGTGCTCCAGCGTGCCGTAATCGTAATCAGTCATGGTGAAGGTTTCCGGGCTTGCCAGGAAGGTGACTTCCGTGCCGGAGCGGCCTTCATATTCGCCAATGACGGAAAGCGGTGCATCGGCGACGCCGTGGGTGAAGCCGATTTCGTGCAGCTTGCCATTGCGGCGGATTCTGAGCTTCAGCCAGACCGAGAGCGCATTCACCACCGAAACGCCCACACCATGCAGACCGCCGGAAACCTTGTAGGAGTTCTGGTCGAATTTACCGCCCGCATGCAGCTGGGTCATGATGACTTCAGCGGCGGACACACCTTCGGAAGAATGGATGTCGGTCGGAATACCGCGTCCGTTATCTGTCACCGTCACAGATCCATCGGCGTTCAGCGTCACCGTCACCAGATCGGCGTGGCCCGCGAGCGCCTCGTCGATGGCGTTGTCGACCACTTCGTAGACCATGTGATGCAGGCCGGAGCCGTCATCGGTATCGCCGATATACATGCCGGGCCGTTTGCGCACAGCATCAAGACCCTTGAGGACCTTGATCGAATCGGCTCCGTATTCAGTGTTCGCGCCGACTTCGCTTGACGATGTTTCGGTCATAAGTACTCTTTCCAAAATTTCCTGGCCAAGTTTTCAGTGAGAAGGCCTGAAGCCCGCGAATCACTCAAATCCGACATACGACTATAGAAATTCTACACCCAATCCCAAAGGCCGCATGCCTCAGGACGCTGCATAAAGCAGGGGATAGAGGGGTTTCAATCGCAAGAACGGCTTTTTTGCAGCACCGCTGACAGTTCCTCTATCACACTCGGCGGCAGCTTGCGAATATCCCGCGCCAGCCTATTGGCGAAAGCGGTATATTGTGGCGGCAGACCCACCGTGTCGATCGCCACTTTCGGGTCAGACGAACCGGCAAGAAAGAACAATTCCTCCGCTTCGTCCCAGATGATGTTAAAATATCCGGCGATGCGCTGGAGGAGATCGAAGCTCGGCTTGCCACGTTTCCCATGCTCAAGCGCCGAGAGATACGCAGGGGAAACGCCGATTGCCGCCGCCATCTGCCTCTGCGTCACGCCCTTGCGCTCGCGAAGCAGCCGCACGGCCTCTGCAAAGGGCGTCATAATTTTTCACCCTTGCGGCGTGCCAGCCGGACATAGAGCGCACCATCGCCGCCGTGATTGGCCGATGCATCCTCATAGGACGAAATCAGGTGGCGGTATTCCGGTTTGGAGAACCACATGGGCACCGCCCTTTTCAGCGCGCCATCGCTGCCGATGGATCGCCCCTTGCCGGTGATGACGAGCACATGCCGAAGGCCCCGTTCATGCGCCCGCAACAGAAAATCGAGCAGGACCGCATGGGCTTCGCTCTGGAACATGCCGTGCAGATCGATCCGACCTTCCAGCGGCAGCCGGCCGCGCGTCAACTTGCGCTTGACCGGTTTTTCCATCGGTTGGTGAATTTTGGGCTTCTTGTCCGGCGTGACGGGCGGCACCTCCGCCGGCTCCACGAGCATGCGCGGAAAAACACCACCGTTGCCCGTTTGCGAAACGACAGGTTCCGCCGGGGTTTCCTCTATATCGTCGAAAGCCAGCAAATCCTCCAGCCTGCCGGAGATTGGCCGCGCCGTTCTTGCGACTTTACCCCACAGAATGCGTTCTTCCTTGCCAAGCTTTCGACTGCCCTTCATCGCCGATACCTTTCCGCAACAGCGTGCGGCAGCAGTATATAAAAATCGGCATCATTGCGCACCGTGCCCGCAAGTTCTCCCGCTTCGAAACCGGAGCCGGTGAAAATGTCGCCGCGTGCCGGGCCGACGATGGCCGACCCTGTATCCAGCGCCAGCATCAGCCGTGCGAAAGGTTTTCCGTCATCGAGATGGATCAATGACGGCGCATGGATGAAAAAGGGAAAACCGAAGGTATGGATAAGCCGATCTACCGCAAGCGACCGCCCGGCGACCAAGGGCACCTTGGCGGCGGCAATCGGTCCCATATCCAGATCAGCGACATCCGCCTCCCGGAAAAAAATATAGGAGCGGTTGTGCCACAACACCCCGTCCACCTCATCCGGATGGTCGGCAAGCCATTTGCGGATCGTCTGCATCGAGACCGTTTTCGGGTCCAGTTCCCCACGATCCAGAAGCAGCCGTCCGATTGGCGAAAACGGATGCCCGGCCTTGGCGGCATAGGTGATGCGTTTCACCTCTCCATCAGGAAACAGAAGACGGGCAGCGCCCTGAACATGGACGAAAAACAGATCGACCTTCGATTTCGCCCAGGCGATCTCAAGCCCCCTGCCCGCCAGATATCCTTCATCGATCGCACGACGATCGGGGAAAAAGGAAATGCCGTCCTCGCCCTCTCTGCCAAAAGCATAGGACGGATCAAAACCGACCGGGCGATTATCGTCATTGATATCAACCAGCTCCGGCGGGCGGCGGTAGATCGGATACCGCCAGACATCGTCGCGAACGGACGATACCTCCAGTTCCGGTTCATAAAAAGCCGTTACAAAACCGCTTTTCCCACCGGGTGGAGAAATTTTGAAAGGGACACAATTCGTCTCGAAAAACCGGCGGGCCTGTTCCGGACTATCCGCTTGTCCCTCGTCAACCGTCTCAAGAAGACAAACCAGTTCGGCGGCGGTAAGGCCCAGCGCGCCGGTTCTGTAGGGTTTTGCGTTCCGAAGATACGACAGGATCGTCCGCATCGCCGGAAACAGCTTGCGCGGATCGTCGTCCTGCCATCCCGGCAGATCACTGAAAGAAACTTCTTCGAACGAAAAGGGCGTATTCATTGCTCGGATTCGGTGGCAATCAGCTTCCAGTTCGGATCACGCGAGCGGACGTCACGCGAGAAGGTCCAGATGTCGTCCACTTCCGCAACCGTATCCGGATCGCCGTCCACCAGCTTGCCATCCTTGTCATAGGTGGCCGAAATCAGCTGGCTGACAATTCTGATCGTGATCTGCTCTTCGGAATCGCGAATGCCCGCCTGGGTGATATCCGCTTTTTCAATTCCGATGAAAGTGGACTTCACGACCTCGCCGCGACCTTCCCGCTCGGAAATCGCCGCGTCGAACCCGTCGAAAACCTCTTTCGACAGAAGGTTCTTGAGTGTCTTGCGGTCGCCATCGGCAAAACCCATGACGATCATCTCATAGGCCATGCGGGCGCCGTTCAGGAATTCCTTGGGGCGGAACGTCGGGTCCTTGGTCATCAGCTCGCGCAGGGATGTATTCAAGGCGGTTTCGACGGGTGCCAGAGCATCCGCCTCGGCAAAGCGGTTTTCATCCTCCACCTCGGCGCGTTTCGGCAGGGTCACGACCTTGTTATCGTCCGTGACGGGGCCTTTCGCGACATCGCGCGGGCTGTAGGGATCGAATGGCGGCTTCTCATTGCCGGTTCGGCGGCCGAGAACACTGCGCAGCTGAAGAAAGATCAGCACCGCCGCAACGAGAAAAAACAATGTGATAAAGTCGCTAAAGCCCATCTTTTACCAAAACCGCCATTTAAATTCAAAAACCTGAACATCATATAGTCTGCATCTTATCATCATTCAAATGTGCAGATTCAATCATCGGTGTTCTCGGGAACCGGCAATCTGCCAGAGATACACACGCAAGGCTAGAAGATGCGTTTTTCCTTTCTCCCTATCGTCATCCTGATGATGCCAATCCTGGAAATTGCCGGTTTCATCATCGTCGGCAAAACGATTGGTCTGTGGCTGACATTGGCGCTCGTCCTGTTCACGTCGTTTCTGGGGTTACTGATCCTGCGGCTCGGCGGCATCGGCATGGTCAGAAATCTTCAGGCCGCCGGGCGCACCGGCGCCCAGCCGGCGGATGAGCTGGTCAACGGCGCCATGCGGGTGGTCGCCGGGATCCTGCTTTTCGTTCCCGGCTTCATCACCGATATCCTCGGCCTTTTGCTGTTGTCGAAAACGGTAAGGCGCTTTTTCTGGAAGGTCTTAGGACCACGTGTCGTCGTGGCGGGTTCTTTTCGCCAGCCTGGCCACCAGTCCAGCAGCCAGACCGGTCCCCAGCCCGGTGACTTTACCGGGTTCCGCAATGATCAGGGAAAGACGGGTAATTCCAAGGTCGTGGACCTCGACGAGGAAGAGTTTCATCGCGAAGGGCCGAAGGATTCTCCCTGGTCCAGCAAGCCGGGTGATCGCGACCTGCCCAAGCCCTGACGGCCCGGCGGAAGGGTTCACGAAGGCCATAGCACGAAGGGTTGTAAGGCTCCGGTCGAAATGATAGACCGCCTTCCACGAATTCACGCCGCGAGGAAACGTAATGACCGCTGAAAATGGTGCACAGGGCGCAGTAAGTCCTTCCCTCAACATTCTTACCCAGTACATCAAGGATCTTTCGTTTGAAAATCCGGGTGCTCCTCGTTCGCTCCAGGCTCGTGACAATGCGCCGTCGATCAACATCAATGTCAATGTCAACGCAAACCCGATCTCCGGTTCGGATTTCGACGTTGTGCTGACGCTGAACGCCGAAGCCAAGGATGGCGACAAGGTTCTGTTCGCGGCCGAGCTGGTTTATGGCGGCGTGTTCCGCATTGCCGGTTTCCCGCAGGAACATATGCTGCCGGTGCTGTTCATCGAATGCCCGCGCCTGCTGTTCCCCTTCGCACGCCAGATCATCGCCGACGTCACCCGCAATGGCGGCTTCCCGCCGCTGATGATCGACCCGATCGATTTCGCGCAGATGTTTTCGCAGCGCGTTGCCGAGGAACAGGCGCGAGCCAAGGTTCAGGCCGTACCGAACTGAATGGCGCCAAACGCCACTCTTTGAGAGTTTCGACAAAACAAAACCCGGGTTCATCGCCCGGGTTTTTTATTTGACAGCATTCGTCATTTTTCTGCGTCGCATCCTGGGCGCCTTGGCGTACTCAATTCTGGTAACGATTCCAGATCGCCTTGTCGCCCATGCCGAGTACGAGCTTGCCATGGGCAGCGACCGTGTCCGCATCCAGTCTTGATGGCAACGCCTGCAACCTTTGCAGCGGCTCGAGCGGCACATCGTCTTCGATGACGACCGTTTCCTGTTTGGTGGCAGAACCGAAACCGAGCGCTGTCTGACGCCCGCCGATCATTTCTATATAGACTTCGGCGAGCAGTTCGGAGTCGAGAAGCGCGCCGTGCTTGGCACGGTGGGAGTTGTCGATCCCGTAACGCCGGCAAAGCGCATCCAGAGAATTCGGACCCATGGGGTGCTTGCGGCGGGCAAGCGAAAGCGTGTCCGTCACCAGATCGGCGGAGACCGGTTCAATGCCGAGACGGGCAAATTCCGCATTGATGAAGCCCATGTCGAATGTCGCATTATGCGCCACCCAGCGGGCTCCCTCGAAAAAGTCGCGGATCTGATCAACGACATCAGCGAATTTCGGCTTGTCTTTCAGGAAGTCGTCGGTAATGCCATGGACCGCGAGCGCATCCGGGTGAACCTTGCGATCTTCGGGGTTGATATAAATATGCAGCGTGCGGCCGGTGGGGAAATGGTTGTTCAGCTCAATCCCGCCGATTTCGATCACGCGGTCGAGTTTCGATTCAAGGCCTGTGGTTTCCGTATCGAAAATGATCTCACGCATTTTTCTCTCCGTGGCCCGAACCGGCACCCAATCTCTGCAAAATCTCTCTTACCTGATCCCGCGCCGCTTCGACACCATTTCCGGTGTCAATGATAAAATCGGCGCGCCGGCGCTTTTCAGCATCGGGCATCTGCCGGGTAAGGATCATTTCAAATTTCTCTTCCGTCATGCCGGGCCGCGATAAAACCCGCTGGCGCTGTATTTCCGGTGCGCAACTGACAACGACTATTTTACCGACCCGTGCTTCCGCCCCGGTTTCAAACAGCAGGGGAATATCGAGAAGGGCGAACTTTCGATCTTCCTTCTTTGCCTTTTCAAGAAAGGCTTCCTGCCTTTCGCGAACCAGCGGATGGACAATCGCTTCCAGCTCGCTGAAATTAGCCGGATTCTCCCGCAGCATATCGGCAAGTTTCTGGCGATCCACCGCGTCGGAAACGGTGGTGCCCGGAAAGGTGGCTTCGATTAGCGGCACGGCTTCCGCCCGATAAAGGTCGTGCACGACTGCATCTGAATCGAGAACCGGAACACCTTCCTCGGCAAACAGTTTCGCCGTCGTCGTTTTTCCCATTCCGATCGAGCCGGTAAGACCGATGACGATCATCAATGTTTCTCCATGTCCTCAATGATGAGGGAACGGAGGTTTTCGTCGACTTCCGGCATTTCACCGAACCATTTTTTAAAGCCGGGTTTGGCCTGATGAAGGAGCATGCCGAGCCCATCGACAGTGGCTATACCCTGCGTCTCCGCCATTTGCAGGATGGGGGTTCTCAATGGCACATAGACGATATCGGTCACGATGGCATTTGCGGCCAGCGGCGAAAAATCGATCTCGGGCGCTTCACTCCCGTCCATACCGAGCGATGTCGTGTTCACAAACAGCCCGGCGCCCTGCATGACTTCATGAAGCGCACCCTGGGGATGGGAAAAAACCCGCGCGCCAAAACGGTCGGCCATTTCGCGGGCACGTTCGACCGTGCGGTTCAGGACATGGATTTCAGCAACGCCGCGGTCGCGCAGGGACTGAACCACCGCCCGGCTTGCACCGCCCGCTCCGAAAACCACGGCCCGGTCTGTTTTATCCCAGCCGGGATGGCGCTCGTCGAGATTGGAGACAAAACCATAACCATCCGTATTGGTGGCCCGCAGTTTGCCCTCTTCCATCCATACGGTGTTGGCCGCACCCAGTTCCTCCGCCAGCTCGTCGGGGCTATCCGCCAGCTTGTAGGCCACTTCCTTGTGCGGAATGGTGACATTGCCACCGACCGCAACACCCGGTCCCTGCTCCTTCAATGCCGCAATGAAATTGGGGAAGTCATCAGGAGAAACTTCAACAGCCTTGTAGGAACCGGCGATGCCGAATTTCTTCAGCCAGTAGGAATGAATGATCGGCGACCGGGAATGCTTGATCGGGTAACCGACAACGAAGGCATTTATAGTTAATGTTTCACGTGAATCAGCCATCGATGACATCCATGTCGCGTAGTTTCGTTAAAAGAGGCAGAAGCGGCAGGCCGAGAATGGTGAAGTAATCCCCCTCTATCGAGGTAAATAGCTGGATTCCTTCTCCCTCAAGCTGATAGGCGCCAACGCTGCTCAAGGCCTTCTCCCCCACGCGTTGCAGGTGGCGGGAGACGAATTCGGCGCTCAAACTCCGCACGGAAAGTTCGGCGCTGGAAACCGTCTGCCATATCACCTCACCGCCGCAGGCAAGAACGGCTGCGCTGTTCAGGCGGTGAACCTTCCCGGATAATGAGAGCAGATGTGCCTCAGCTTCGACCATGGTTTTCGGCTTGTGGTAAACACGCGCCCCGAGCGCCATGGTCTGGTCGCATCCAAGAACCAGCGCCTCCGGATGGAGCGCGCTTACTGCAAGGGCCTTGGCCTTGGCGAGTTCAAGCGCGACCTCTTCGGGGCCAGCGCCGTTTTGTTCCAGCTGCTCATCGAGCGCGCGCTCGTCAATATCCGCCGGGATCGCCGAAAATATCAGCCCGGCATTGCGCATCAACATCTGGCGGGATGCGCTGGACGAGGCGAGGATCAACTCTTGTTTCATCGACTGTCTGCTCCGAATGGTGCGATCCGGATTATCGTGTCCTCGGGCGAAGGGCAAGGATGGCGGCGGCCGTTTCCTCGATGGAACGGCGTGTGACATCGATCAGCGGCCAATTATTGCGGGCACAGAGCGCGCGCGCATATTTCAGCTCTTCCATGATGGTGGCGCGATCCGTGTAGCGCCCGCTGTCAAATCCGCCTGTCGTGCCGAGTTCCCGGTTTTCGCGCACCTGCGATATGCGGTCCGATGTCGCGACGAGACCGACGATCAAAGGCCGGGTCGCCGCATAGAGGCTTTCCGGCAAAGGCACGTTGGGAACGACCGGTATATTGGCGGTCTTTATTCCCCTGTTGGCGAGATAGATGCTGGTCGGTGTTTTCGACGTTCGGCTGATCCCGATGATGACGATATCTGCTTCATCATAGGTTTCCGGCATTTGGCCGTCATCATGGTCCATCGCGAAATTGAGCGCTTCAATCCGCGCGAAATAATCCGCGTTCAGCGCATGCTGCGCCCCGACCCGGCGTCTCGAGGGAGCACCGAGATAGGTCTGGAAAATGCCGATGATCGGTTCGAGGACGTTAACGCAGGGTACCCCGATCGCGTGGCAGCGCAAGTCCAGGAACTCGGCCAGTTGTTGATCCACGATGGTATAAAGGACGATGCCCGGTTCCTTGTCGATCAGGTCCACCACCTGGGCGAGCTGTTTCTGGTTCCTGATCATCGGATAAACATGTTCCACGGGCATTGAAGCGTGGAACTGGGCCGAGACGGCACGACCGGCCGACATGAGAGTCTCTCCGGTTGAGTCCGAAATCAGGTGCAAATGGAAGAAGCTTTTTTTGTTCTCCACGCTGTTTTTCTCTCGCTGTTGATAAACCGGGACAAACTTTCGAATTGTCCCGCAGGCCGAACCGCGACGTGGATAAAGTGGGTTTTTTCCACAATCTGCAAGTGGCGTCATTGCCGTTCGGCATGCCTGTGAATTGTCTGGAAACTTTGAACTTGTTCAAATCCATCCACAAGCTGTACACAGATAAAAGCTTTCATGGAAGAACCATAAAATATTGAAAATATTATATAAATTTCCGTTTTCCAGTTTATCAGCGACAGGCTGGGATTCGTTATACCCAAGCCGTGATACTTATACCCGGCTGCGGCATATCGACTGGAAAGATTTTAATCCTTGCTACTCACCGACTCTAAGAAATAGAAAATCTTTTAAATCTCTTAGATTTTATTTTTTACGAGTTGGGTAGCATGAGCGAACGTAAGGTTTTAAAGGTGTTGAACGGACAAACGGTCACACCTCCGCCCATATGGCTGATGCGGCAGGCAGGGCGTTACCTTCCCGAGTACAGGGAAACGCGAAAGAACGCCGGCAGCTTCCTCGATCTCTGTTATAATCCCGAACTGGCAACCGAAGTGACGCTTCAGCCTATTCGCCGGTTTGGTCTGGATGCAGCTATCCTCTTTTCCGATATTCTGGTGATACCCGACGCGCTGGATCGCAACGTCTCCTTCAGCGAGGGAAAGGGTCCGGCGATGGATCCGATCGATGTGGATGGCATCGAAAGGCTGGATATGGCGAATGTCATCGCGCATCTTTCACCCGTTTTCGAAACCGTGTCCCGTTTGCGCAGGACGTTGCCGGATGAGACGACGCTTCTCGGTTTCTGCGGCGCGCCATGGACTGTTGCCACCTACATGATTGCAGGCCACGGAACGCCGGATCAGGCGCCAGCGCGGCTGTTCGGTTACCGTGAGCCGGCCGCCATGGAAAAGCTTCTTGCCTTGCTGGCTGAGATTTCCGCCGATTACCTGGTGGCGCAGATCGATGCCGGGGCTGATGCGGTGCAGATTTTCGATTCCTGGGCCGGTGTGCTCGGCGAAAAGGAATTCGAGGAGTATGCGGTAAAACCCGTTGCCCGCATCATCGCCTCGGTGCGCGCCCGTCGCCCCGCTGCGAAGATCATCGCCTTCGCCAAGGGGGCCGGT
Source organism: Rhizobium sp. AN73 (assembly GCF_030757975.1). Lineage (NCBI taxonomy): Bacteria > Pseudomonadati > Pseudomonadota > Alphaproteobacteria > Hyphomicrobiales > Rhizobiaceae > Rhizobium > Rhizobium sp. AN73. The sequence goes on from NZ_JARWME010000002.1 coordinate 2,588,588, forward strand.
TATCTTCTCAAGGATTATCGCCGCAAGACGGGTGCAGACGCCATCGGGCTCGACTGGGCGGTGCCGCTCGGTTTCGCCAGAGATCTGCAGAAGGAAGGCCCGGTGCAGGGCAATCTGGACCCGATGCTGATGGTGGCGGGTGGCAAGGCTTTGCAGGATGGCATTGACGCCGTGCTGGAGGCTCTTGGGCAAGGACCGCTGATCTTCAATCTCGGCCATGGCATCACGCCGCAGGCCGATCCGGAAAACGTGACGAGACTGGTGCAGCGGGTGCGTAGCCGCGGGGCTGGGGTATGAGCGGGGAGAAACAGACCTCCGCCCGTTCCGGAAACAGGGCCGCGCTTCGTGCAGGCATCGTGCTCAGCGTCTTTGCTGCCTTTATCGCCCTACTGTTTTATGCCGATCCGGGCGATCTTTACCTCTGGATCAAGGCGCTTCATATCATCGCGGTGATTTCCTGGATGGCCGCGATTTTTTATCTGCCGCGGCTGTTTATCTACCACACCGATGCGCCCGCCGGTTCGCCGCAATCCGAAACCTTCAAGGTGATGGAACAGCGGCTGATCAAGGTCATCATGAACCCGGCGATGATGATCACCTGGGCATTGGGGCTCTATCTCGCCTGGTCGGTCTACGGTTTTTCCGGTGGCTGGTTGCACGCGAAAATGGCGCTGGTGGTGCTTCTGACCATCACCCATGTTTATTTCACCCGCAGTGCCAAACGTTTCGCGCGGGATGAAAATATCAGGCCTGCCCGTCACTGGCGGTTGATGAACGAGGTTCCGACGGTCTTGATGATCCTCATAGTCATACTTGTGGTTGTGAAACCCTTCGGTTAAGAGGGCGTAACGATAAATTTCGCGGAATTCGTGCTTTCCTCTTGCAGTAGCCCTATTCAATCGCTATTTTCGGCTCACTCATCTCGTGGCATGTAAATTATTCAGTCATCTGCGGCTTCTCCCACAGCATCTGATTCGCGAACACGCCCTCCCCCGACATTACATTATCAAACGGTCTTTCCTTCATGGCTGAAATGAAGCTTCAGGAACTTAAGAGCAAATCGCCTACCGACTTGCTGACTTTTGCCGAATCCCTGGAAGTTGAAAATGCGAGCACCATGCGCAAGCAGGAGCTTATGTTCGCAATCCTCAAGGTTCTCGCGAGCCAGGACATCGAAATTATCGGCGAAGGCGTCGTTGAAGTCCTGCAGGACGGTTTCGGTTTCCTGCGGTCTGCAAACGCAAATTATCTGCCCGGTCCGGACGATATCTATATTTCGCCGTCGCAGATCCGCCGCTTCTCGTTGAAGACCGGCGATACTGTCGAAGGCCCGATCCGTGGACCCAAGGAAGGCGAACGTTACTTCGCTCTTCTCAAGGTCAACACGATCAACTTCGATGATCCAGAAAAAATCCGTCACAAGGTCCACTTCGATAATCTGACGCCGCTTTATCCGAATGAGCGGTTCAAGATGGAGCTGGAACTTCCGACAACGAAGGATCTGTCTTCGCGGGTAATCGATCTGGTCGCGCCGCTCGGCAAGGGCCAGCGTGGATTGATCGTCGCTCCGCCGCGTACCGGTAAAACGGTACTGTTGCAGAACATCGCCCATTCCATCACGGCGAACCATCCGGAATGTTACCTGATCGTTCTTCTGATCGACGAACGCCCGGAAGAAGTCACCGACATGCAGCGTTCGGTGAAGGGTGAGGTTGTGTCCTCCACCTTCGACGAACCCGCTGTACGCCACGTCCAGGTCGCGGAAATGGTCATCGAAAAGGCGAAGCGCCTTGTCGAACACGGCCGTGACGTTGTCATCCTGCTCGATTCCATTACCCGCCTTGGCCGCGCCTATAACACGGTCGTTCCGTCTTCCGGCAAGGTTCTGACCGGTGGTGTGGATGCCAACGCGCTGCAGCGGCCGAAGCGTTTCTTCGGTGCCGCGCGTAACATCGAAGAAGGTGGTTCGCTGACGATTATCGCGACCGCGCTGATCGACACCGGCAGCCGTATGGACGAAGTGATCTTCGAAGAATTCAAGGGTACGGGCAACTCGGAAATCGTTCTCGATCGCAAGGTCGCAGACAAGCGCATCTTCCCGGCGCTCGATATTCTGAAGTCCGGTACGCGTAAGGAAGACCTGCTCGTACCGCGTCAGGACCTGCAGAAGATCTTTGTGCTTCGCCGAATTCTTGCTCCGATGGGAACGATGGACGCCATCGAGTTCCTGATCGACAAGCTGAAGCAGACCAAGACCAACTCGGATTTCTTCGAATCCATGAATACCTGATCCGGAGTTTAACTGGCTCCATCGACAAAGCTTTAAAGCCGCATCCGTTTGCTCGGATGCGGCTTGACTGTTTTAACCGAGGTGAATGATGCCAGCTTCCGCCGATACCATTTATGCGCTTTCAAGCGGGGCACTGCCGGCCGGTGTCGCGATCATCAGGATCAGCGGGCTTAAAGCCTTCGAAGCTTATGTAAGGTTGTCAGGTGGGCAACTTCCCACACCCCGGCGGGCAGTACTCGAATCGATCTGAAACCGAAATAATGAGATCATCGACCAGGCGCTGATGATCGTTTTTCCCGGTCCGAATTCTTTCACGGGTGAGAACTGTATCGAAATCCACAGTCACGGCAGCCGTGCGGTTGTCGCCTCCATTTTTGCGGAACTTGAAGCGCTCGATGGATTCCGGCCCGCGGAAGCCGGTGAGTTTTCCCGCCGCGCCTTTGAAAACGGCAAGATGGATCTTCTCGAAATTGAAGGTCTTGCGGATCTGCTACAGGCTGAAACGGAGATGCAGCGGCGGCTGGCGGTTGAACAGAGCACCGGCAAATTGTCGGCGCTCTACGACGGCTGGGCAAGCCGGTTGACGCGCGCGCGCGCCCTGATCGAGGCGGAGCTGGATTTCGCTGACGAGGAGGACGTGCCGGATTCGGTTGCCGTTCAGGTTTGGGATACAATGAAGCAGCTGAAGGGTGAAATCGCGGATCACCTGCAGAGCGGTGGAAGCAGCGAAATCATTCGCGACGGGTTCAAGGTCGCGCTGGTAGGAGAGCCCAATGCGGGCAAATCCACGCTTCTCAATGCTCTGAGCGGTCGCGATGTTGCCATTGTCACTGACATTGCCGGCACAACCAGAGACGTCCTGAGTGTGGATATCAATCTGGATGGCTATCTCGTCCGGATATTTGATACGGCCGGAATTCGGGAGACGCAGGATGTTGTCGAAAAGGAAGGCGTGCGGCGCGCCGTTTTGACAGCGGAAACCGCAGATCTCGTTCTGCTGTTGCAAGACAACGATTCGATTCCGAAACAATCAATCGTTTCATTTAAAAACGCGCGCCGTTTGCGTGTGCGGACCAAATTGGCGCTCTCATCGTCTGCTGTGGATAATGATTTTGATCTCTCTATCTCGGCCAAGGAAGGTTTTGGTCTGGATGAGTTGCGTTTGTTGATCAAGCAGGAGATTGAAAGCAGAGTGGGTGTCGCCCAGACATTGGTCCCTGCCCGCGCCCGTCACAAAAAACGACTTGAAGAGACGCTGAACTATGTTAGTGATGCGCTCAATTCCGAGACCATGGACCTTGCTATAAGGTCGGAATATTTGAGACTCGCAGCAACATCGCTTGGACGCATTACTGGCCGCGTCGATGTGGAAGATTTGCTGGGCGTGATCTTCTCGGAATTCTGCATAGGAAAATGATTCACGTGAAACATTGGTGGCCAATACGGCAAAGCCGATGATTTAGGATAAGGCGCAGGGATATGCACCAGTCATTTGATGTCATTGTTATCGGTGGTGGACATGCCGGCAGTGAAGCTGCGGCTGCCGCTGCACGACATGGCGCTAAAACCGCTCTCGTTACCCATAAGCGAGAGACAATTGGGGTGATGTCCTGTAACCCGGCAATCGGTGGTCTCGGCAAAGGACACCTGGTCCGCGAAATTGATGCGCTGGACGGTTTGATGGGCCGGGTTGCCGATGCAGCGGGAATTCAATTCCGTATGCTCAATCGCAAAAAGGGTCCGGCCGTCCGCGGACCGCGCACGCAGGCTGATCGGCGGCTTTATCGCGAGGCCATGCAGCGGGAAATCAACGCAATTGAAAACCTGACTATTATTGAAGGCGATGCTTTCGATATTGAAATGGCGGATGATAAGGTCTCCGCCGTAATCATGGGAAACGGTAGCCGGATTCCCTGTGGCGCTGTTGTATTGACCAGCGGCACCTTTTTGCGGGGCCTTATTCATATCGGTTCCGAAAAGATTCCTGCCGGCCGGGTCGGTGAAAAACCCTCTCTCGGCCTTTCCGACACGCTTGCGCGTCTGGGCCTCGCCATGGGCCGGCTGAAGACCGGTACCCCTGCCCGACTTGACGGGCGTACGATCGATTGGGACGCCGTGGATCGACAAGCGGCCGACGAGGATCCGGTTCCGTTTTCCTTCATGACGAACCGCATTCTCAACCCGCAGATCGAATGCGGTGTAACCCGGACGACGCCAGCCGGGCACAAGATCATTCAGGACAATATTCATCTATCGGCGATGTATTCGGGACAGATCGAAGGCGTCGGCCCGCGTTATTGCCCGTCGATTGAGGACAAGATTACCCGCTTCGGAGAGCGCGACGGTCATCAGATATTTCTGGAACCGGAAGGCCTGGACGACCACACCATTTATCCGAACGGGATTTCGACGTCGCTTCCCGCGTCCGTTCAGGAGCAATTTATCCGCACCATACCCGGTCTTGAGCAAGTCGCCATTATCCAGCCTGGCTACGCGATTGAATATGATTATGTCGATCCGCGCGAGCTGAAGCCCTCCCTAGAGTGCCGAAAAATTGCTGGATTGTTTCTCGCTGGACAGATCAATGGCACGACAGGTTATGAGGAGGCCGGTGCTCAGGGTCTGGTTGCCGGACTGAACGCATCGCTTTATGCGGGAGATGCTGACCCAATCCATTTCAGCCGTACGGAGTCCTACATCGGCGTGATGATCGACGACCTTACCTCGAAGGGTGTTAGCGAACCCTATCGTATGTTTACGTCGAGAGCTGAATATCGCCTTTCGCTGCGCGTTGATAATGCCGATCTACGGCTCACGCCCATTGGCCAGATGGCTGGTATTATTGGCAGTGACCGGGAAAAACGCTTCGCAAACTTCATTTCCGATCTGGACCGTGGCCGGGAGATGATGAAGAGCATTTCCATCAGCCCGTCTCAGGCCGCGAAGCAGGGATTGAAACTCAACCAGGACGGTCAGCGCCGCTCCGTCTATGAGTTGCTCGCTTACCCTGATATCACCATGGAAGCTCTTACGACGCATTGGCCGGAACTTGGTGCGCTTGGCAGCAAAGTCGCCGAGGTTTTGCAGATCGAGGCAAGTTATGCCGTCTATATGCAGCGACAGAGTGCGGATATTGTCGATATCAAGCGCGATGAAGACAGAAAAATACCTGACGACTTCGATTTTCAAGCCTTGTCTGGTCTCTCCAACGAACTGAAACAAAAGCTGGAAAAGGCGCGTCCGGAGAACATTGCTCAAGCTGCCCGTGTTGACGGTATGACACCTGCTGCGATATCGCTGCTTCTCGCACTTCTGCGGAAAAGCACCGCAACACGAAGTGAAAAATTACGCATGCACCAATAGCGAGTCGGACAATGAAGATAAACGGCCAGAGTGTTTCACGTGAAACACAGGAGAGGCTCGAACATTTTGTCGAGCTTTTCAAGAAGTGGAATAGAACCACAAATCTGGTGGCGCCTTCAACTCTGACCGAGCTCTGGAGCCGGCATGTGGCCGACAGTGCGCAGATATTTCAGCTCTCTCCTCAACCGCAAAAATGGATTGATCTGGGTAGTGGCGGCGGCTTTCCTGGTGTCATCACGGCGATTTTTCTGGCGGAATTGGGAGATGGTTGGGTCGATCTGGTTGAGAGCAATAATAAAAAGGCTGCGTTTTTGCGGGTTGCGCTGAAGGAAACCGGCGCAAGGGGCGCAGTTCATCCAGTCAGAATTGAAAAAGCACCCGAAACCATCAAAAATTGCGATGCGGTTTCCGCGCGAGCCCTCGCCGAGATGGATTTGCTTTTCGACTATATTCTTCCTTGGGCGCAGAATAATCCAAATCTCAAGGCTTATTTTAATAAAGGCCGGGATTATGATTCCGAAGTGAAGAAAGCGCATGGCCGCTGGCAGTTTGATCTGGTAAAACATCAGAGTGCCATTGAGGCAGATTCTGTTGTTCTTGAAATCAGAAACCTCATTTTGAGGCACTGACGAACTGACCAGGTGCGGCATGACTTCTGAAAAAAACCGGATTATCGCAGTTGCAAACCAGAAGGGCGGCGTTGGTAAAACGACGACGGCCATCAATCTGGCCACTGCGCTGGCGGCAATTGGTGAGCGTGTGCTGATCATTGACCTCGATCCGCAGGGTAATGCCAGTACCGGCCTTGGAATCGACCGTAAAGAGCGCAAGCTTTCGTCTTACGATCTTCTGGTGGGTGACCACAGCGTCGCCGAAGTTGCGGTTCCGACGGCGGTTCCGAACCTCGATATTGTACCCTCGACGATGGATTTGCTCGGCTTTGAGATGCAGGTCGCGAATGTGGCCAATCGCGTCTTTCTTTTGCGTGCTGCCATGGAGACACAGGAAGCCAGAGATTATTCCTACATTCTCGTCGATTGCCCTCCTTCCTTCAATCTTCTGACCATGAATGCCATGACGGCCGCCCATTCCGTGCTTGTGCCGCTGCAATGCGAGTTCTTCGCGCTGGAAGGTCTCAGTCAGTTGCTGGATACGGTCAGTCAGATACGCGGTTCGGTCAATCCGCAGCTTGATATACAGGGTATCGTTCTGACGATGTTCGATGCGCGCAACAATCTGGCGCAGCAGGTGGTTTCCGATGTGCGGACGCATCTGGGAGAAAAGGTTTACCACACTCTCATTCCGCGTAATGTTCGTGTTTCCGAGGCACCATCTTATGGTAAACCGGCAATTCTTTACGATCTGAAGTGCGCCGGCAGCCAGGCCTATTTGCAACTGGCGTCCGAAGTGATCCAGAGAGAGCGTCTGCGCAAGGCGGCCTGACGTTGCCGGAATGTATGGAGTAATATCTTATGAGTGATGATCTTTCCAAGCGTCGACTCGGACGCGGTCTAGCGGCGTTGATCGGCGAAATGGATCAGCCCGTGCCGGTGGGTGAGCCGCAGCGTGCTGTCAGTGCGGATCGCGCAATTCCTATTGAGTTCATCGCTCGCAGCCAGAGAAACCCGCGACGTCATTTTGATGAGAATGAATTGCAGGATCTTGCTTCATCCATTCGTCAACACGGAATTGTTCAGCCTGTGGTCGTGCGGACGATTGGCGTCAACCGTTACGAGATTATCGCTGGTGAACGGCGCTGGCGGGCTGCGCAGCTGGCAGGTTTTACCGACGTGCCCGTCATCGTTCGGGATGTGGATGACCGTACGGCGCTGGAGCTGGCGATTGTCGAGAACGTCCAACGTTCCGATCTCAATCCGCTTGAAGAAGCCATGGGTTATGAGCAGCTGATTGCCGAGCACGGCTATACGCAGAACGATCTTGGTGAAATCATCGGCAAGAGCCGAAGCCATGTTGCAAACAGCCTTAGGCTTTTGAAGTTGCCCGATCCGGTGCGGGATATGTTGGCGGATGGTTCGCTTTCCGCCGGCCATGCGCGGGCGCTTGTTTCGACTTCCGATCCGTCAGGTCTGGCGCGGACCATCGTTTCCAAGGGTCTCTCGGTACGTGATGCCGAGCGCTTGGCCCAAAACGATATCAAGTCGCAAGGTGACGTCTCCGAGAATCGACCCTCGGCTGAGAAGGATTCCGATACGGTCGCGCTTGAACGCAGCCTGTCGGATGCTCTCGGTCTGGACGTGAAGATCAACCACAAAGGTGGATCAGGGCAAATCCGCATCGGATACCGCACGCTCGAGCAGCTGGAAGCCGTGTGCCGGCTGTTGGAACAAAAATAATCAAGTATCTGTTTTAATTGATAAAATACCCGCTTTTAGCGGGTATTTTTATGTTGTGGTGCTTAAAAATCGATGGCGCGACCGTTTATTTCGTAGTCACCGAAACGAACCGGTTCTGCGCCGCCGCGACCGCCGGTTTCCAGCGGCAATTGAAGATCCGCCTGTTGTTTGCGCCGTTCTTCCGCTTCCTTCAACGCACGTTCTGCCGCCGGCGAAAGCCGCCTGAGCATTTCCGCGCCGTTGTCATTATCCGCATCCTGCATGAGAAATCCTCCCTATGACGGGATATTGAAATATGTTTGCCGTTCACCAGATTATATAATCAGACAGGTTTTATAAACCCCGGAATATTCCCTGATGGGTGAGAAGGAGAATTTGACATATGAACATGATGCGCACGGCAATGCTTCTGGCTTTCATGACGGCATTGTTCATGGGTGTCGGTTTTCTGATTGGCGGCACGGGCGGCATGATGATCGCCTTGCTCTTCGCTACCGGTATGAATCTGTTCTCCTATTGGAATTCAGACAAAATGGTTCTCTCGGCCTATCGTGCGCGGGAGATCGATGAGGCAAATGCGCCTGAATTTTTTCACATGATCCGCGATCTCTCGCATAATGCCGACCTGCCGATGCCCAAGGTTTATATCTACGACAGCCCGCAGCCAAACGCCTTCGCGACGGGAAGAAACCCGCAGAATGCCGCTGTGGCGGCGTCAACGGGTCTGCTGGAGCGCCTCACCCCTGAAGAGGTGGCCGGTGTGATGGCGCATGAGTTGGCACATGTGCAGAACCGCGATACGCTGACGATGACTGTCACCGCGACGCTGGCGGGCGCTATCTCCATGCTCGGTAATTTCGCCTTCGTCTTCGGCGGCAATCGTGGAAACAACAATAATCCGCTCGGTTTCATTGGCGTGCTGGTCGCAATGATTGTTGCGCCGCTGGCCGCGATGCTGGTGCAGATGGCGATCAGCCGCACCCGGGAATATTCCGCCGACCGGCGGGGCGCGGAAATCTGCGGTAATCCTCTCTGGCTCGCTTCGGCATTGCAGAAAATTTCAGGCATGGCGCAGCAGATTCACAATGACGATGCCGAGCGTAACCCGGCAACGGCGCATATGTTCATCATCAATCCCCTGTCCGGCGAGCGTATGGATAATTTCTTTTCCACCCATCCGAATACGGAAAACCGGGTGGCAGCACTTCACGCCATGGCACAGGAGTTTTCCCCGCGAGGATCGACGCCGCCGCCATCGGGTGATAGACCTCAGCGCAAATCAGGCTCCGTTCCCAATACGGGCTGGGGACGAGGCAAAGAAAACGAGCGTAAGGGACCGTGGTCTTGACATCCGATATTCAGAATAAGCCGTCGCGGTCCAAAAAGCCGAGGCAGGACCATGGAAGGGGCCGTGAAGACGGCCCTTCGTCTTTCGAGGATAAACCCGGTCTTGCCGCACGCGTTGCCGCGACCCGCATTCTCGCAGCCGTTCTGGAAAAGAAAACCTCGCTGGACGGTATGCTGGATAGCGAAAACGGCAATCCTGTCTATCGTGCATTGTCTCTTGCGGACCGGGCGTTGGTAAGGGCCATCGTCAACAGCGCGCTTCGCCACCTTCCGCGCATCGAAGCGGCATTGTCGATGCTGCTTGACGGGCCGCTACCACAGGGCGCGCGGTCGCTGCATCACGTCCTTGTCGTCGGCGCGGCGCAAGTGCTTCATCTCGATGTCCCTGATCATTCCGCGGTCGATCTTGCCGTGGAACAAGCCCATCGCGATCCGCGCAACAGGCGCTTTGCCAAGCTGGTGAATGCCGTTCTCAGACGATTGGGCCGGGAAAAGGCTGAAATCGAGAGGGCGATCGCTGACGTGCCGGTGTTGCCGGACTGGTTCTACGATCGGCTTGTTTCGGCTTACGGGGATGAGGTTGCCAAACGGATTTCCGAGGCGCAGCTGACGCCCTCCTCCATCGATCTCACGGTAAAGGCTGACCCTGCCCTCTGGGCGGAAAAGCTGGGCGGTACGGTTTTGCCGAATGGCAGCGTCCGCCTCGGTGAATTCGAAGGCCAGATTCCCTCGCTTGAAGGTTTTGCCGAGGGTGCCTGGTGGGTGCAGGATCTTGCGGCTAGCATGCCGGTGAAGCTGATGGGCGACATTTCCGGCAAGCGAGTTGCCGATCTCTGTGCCGCTCCGGGTGGCAAGACAGCCCAGCTTGCGCTTGCGGGTGCGAAGGTGACCGCGCTGGACCAGTCCGGCAATCGTCTTCGCCGCCTCAGGGAAAATCTCGACCGACTTGGTCTTCATGCCGAAACCGTCGAAGCCAATATGCTGAAGTACCAGCCGGAACAGCTTTTCGACGCCGTCCTTCTCGATGCACCCTGTTCGTCAACCGGCACGCTGCGCAAACATCCCGATGTTTGCTGGACAAAGGATGAGAACGACATCGCCAAACTTGCCGCTCTTCAGGGCCAGATGTTGCGCCATGCGCTCACGCTGGTGGGGTCCGGTGGCATTGTGGTGTTTTCCAATTGCTCGCTCGACCCTTCGGAAGGGGAAGCGATGATTGCGCAGGTCCTGGTGGAAAACCCCGCCTTCGAGCGTGTTGCCGTCCGTAAGGAGGATTGGCCGGGAATGGAAGTAGCCGTCAGTGCCGAGGGCGATCTTCGCACGACGCCGGATATGTTCGGCGGCATCGATGGGTTTTTTAGCAGTGTCTTGCGTAAGAAGTAGAAAAAAGCCAAGCTTCCGCGAATCATTGGATAATTGCCGATAACGTTCCGATCATCACGGTTCACTCATAAAAACAAAACATGTGAAACGGGAAACACAGCTTGTCAGGGTCCTTTGCAGGCAGCATCAATGCCGCCGGTCTTCTTTCACGGATGGCGTATCGTCATTTGTGTGTGGGCCTTGCGCCTTTGCGCCTGCATGTATCCCGGTTTGCCAATCGGGTTCCCGATGGTCTGGTGGCGGCGCCGACTGATCTCAGGGCGATCGATCCGTATTTTGCCGAGGAATTGCTGCGGGGCCGGATAGCACTTGCCGGTCGCGTCGTCGAAACCGGCGGCCTCTCGCCATTTCAGGTGGATTACCCCTCGCTAGTGTTTGAAGAGCGGCTGCATGCATTCGGCTGGTTGCGGCATATCCGCTCCGACAGATCGAGTGAGGCCAGCAAGCGGGCGCGCCGTATCGTCGCCGAATGGATGACTATTCATGGCAAGCGCATTGCGGGTATCGCCTGGTCTCCGGAGATCGCGGCACAGAGGCTGATCGCCTGGCTTTCTCACTCTCCCGTCGTTTTATATGAGGCCGATGCGGGGTTTTATCGCCGTTTCCTGAAAAGTCTCGCCTTTCACGTGCGCTATCTCGACAGGATCGTCAAACACGCGCCGGATGGCGAAGCGAGACTGCGGATCAGGATTGCGCTAGCCGTCGCGTCCATAGCGATGCCGACCCGCCTGTCCCGCATTACACGGCATGGAATGAAGCTGGCTCAGGAAATGGAGCGCCAGATTCTTCCCGATGGCGGACATGTTTCCCGCAATCCGCGGGTCATGCTGGATTTGCTGCTCGATCTTTTGCCGCTTCGGCAAAGCTACATCAATCTCGGTCACGATCTGCCGTCTGGGCTAGTGCCGGCGATAGACCGGATGTTCCCGGCCATCCGGTTTTTCCGGCATCAGGGCGGTGATCTGGCGCTGTTTAACGGTGCGACCGCAACACTCGCCAACGAGCTTGTCTCGGTACTTCGTTATGATGAAACGGCGGGCCGGCCTTCCAAGATGCTGTCGGATGTGAATTACCATCGGCTTGCGACCGATGAGACGGTCATCATCGTGGACACGGGCCATCCCGGCTCTGCGGAGCTTTCGCGCAATGCCCATTCGGGTTGCCTGTCCTTTGAAATGTCCTGTGGCAAGAACCGGTTCATCGTCAATTCCGGTTTTCCGAAAAATGCAGCACCTGAATATCAGCGGGCGAGCCGCTCGACGGCAGCCCATTCGACCGTCACGCTTGCGGACACGTCGTCTTGTAGACTGTCCCGTTCAAGGCTGCTCGGGCCGATCATGATTTCCGGTGTCAGTCAGGTGGATAGCCGTCGCGGAACCGATGCAAACGGCAATGACGTCCTGTGGGCGTCGCATGACGGTTATTTGCAGAATTTCGGCTGTTATCACGATCGGGAAATCGAGATGAATGCAGCCGGCACAAAGATAAAGGGCCGCGATCTGCTGCGGGCCGACGAGAATGTGGCGAAGACGCAATTGCAATCCATCTCGGCGGTGTCGCGTTTCCACATCCATCCCCACATCCAGCTGCACCAGCAGGACGAGGAGTCGGTTTATCTGGAGGCGGCGGATGGAACGACCTGGCTGTTTTCGGCGCCGGGACTGGAGCTTTTCGTTACCGAGGATGTCTTCATGGCCGATGCATCAGGCATGCGGCCTTCGCAGCAGATCGAGCTGCCGTTCAATCTGGCGAATACGCGGGAAATCCGCTGGATCATCGAACGTAAGGCATAGCTGTTTCAGCGAGGTTTCAGACAAAAACCGCCCATAGTTTTCGCTGTCCCGCATCGACGCTGTTTATTAATCCTGCAAGCTGTGTTAACGCGGCGGCAATTGCTGGATCAATCCCAGTCCAGCCTGTCCTCCCCGTTGAACGGAGTATGCCTGATGGCTGTCGTGTCCAAAAAAATCCCCGCTCCCGATAAGGTCAAAATCCGCACTGCGCTTCTTTCGGTGTCCGACAAGACTGATATCATCGAGCTGGCGACGGTTCTGTCCAAGCTTGGCGTCAAGCTCCTGTCGACGGGCGGAACGGCAAAGGCCATCGCTGATGCGGGATTGCCGGTAACGGATGTTTCCGATGTGACCAACTTCCCGGAAATCATGGATGGCCGTGTCAAGACCCTACATCCCAACGTGCATGGCGGTCTTCTGGCTATCCGGGATGATGCGGACCATGTGGAGGCGATGAAGGCGCACGGTATCGAGGCGATCGACCTCTCCGTCATCAATCTTTATCCCTTCGAGGAAGTCCGCGCCAAGGGCGGCGACTACCCTACGACTGTCGAGAATATTGATATTGGCGGCCCGGCAATGATCCGCGCTTCGGCCAAGAACCATGCCTATGTCACGGTTGTCACCGATCCGTCCGATTACCCTGCGCTTGTCGAAGCCCTGCAGGCCGATGACGGTCAGACTTCTTATGCGCTGCGTCAAACCTTTGCCGCCAAGGCCTATGCCCGCACGGCTGCCTATGATGCGGTGATCTCCAACTGGTTTGCAGAGGCGCTTGCGATCGAGACGCCTGACTATCGCGCCATTGGCGGTTCGCTGAAGGAAAAGATGCGTTATGGCGAGAACCCGCACCAGAGCGCGGGTTTCTACCTGACCGGCGAAAAGCGCCCCGGCGTCGCAACGGCGACACTTCTCCAGGGTAAGCAGCTTTCCTACAACAACATCAATGATACGGATGCGGCTTACGAGCTGGTGGCGGAGTTCCTGCCGGAAAATGCGCCTGCCGTTGCGATCATCAAACACGCCAACCCCTGCGGTGTCGCGACAGGCCCGACGCTTGCCGAAGCTTACCGTCGGGCGCTGGCATGCGATTCCGTTTCGGCATTTGGCGGCGTCATTGCCTTGAACCGCACGCTGGATGCGGAAACGGCGGAAGAAATCGTCAAACTCTTCACCGAAGTCATCATCGCGCCTGACGTGACGGAAGAGGCCAAGGCCATTATTGCCCGCAAGCCCAACCTGCGCCTGCTGGTAGCGGGTGGCCTGCCAGATCCGCGTGCGGCCGGCATTACAGCGAAGACGGTCTCCGGCGGTCTGCTTGTTCAGAGCCGTGACAATGCCATGGTTGAGGATCTGGAACTGAAGGTCGTCACCAAGCGTGCGCCGACGCTGCAGGAACTTGAAGACATGAAATTCGCTTTCAAGATCGCCAAGCATGTGAAGTCCAACGCGGTGATCTATGCCAAGGATGGCCAGACGGCGGGTATCGGCGCAGGCCAGATGAGCCGTGTGGATTCCGCCCGTATCGCCGCCCAGAAGGCGGAAGATGCCGCCAAGGCGCTCGGTCTTGCCGAACCGCTGACGCGCGGCTCTGCCGTGGCTTCCGAAGCGTTTTATCCGTTCGCTGATGGTCTGCTTGCCGCTATTGCTGCAGGTGCCACTGCGGTCATCCAGCCGGGTGGCTCCATGCGCGATCAGGAGGTGATCGACGCGGCCAACGAGCACAATGTGACGATGGTCTTTACCGGCATGCGTCACTTCCGCCACTGAGCAGGACCCGCAGAGAACTAAAAAAGGCCCGGAAAGCAATTTCCGGGCCTTTTGTTTCACGTGGGACAGTCTGGATTTTGGGTTTCGCATTTTCAGGACGTAAACCGCGATGCACTTTTACTGGAAATGCCCCAGCCTCAGGTAACCGCCCCCACCTGCCACGGCACGAATTCGTTATCGCCGTAGTCGTAAATCTCGCTGACGGTCTTGTCGCCGGAGGCTACCGCCAGAATGTGTTCGAAGATTTTTTTGCCGGATTCCTCGATGGTTTCCGCGCCGGTGACGATCTCGCCGCAGTTCAGGTCCATGTCTTCCTTCATGTGCTCATACATTTCGGAATTGGTGGCGATCTTGATGCAGGGCGCAGGCTTGAAGCCCGATACGGAGCCGCGGCCAGTGGTGAAACAGATGACATTGCAGCCGCCGGCAACCTGGCCGGTCACCGCAACGGGATCGTAACCGGGCGTATCCATGAAGACGAAGCCCTGCTCGGTCACGGTCTCGGCGAATTCGTAGACCGCTTTCAGCGGCATCGAACCGCCCTTGGCCACCGCGCCGAGTGATTTTTCCAGAATGGTGGTCAGGCCGCCGAGCTTGTTGCCGTGGGAGGGGTTGTTGTTCAGCTCATCGCCATTGCGGGCGGTATAATCGCGCCACCAGTCGATACGCTGCAACAGCTTTTCGGCAACCGCAGGCGTGACAGCGCGCTTCGTGAGCAGATGTTCGGCGCCGTAAATCTCGGGAGTTTCGGCAAGAACCGTCGTGCCGCCGTTGCGGACAATGAGATCGGAGGCATAACCCAACGCAGGGTTTGCGGATATGCCGGAATAACCGTCCGAACCGCCGCATTCCAGTGCCAACTTCAGCTTTGAAAGCGGCTGTTCGGTGCGCTCGGCAGCATTGACCATCGGCAGCATCGCCTTGATCTCGGCAATGGCCGCATCGATCGTCTTGCGCGTGCCGCCATGCTGCTGGATCGTCATGGTGCGCAGCCGTTCACCCTCTTCCATCTTGTAATGTTCGAGGATGGGGGCGATCTGGTTGGTTTCACAGCCGAGGCCGATCAGCAAAATGCCACCGAAATTCGGATGACGGGCATAACCCTGGATGGTACGGATCAGAAGACGGTAACCTTCCGATTTCGTATTGAGCGCGCAGCCGCCGCCATGCGTCAGCGCCACAACGCCGTCGACATTGGAGAAGCCATCAAGACCGCCCTGCTTGTTGAAATAATCGGCGATGTAACGCGATACGGTGGCGGAACAGTTCACGGAAGCGATGACGCCGATGTAGTTGCGCGTACCCACGCCGCCGAGACCGCGGTCAAAACCCTTGAAGGTCCGGCGCTCGCCCTCGGGCAGCATGCCTTTTTCCTCGATATCGACGCTGAACTGATGCGCGTGTTCGGAGGGCACCATGGCAAGATTGTGCAAATGCACATGTCGGCCGGGCTCGATATCCTGTGTGGCGATGCCGATCACCTGCCCGTATTTCAGGACCTCGTCTCCGGATTTGATGAACGTCAGGGCCACCTTGTGGCCGCGCCCGATCAGCTCCAGCGCGGCCAGATCGCCTCTACCTGTCGCACCACCGGCCGGAATGGACCGGCGCGCCACCGCGACATTGTCGTTGGCGTTCAGCAAAATGGTTGCCTCGGAATTCTCACTCACGGGTTTTTCTCCTCCCCGATACATTGCCTGCTATGTTTTGAACTCAGTTGTCTACCCAGCGTCTCTTGGAGCCTTCAAGATGGGTGTGCATGGCCGCCTGCGCCAGAAGCGGGTCTTTCAGCTCCAGTGCCGCCAGAATGGCTTCGTGCTCCTGAAGGGCCTGGGTCCAGGTATCGCGATCCTCGAATTTCACGCGCAATTGCGCCGAAATTGGGCTGTGGCGCTCATCGAAGAGGTTTGCCACCAGCCGCGCCAGAACGCTGTTGCCGGATTGCTCGGCAATGGTGACGTGAAAAAGCCGGTCTTGATCGAGAGGCTTGCGCGCGGCCTCGATTTCCCGCTGCATCGTGTTCAGGATCTGGCGAAGGCTTGCGAGCGTCTCATCCGTCATGCGGCTTGCCGCCAGCACGATGGTCGCGCCTTCCAGCGCCGCGCGCGCCTGCATCAGTTCTGACGGGCTGTCGCCCAGCGACTTGGTGTTATGGGTCGTTTGAAGAGCCTCGGTGGACACGTAAACACCGGAACCCATGCGGATTTCGACGGTGTTGTCGATTTCAAGCGCAATCAGCGCTTCGCGCAATGACGGTCTTGAAACTCCGAGCTTCTGTGCCAGTTCCCGTTCAGCAGGAAGCCGCGTTCCGGGCAGAAACTCACCCATATCGATGAGTTCGCGTATCTGGTCCGCAATCTGCTGATAAAGCCTGCGCGGTTCCGCTATTTTGGCCTGACCATTCATGTGTTTTCTGACGAACCTTGTCTGCTGTCTGGATTTGGCCTTACCGTAACGCCAAGCGTACCAATACGCAAGAAATTACTTAAATATGAGAATTTGCAACGTTATTTAACATTTTCTCTTGAGAGCGTTTTGTGCGTTTCAGAATCCCGATTCAAATTTTGGGCTAATTGGCTTGACCATTCTAAAAAACCGGCCTAACCATTTGGCTCATTATTGCCCCCAGTGGAGCGGGGAGCGCGGGTGGAGGTTTCTAGATGTCGCAGGGCGCATCGACAATTCGAGGCGATTTTTCGCCTGAGGAGACGGCGCGCGGCCTAGGTTCAGGTCTCCTGCGTCTTGAAAACATCAGCAAGGAATTTCCGGGCGTCAAAGCGTTGTCGAATGTGCATTTCGATCTGCGCAGCGGCGAGGTTCATGCCGTTTGCGGCGAGAACGGTGCCGGAAAATCGACGCTGATGAAAATCATCAGCGGCGTCTACCAGCCGAGCGAAGGAACCATCCTGCATAAGGGTGTGAAAGTGCAATATGCATCGCCGCTGGAGTCCGAAGCCGCCGGCATCGCCATCATCCATCAGGAACTCAACCTCGTTCCGCATCTTTCCGTCGCCGAGAACATCTATCTCGCGCGTGAGCCTCGCCGGGGTTTCCTCGTCGACCGCAAGAAGCTGCGCCTTGACGCCAAGCGCTGTCTCGACCGGCTCGGCGTTGATATCGACCCCGACCAGATCGTTCGCGGTCTTTCGGTCGCCCAATGTCAGATGGTGGAAATCGCCAAGGCGCTGTCGCTGGATGCGGAAGTGCTCATCATGGACGAGCCGACCTCCTCGCTGACCGAGCAGGAAACGCGGCTGCTGTTCAAGGTGATCCGCGATCTCAAGGCATCCGGCGTCGGCATTGTCTATATTTCCCACCGCCTCGATGAAATGGCCGAAATCGTCGACCGTGTGACGGTTCTGCGGGACGGACGTTATATTTCGACCGACGATTTTGCGTCGATCACCGTTGACGATATCGTCACCCGCATGGTTGGCCGTTCGCTGGAGGACAAGTTCCCCGAGCGCACTTCGCGCCCCACGGAAGAGATTATTTTCTCCGCCGAAGGGCTGACGCGCACCGGCGTTTTCCACGATGTCGGTTTCTCGCTGCGTCGCGGCGAGATTCTCGGTTTCGCCGGGTTGATGGGCGCAGGTCGCACGGAAGTTGCGCGCGCAATCTTCGGCGCCGATCCTCTGGATGCGGGCAAGGTCGTTTTCAACGGGCGGGAGCTTTCTATCAGTTCTCCGCGCGACGCTATCGAGGAGGGCATCGCCTATCTCTCGGAAGACCGCAAAAGCGATGGCCTTGCCATCAAGATGTCGGTTGCGGCCAATACGACGCTTGCCAATATCGGCGAGGTTTCCAACCGCTTCGGACTGATCGACTTCAAGAAACATGATGATGTCGCCAGACGTTATGTCGATCTCCTGAATATCCGCACCCCCTCTATCGAACAGACGGTGCGGCTGCTTTCGGGCGGTAATCAGCAGAAAATCATCATCGGCAAATGGCTGTTCCGGCAGTCGCGCGTGCTGTTCTTCGACGAGCCGACACGCGGCATCGATGTCGGCGCGAAGTTCGCGATCTACAAGATCATGGACGAGCTTGCCGCGCAGGGCATCGGCGTCATTCTCATCAGTTCGGAACTGCCGGAAATTCTGGGGTTGACGGATCGTATCGCCGTTTTCCACCAGGGCCGGATCACGGGCGTGCTTGAGACCGCCAAGACCAATCAAGAAGAAATCATGCGGTACGCGTCCGGTTACGGCCGGACTGCGCAGTGAGGAACGACATGGCTAATATTGCAGAACCCAAGAAGAGCTTCGCTTTCAGCGACCGCCAGAAGGACATCATCCAGAAGTTTGCGGCTCTTGGCAGTCTCGTTGCGCTGGTCATGGTGTTTTCCGCCACCAGCAGCGCCTTCTTCTCCGTCAACAACGCCATGACCATTGCGCTTCAGGTGACCTCCATTGCCCTTCTTGGCATCGGTGCGACCTGCGTCATCATCACCGGTGGCATCGATCTTTCCGTCGGTTCTGTGCTTGCTCTGGCTGGCGTCGTCGCTGCACTTGCGGTGAAGGAGTTGGGGATGCCGGTTCCGGTCGGCATGTTGCTCGGCATTCTGACGGGGTCGCTTTGCGGTCTCATCAACGGCCTCATGGTCACGCGTTTCAAGCTGCCGCCCTTCATCGCCACGCTCGGCATGATGCTGATCGCCCGTGGCGTCGCGCTGCAGATCACCGGTGCTCGCGCCGTTTCCGGTCTCGGCGAATCCTTCGGTGAACTCGGTAACGGCGCTCTCTTCCGCATCGTCAATATTGGCGACGACGGTTTTCCGAACGTGGTGTTTCCGGGCATTCCCTACCCCGTCATCCTGATGGTGGTGATTGCGCTCGCGGTTTCCTTCATGCTCAACCGCTCGATCCTTGGCCGTCATATCTATGCCGTCGGTTCGAATGCGGATGCTGCGCGCCTTTCCGGTGTTAATGTCGCACGCGTCACCAATTTCACCTACATCCTGTCCGGTACACTCGCCGGGTTGACGGGTTGCGTGCTGATGTCGCGCCTCGTCACCGCTCAGCCGAATGAGGGCGTGATGTATGAGCTGGATGCCATCGCCAGCGCCGTTATCGGCGGCACATCGCTCATCGGCGGCGTGGGTACGATTTCGGGCACGGCTATCGGCGCTTTCGTCATCGGCATCCTGCGCAACGGTCTCAATATGAACGGCGTGTCCGCCTTCACGCAACAGATCATCATCGGCCTTGTCATTCTGGTCACCGTCTGGATCGACCAGTTGCGCAACCGCCGCTGATATAGGGCTGCGGACCCTATCCGCAAACAAGATCGGCACGGGAGGCCCGGTATGCCGACATCACGGAGGAAGAAATGAACAAGCTTACGACCGCCCTTCTGACATCCGCAATCGCGCTGTGGAGCGTCTCCACCGTGCAGGCCGGTGAAATCGCCGTCATCGTCAAGACCGTCAATTCCACCTTCTGGCAGAACGTTCAGAAGGGCGCCGATGCGGCGATGAAGGACTCTGCCGGCAACACCATGACCTTCCAGGGTCCGGCTTCCGAATCGGCCATCGCCGATCAGGTCAACATGGTTGAAAACGCCGTAAACCGTAAGGTTTCGGGTATCGTGCTGGCTCCTTCCGATCCTGACGCGCTGGTTCCGGCTGTCAAGAAAGCCTGGGAAGCCCGTATTCCCGTGGTTCTGATCGACTCGCAGCTCGCTCAGGGTTCCGAGCAGTATTACCAGTCCTTCCTGGCGACCGATAACAAGAAAGCCGGCGAATTGGCTGCACAGGCGCTGATCGACAAGGTGGGCAAGGAAGGCAAGATCGCCGTCATGTCCTACGTCGCAGGTGCCGGTTCGGAAATCGGCCGCGTTGGCGGTTTCACCGACTACATCCAGATGCATTCCAACCTTAAGATCGTCGGCCCGTTCTATTCGCAGTCGCAGATGGCGACCGCGCTGAACCAGACGACCGACGTTCTGGCCGCCAATGCCGATCTGAAGGGCATCTTCGGAGCGAACGAACCCACCGCCATCGGTGTTGGTCGTGCTCTCGCCCAGACCGGCAAGGCAGGCAAGGTTGTCGGCATCGGCTTTGACGGCAACCAGGACCTTCAGGGCTTCGTCAAGGACGGCACGCTGACCGGTATCGTCGTTCAGGGTTCCTATCAGATGGGTGAAAAGGGCATCGAAACCGTTTCCAAGCTCATCAAGAAGGAAAAGGTCGAGAAGTTCGTCGACACGGGCGTCGTTGTTGTCACCAAGGACAATATCGAAAAGCCGGAAGCCAAGAACGTTCTTTATTGATTGTATAATGGCGCGCCGCTTTACCGGCGGCGCGCCTCACAAATTTGAGAAGCGGTATTTCAGGCAACCACACACGGTTTTGGCCCGTCCCGCTCTACCTAAAAATTCAGGAAGCCCCCTGCGATGAAAGTCTCCGATACACGTAAATTGCCGCGCCGCGCCGTGGAAGTCACGGTCATGGGCCTCGGTTGCGCCCAGATGGGTAATCTCTACCGCGTCACGCCGTATGAGGAATCCAAAGGCGCGTTCGACAAGGCATGGGAAAGCGGCATTCGCTATTTCGATACCGCGCCTTTTTACGGTTACACGCGTTCGGAGCGTCGTCTTGGAACAATGGTGACGGAGCATGACCGTGGCGAGTACACACTCTCCACCAAGGTCGGCCGTGTCATGGTTCCGGACGAAACGGTTGGCCCGGAAGAGGACGCCTATATTGCGCCGCTGCCTTTCCGCCCGGTCTATGATTATTCCTATGACGGTATCCTGCGTTCCTTCGAGGCGAGCCAGCAGCGGCTCGGCGTTCTGAAGCCGGATATTCTTTATGTGCACGATATCGGCTCCTTCACCCATGGCGAAAAGCACCAGCATTACTGGGAGCAGCTGACCACCGGCGGCGGCTTCCGGGCACTCGGCAAGCTGCGCGAAGAAGGATCGACGGGGGCTATCGGTCTCGGCGTCAACGAGTGGGAAATCGTCAACGATGCCATGGATGTTTTCGACATCGACGTCGCCATGCTCGCCGGCCGTTATACGCTTCTGGAGCAGCAGAGCCTTGCCTTCATGAACCGCTGCGCGGAAACCGGCGTTGCCATCGTTGCCGCTGGCGTTTTCAATTCGGGCATTCTGGCGGGTAACCGCAAATTCAATTACGCCGACGCGCCTGCCGACATCATTGCGCGCGTGGATGCGCTGCAGGGCGTGTGCGACGAACTGGGCGTGTCGCTGCCGGCTGCCGCATTGCAATTTCCGCTCGCACATCCGGCTTCGGTGACCGTCGTGTCGGGCGCGCGCAATGCGCAACAGCTTACCTCCAACATCGAATGGTTCGAACAGGCTATTCCGGATGAATTCTGGTCCGAGCTGCAAAAGCGCGGCCTGATCCCTGAGGGCGCTCCTGTGCCCGGCAAAAAGGCCTGACGCGATGATCATCGATGCCCACCAGCATTTCTGGCTGATGAAGGATCGTGCCGGGCAATGGCCGCCGCCGTCTCTGGCTGCGATCTACCGGGATTTCCTTCCGCCAGACCTGACGCCTCTGCTGGCAAAGGCCGGGGTTTCCGGCACGGTGCTGGTGCAGACGATGGAAAGTGCGGCTGACACGGATTTCATGCTGGATCTGGCGGATAGCACCGATTTCATCAAGGGCGTGGTCGGCTGGGTGGACATGAAGTCCACGGACGCGGCGGCGGAAATCGCTCGCCGGGCAGAACATCCGGCCTTCAAGGGCGTGCGCCCGATGCTGCAAGGCATGGAGGATGTGACCTGGATCGACGATCCCGCGCTTGATGCCGCCGTGGATGCGCTGGTGAAACATGGGCTGGTGTTTGATGCGCTGGTCCTGCCGCCGCACCTGCCGCATCTTCTGGCCTTCGCGCGCCGTCATCCGCAATTGCCTGTTGTTATCGACCACGGTGCGAAGCCACTTATTGCCACCGGTCACTATAGTGACTGGCGCAGGGACATGGCTGCCTTGGCGGCCCTTCCCAACCTCCATTGCAAGCTGTCCGGCCTGTTGACCGAGCGCGGCGAGCAGAGACCGGAAGCGGTCCGGCCCTATGCCGAAACCATGCTGGAACTGTTCGGTGGCAACCGCGTGATCTTCGGCAGCGACTGGCCGGTGTTACGGCTGGCCGGCGACTATCAGGAATGGCTGGATTTCTGCCGCGAGATCGTGCCTGAGCAGGACCATGCGGCAGTTTTTGGCGGTAACGCCGTTCGTTTTTATTCCCTTTCCCACAGGTGATGCATGCTGGCTATTTTCTGCGAGACCCCCGGTCAACTTGTCCCCAAGGAACTACCGAAACCCGCGCGTGGTGAAGGTGAAGTGCTCGTGCGCATCCGTCGCATCGGCGTCTGCGGCACGGACCTGCATATTTTCACCGGCAATCAGCCTTATCTTTCCTATCCGCGTATCATGGGCCACGAGCTTTCCGGTACGGTGGAAGAGGCGCCGGAAGGCAGCCACCTGTCGGCAGGCGATGTTGTTACAGTCATCCCTTATATTTCCTGCGGCGAATGCAGCGCCTGCCTTAAGGGCAAGAGCAATTGCTGCCGCAATATCGGCGTGCTCGGCGTTCATCGCGATGGCGGCATGGTCGAATATCTGAGCGTTCCTCAGCAATTCGTGTTGAAAGCGGAGGGCTTGAGCCTCGATCAGGCGGCAATGACCGAATTTCTGGCGATCGGCGCGCATGCCGTGCGCCGTGGGTCGGTGGAAAAAGGCCAGAAGGTTCTGATCGTCGGTGCCGGTCCGATCGGCATGGCGGTTGCTGTTTTTGCCGTTCTAGATGGCGGCGAAGTGACGATGATTGACGGGCGTACCGACCGGCTGGATTTCTGCAAGGATCATCTCGGCGTCACCCATACGGTAACGCTCGGTGAAGGCGACAAGGATCGACTGTCGGATATTACCGGCGGTGATTTCTTCGATGCTGTCTTCGATGCGACCGGCAATCCGAAAGCCATGGAACGCGGCTTTTCCTTCGTCGGCCACGGTGGCTCCTACGTACTGGTTTCCATCGTTGCCAGCGATATCGCTTTCAACGATCCGGAGTTTCACAAGCGGGAAACCACGCTGCTCGGCAGCCGCAATGCCACGCCGGAGGATTTCGAGCGGGTGTTGCAGGCCTTGCGTGAAGGCAAAGTACCGGAAGCACTCATTACCCACCGCATGACGCTTGCTGATGTGCCTTCCAAATTCGCCGGGCTGACCGATCCGAAAGCCGGCGTCATCAAGGGCATGGTGGAGGTCGCATGACGGCTGACACGCCCATCCTGCAATTTGGTACCAGCCGCTTTCTTCTGGCGCATGCGGATTTGTTCATTTCGCGGGCGCTGGATAAAGGCGAGGCTTTAGGCCGTATTGCAATCGTCCAGACGACCGGCAATGCCGAAAGCCTGAAGCGCGTTGCGGCGTTGAATGGCGGCGCACCCTATCCGGTGCGTGTTCGCGGCATTCGCGACGGGCAAGAGGTGGACGAGGAAATTCCGGGCAAGGCTGTTGCGCTGGCGTTGACGGCGGCTGCTGATTGGGCAGAGGTGCGGCGCATCGCCTGTGTGGCCGAGGTCATTCTGTCCAATACGGGTGATCGCGGTTATGAGCTGGATTCGTCCGATGGTCCCGGCCTGGCGGTAGATTTCAGCCACATGCCGAAGAGTTTCCCGGCCAAGCTCTGCATGTTGCTGCTGGAACGTTTTCAGACCAATCCGGAAGCACCTGTATCGATCTTTCCCTGCGAGCTTGTTCCGCGCAATGGCGACCGGTTGAAAGAGGTTGTTCGCCAGCTTGCCGACGAGTGGCAGCTGCCTGCGGGTTTCGGCTTCTACCTGAATAAAAAATGCCGTTTCGCCAACAGTCTGGTGGACCGCATCGTCTCCGAGCCGATCGATCCCGTTGGTGCGGTTGCCGAGCCCTACGCACTTTGGGCGGTCGAGCGGCAGGAAGGTCTCGTTCTTCCCTGCACCCACCCTGCGGTGGTGCTGACTGATGATCTCGACCATTACGAAAAGCTGAAGCTGTTCCTGCTCAATCTCGGCCATTCCTACCTCGCCGAGCGCTGGTTGCAGGATGTCCGTGCGAAAGACGAGACAGTGCGGCAGGCGATGGCTGACGAGGCGCTCGTCGGGGATCTGGAAACGCTCTGGCGGGACGAGGTTCTGCCGGTCTTTGCCGCAGAAGGCATGGGAGAAGAAGCCCAAGCCTATATCCGCGCGGTGCGGGAGCGTTTCATGAACCCCTTTCTCGCGCACCGGCTCGCCGACATTGCCGGCAATCACGACGAAAAGAAACGACGCCGTTTCGTCCCGGTCATCGCTGCGGCGGAACGTCTGGGACTAAACCTGCCGCAGCAGAAGCTGCGTGCGGCGCTCGCTACCATCAAGCAATAACGGAGTTTTTCATGCAGCGTATGGGCATGGTCATCGGCGTCAAACCGGACATGATTGCGGAATATAAAAGACTGCACACCGCCGTCTGGCCCGAGATTCTGGCGCTTATCAGCGACTGCAACATCCGCAACTACACGATTTTCCTGCGCGAGCCGGAAAATCTGCTGTTCGGATACTGGGAATATCACGGCACCGATTTCAGCGCCGACATGGCGAAGATCGCCGCAAGCCCGAAGAACCTGGAATGGTGGTCTTTCACCATACCCTGCCAGCAACCGCTCGAAAGCCGCAAGGAAGGTGAGTGGTGGGCCATGATGGAAGAAACATTCCACCTCGATTGAACGATATCCATACACACTGACCGCGAGTGAACGGCCATGACAAAAATTACAGATCTGCGTGTTTTCGACCTGCGTTTTCCTACCTCCCAGAGCCTTGATGGTTCGGATGCGATGAACCCCGACCCGGATTATTCGGCGGCTTATGTCATTCTCGACACTGACGAGCTGGGCCTGAAAGGCCACGGGCTGACCTTTACCATCGGCCGCGGCAACGAGATTTGCTGCATGGCCATCGAGGCGATGCGCCATCTGGTGGTTGGAACCGATCTCGCCACCGTGACCGAGAACCCCGGCAAATATTGGCGTCATCTGACCGGTGATAGCCAGCTGCGCTGGATCGGCCCGGACAAGGGCGCGATGCATCTCGCTACCGGTGCTGTCGTCAACGCGGTGTGGGACCTGCTTGCCAAGAAGGCGGGTAAACCCGTCTGGCAGCTTGTTGCCGATATGAGCCCGGAAGAAATCGCCGACATCGTCGATTACCGTTATCTGACCGACGTGCTGACAAAGGACGATGCGCTCGCGATCCTCAGAAAAGCCGAAAGCGGCAAAAAGGAACGTATCGAGACGCTGAAGAACGAAGGCTATGCCTGCTACACCACGTCCGCCGGTTGGCTCGGTTATGACGACGCCAAGCTGCGCCGTCTTTGCCAGGAAGCGATCGACGCCGGCTTCAACCATGTGAAGATGAAGGTCGGCCGCGATCTGGAAGACGATATCCGTCGTCTCACCATCGCCCGTGAGGTGATCGGTCCCGACCGTTATCTGATGATCGACGCCAATCAGGTGTGGGAAGTGGATCAGGCGATCGACTGGGTCAATAAGCTTGCCTTCGCCAAGCCCTTCTTCATCGAAGAGCCCACCAGCCCGGACGATATCGTCGGCCATCGCAAGATCTGCGCGGCCATCGGCTCCGTGAAGGTGGCGACCGGCGAAATGTGCCAGAACCGCATCATGTTCAAGCAGTTCATTGCCGAAGGCGCGATCGATGTGGTGCAGATCGACAGCTGCCGCATGGGTGGTCTGAACGAGGTACTGGCGGTTCTGCTGATCGCTGCCAAATACAATTTGCCGGTCTGGCCGCATGCCGGTGGCGTTGGCCTTTGCGAATATGTCCAGCATCTGTCGATGATCGACTATCTCGTGGTTTCCGGTACCAAGGAAGGCCGCGTGATCGAATATGTCGACCATCTGCACGAGCATTTCATCGAACCCTGCGATATCAGAAATGCGGCTTATATGCCGCCAAAACTGCCCGGCTTCTCCATCGAAATGAAGCCGGAGTCTATCGAGACCTATACGTTCGAAGAATAATCAAAAGGATGACAGCGCTTCACCGAGGCGCTGCCATTCCTCTTCGCCACCGGGAAGGCCGAGGCGCATGTCGTTCGGTCTTTCATCAAAAATGCGTACCAGAATGCCGCGCCGGCCAAGATGATCGAACAGGTCAACGGTGCGGTGGTCCCTTACCAGAGTAAACAGGGACGTGCCGCCGGCAATCGTTAGCCCCGCCTTTTCCAGCAAGCCATTCATACGCCGTGCCTCTTCCGCGAGATGGAGACGCATGGACGATTGCCATTCTTTGTCCGCCAAAGCTTGCGTTGCGATATGCAGAGCCGGGCCGGAAACTGCCCACGGGCCAAGCCTTGCCTCCAGTTCAGCAGCAAGGTCTGGATGCGCGAGCGCAAAACCGAGCCGGACACCCGCCATACCGTAAAACTTGCCGAAGGATCGCAGGATCACCAGCGCGTCGTGACCGGCAACATTTGCGAGGCTTTCGGCACCTCCCGTTTCGATGAAGGCCTCATCCACCACGAGCAGGCCGCCCTTGCGGCGCATGGTCTCGGCCAACGACAACAAGTCTTCGCGATCGATAACGCGGCCATCGGGATTGTTGGGATTAACGACCACGGCATAATCAGATGCCGCCAGGCCGCTGATGTCCTCCACTTCGGCCACAGTCAGTCCGGCCATGCGGGCGGTACGGGCATGTTCCGCATAGGCGGGCGAAAGCACGGCGCCGTTTTTTGCTCCGCGGGCGAGTGCGATATGAGCGAGCAATGGCATCAGCATTTGGGTCCCGGGGGAGAGAGCCACATGCCGGTCGGACGGTGCGCCGAAACTTGTGGTGGCAAGTCGCTTCAATTCCTCGGTCGCATCAGGCTCCGGCAGGCGGGCAAATGCTCTGGCGGGAATGGGCGAATGCGGGTAGGAGTGCGGATTGATCCCGGTCGACAGGTCGATCCACGGTTCCGGCGCTTCAGGAAACATCAGGCGCGCCCTGCCGAGATTGCCGCCGTGACGGATCGAAGTCTGCGCCTTTTCTGGTACTGTTTCGCCCATGTTCTTTGCTCTCGCTTTCCTGTCGCTCGTCATCGAACGCCTGACCGGTTATCCGGACTGGCTGTTCAAACGTATCGGCCATCCCGTCACCTGGATCGGTTCGCTTATCGCGCTGCTGGACAAAAAATGGAACCGGGAGAGTGCCTCATTTTCGCAGCGTAAGGCGGCAGGCGTTGCGGCGCTGGCTGTTTTTGTAGGTCTGACTGTATTTCTTGCATGGTTTGCGCAGTCGGTTCTTATGTTCCTCCCCTTCGGTCTGTTGCTTGTTTCGTTGCTAGGCGCGTCGCTTCCGGCACAAAAAAGTCTGGAACAGCATGTGGAGGCCGTCGCCATTGCGCTGGAGCGCGAGGGGGTGGAAGGCGGCCGCAAAGCTGTTTCGATGATCGTTGGCCGCGATCCGCAGGCGCTGGATGAGGCCGCGATTTGCCGGGCGGCGATCGAAAGCCTAGCCGAGAATTTTTCCGACGGCATCGTTGCCCCTTCCCTGTGGCTCGGGCTTCTGGGGCTGCCGGGCGGCGCAAGTTACAAGGCGATCAATACGGCCGACAGCATGATCGGCCATCGCTCGCCGCGCCATGAAGCCTTCGGCTGGGCATCGGCGCGGTTGGACGATCTGGTCAACCTGCCAGCATCGAGATTGAGCGGCGGTCTTTTCGTGGTTGCTGCATTTTTTGTGAAAGGCGCTTCGCCGAGTGGGGCCATTGCCGCGATACGTCGCGATGCGCGTCACCACCGTTCGCCAAATGCCGGCTGGCCGGAGGCGGCGCTTGCGGGTGCCCTCGGCTTCGCGCTCGCCGGTCCGCGTTCCTACGGCGGTCAGATGATCGAGGCGCGTTTCATGGGCGAAGGCGGAAGAGCAGCGCTGGTTGCCGGCGATATTCGCAAGGCGCTTCGGCTCGCAAGGATCGCGGACTTCTTGCTGATCGGACTGTTCGGGTTACTGGCGATCCTTATCGCGCTATAGAAAGCAGCCTGTCGAGATTGAGGTGCTGTTCCATATGCTCAGCCAGGCGGTCAAGAACCGCGTCCACCTGTGCATCATAGTTCAGTTCCGTGCTCTCTCCACCAAGTCGCTCAAGCCATGCACCACGCTGGCGATCATCCGCAAAAAGACCGTGTATATAGGTGCCGAAGATGCGGCCATCGGGCGAGATGGCGCCGTCTGCATGCCCGTCAATAGTCGAAAACGGAAGGTTGCCCGTTACGCTCGTCGTTTCGCCGACATGCATTTCATAGCCGGATAAATTAATTCCGTCGAAGCTCTTGCCCTGCACGGAGACGAGCCTCTTGTCGCCCGTCAAAACCGTCGTCACATCCAGCAGGCCAAGCCCTTCCACCGTCGCTGGTGGCCCTTCGATGCCGTCAGGATCGGCAACAGTTTTTCCAAGCATCTGGTATCCGCCGCAGAGACCGAGAACATAACCGCCGCGGCGCACATGTGCCTTGATGTCGATGTCGAGGTCTGCATTTTTCAGCACGGCGAGATCAGCTATGGTGGATTTCGAACCGCAGAGCAGAACCAGCCGGCAATCGGCGGGAATGGTCTCGCCCTGCCGCACTCGGATCAGCTCCACATCCGGCTCCATGTCTAGCGGATCCAGATCGTCGAAATTGGAGATATGCGGCAGGATCGGCACGGCAATGCGGATTTTCGCGCCGGGCTTTTGTTGCGCCGGGCCGGTAAGCCCAAAGGCGTCCTCCGCCGGCAATTTCGCAGCATCGGAAAAATGCGGCAACAGCCCGATGGACGCCCAGCCGGTCTTTTCCGCGATCATCCGCATGCCGTCTGAAAACAGCGCAGGGTCACCGCGAAAGCGGTTCACGATGAAGCCCTCTATCATCGCGGCATCATCGCGTTCGAGAACGGTTTTTGTGCCCACGAGGCTCGCGATGACCCCGCCCCGGTCGATATCGCCGATCAGGATCACGGGAGCATCTGCGGCGCGGGCAAAACCCATATTGGCGATGTCGTTGGCGCGGAGGTTGATTTCGGAAGCACTTCCTGCCCCTTCCACCAGCACCAGATCGGCCTGTTGTTTCAGGTGCTCGAAGCTCTCCAGCACACGCGGCATCAGCCCGGCTTTCATGTGCTGATAATCGGCAGCCTTGGCATTGCCGACAATTTTACCCTGTACGACGACCTGTGCGCCGGTTTCGCTCTGCGGCTTTAAAAGCACCGGGTTCATGTGAACCGACAGCGGAACGCCTGCTGCCCGCGCCTGCAGCGCCTGCGCGCGACCGATCTCGCCGCCATCGGCGGTGACCGCCGCATTGTTCGACATGTTCTGCGGCTTGAACGGCATGACGGACAGGCCACGCCTGACGAAGGCGCGGGCAAGGCCAGCCACCATCAGCGATTTGCCGACATCGGAGCCGGTTCCCTGAAACATCAGCACGCGTGCAGTCATGTCAGAATTCTATCCCCGCCTGCGCCTTCACGCCTGCCTTGAAGTGATGTTTGACGAGGGTCATTTCGGTCACCATGTCGGCGGCGCCGATCAGCGGTTGCTTGGCGTTGCGGCCGGTGACGATGACATGCAGATCGGGTCGGCGGTTGGAAAGCGTTTCGACGACTTCTTCCAGCGGCAGGTAATCATAGCGGAGCGCAATGTTCAGTTCGTCGAGGATCAACAGGCCGATCGTTTCGTCGGCCATCAGGGTTTTTGCTTCCTCCCAGGCCTTTGCGGCTGCCGCAACATCGCGTTTCAGATCCTGCGTATCCCAGGTGAAGCCCTCACCCATCGTGCGCCATATGACCCTGTCGCCGAAGAGCGTCAGCGCCTGCTGTTCGCCCGTCGACCATGCGCCCTTGATGAATTGCACCACGCCCACCCGTCGCCCGGTGCCGAGCATACGCAAAGCGAGGCCGAAAGCGGCCGTGGACTTGCCTTTGCCGGGACCGGTATTGATCATCAGCAGACCTTTTTCGATGGTCTTTTCCGCAACTTCGGCATCCTGAACCGTCTTGCGGTTGACCATTTTCTGCCGGTGACGCTCGGCCTCGTTGTCGCTGATGTCGCGTGTCATCGCGTTTTCCTTCTCATCCAGCGGCATGGGGACCGGATGCCCCCGCCATTCGGAGCGGCGACTATACTCAATTTGCCGCACCCGGCAATGCTCCAGCCGGAGGGCCGCAGCATTGACCCCCGCGCCCGTTCAGCCTAAGGGTAGAAGGACTGACGGTCTTTTCCCGGCAACGGGAAAAGCTAAGAGGGAACACGGTTCAACCCTGATAGAGGGTCATTCCGTGGCTGCCCCCGCAACTGTAAGCGGTAAGCCCGCACTGTGAAGCCACTGGACCATAAAATTGGTCCGGGAAGGTGGTGCAGGGTGTTTTAAAGCCGCAAGCCAGGAGACCTGCCGTTTCAGGAAAAAACGTCTGCCGGGCGGGGTGCTCCGGTCAGCCGGTCGAATTGATTTGCAGTCGCGCTTTTCAGTGCGCTGTTTTCGACATCCGCACCCCGATGAGTTTAAAGGCGCGGAAAGCGGAACGGTTTGGATATTACCACAACATCTTCTTGTGCGGACGGGACAATGGAAGTCAACACAGCTTCCGGCGTGGTCGTTTTTGTCTGCCGAAGCTGTCGCGACGACACCGATCCCAATGCGGAGCCGCGCCCCGGCACCATCCTTGCGGAAGCTGCCATCGCAAAAGCGCGTGACTCCGGCATCGATGTTCGCTCCGTCAATTGCCTTGCCAATTGCAAACGCGGCCTCAGTGCCGTGCTGCGCGGTGCCGATGGCTGGTCCTATGTATTCGGCGGGCTGACGCCCGACGATGCGGAAGACCTGCTGACCGGCGCTCGCATGCTGGCCGCCTCCGCAGATGGATTGATGCCCTGGCGTGGCCGCCCCGACACATTGAAGCGCGGCATGGTGGCGCGCATTCCCCCATTCGATTTTACCGAGGAGAGATCATGAGCACCCTTCTGGACCGCGTTCCCTGCACCATCGTCACCGGCTTTCTGGGGGCCGGAAAAACCACGCTGCTGCGCGGTCTTCTCGAAAAGCTTGATGGCAAGCGACTGGCCATCATCGTCAACGAATTCGGCGATATCGGCATCGATGGCGAAATCCTCAAAGGCTGCGGCATTGAGAGCTGCCCGGAGGAAAACATCGTGGAACTGGCTAATGGATGCATCTGCTGCACGGTGGCGGATGATTTCCAGCCGGCCATTGAGCAGATCCTCAGCCGCCAGCCGAAGGTGGAGCATATCCTCATCGAGACCTCGGGCCTTGCCCTGCCGAAGCCCCTGGTGCAGGCGTTTCAATGGCCTGCGATCAAGAGCCGCGTAACGGTGGACGCCGTGGTGGCCGTCGTGGATGGCGCTGCCCTTGCCGAGGGGCAGGTGGCGCATGACATGGAAGCACTTGCTGCCCAGCGGGCGAATGACGAAGCTCTCGATCACGACGATCCGGTCGAAGAGGTTTTCGAGGACCAGATTGCCTGTGCCGATCTCATCGTCCTGACCAAGGCCGATCTCCTTGATAGTGCCGGTCTGGAAAAGGCGAAGGCTCATATTCTCGAGCATCTGCCGCGGGCCGCAAAGATCGTCGTCGCCTCGAATGGCGCAATTGACCCCGCCGTTCTGATCGGCCTCGGCCTTGCGGTGGA
This sequence comes from Rhizobium sp. AN73, assembly GCF_030757975.1. Classification (NCBI taxonomy): domain Bacteria; kingdom Pseudomonadati; phylum Pseudomonadota; class Alphaproteobacteria; order Hyphomicrobiales; family Rhizobiaceae; genus Rhizobium; species Rhizobium sp. AN73. The sequence continues at coordinate 2,620,567 of NZ_JARWME010000002.1, forward strand.
GGAGGATATCGAAAACCGTCGCACCCATCACGATGGTGAGCTTGACCACGAACATGATGATTTCGACAGCTTCGTCATCGATCTGCCGGCCGTGACCGATCCGGAAGCGCTGGCGGTGCGTATCGCCGAAACGGCCGCTGCCGAAAACGTTCTGCGCATCAAGGGTTTCGTCGAGGTATCTTCCAAGCCGATGCGCCTGCAGGTGCAGGCCGTCGGCAGCCGCGTCAATCACTATTACGATCGGCCATGGGCAGCCGGTGAGGAGCGCCGCAGCCGCCTCGTCGTCATCGGCGAGAAGGGCCTCAACCGCGAAAAGATCGAACAGATGCTGGCCGCGTGACATAGAGCACGTCCGGTTTAAACGGGACGTGCTCTATTGTTTTTGCGCATTGTTCAGACGCAAAACCGCACCGCGCTTTTACTGGAAATGCTTTAGATGCATATTCTCGCCACCACATCCTCGTCTCTGGACGACCTGATCGAGCCGGTTGATCTCAACCAGCCGCGATCGGATGTGGTGATGCTGTCCTTTTCGGCAAGCGATCTTGCCGGGTTGGAACAGGCATGGCGGCAGGCGGGGTCCAGACTTCCTTCCCTTTCCGCCGCCAACCTCTCCGAGCTTCGACATCCGATGTCAGTCGATCTGTGGATCGAAAAGACGGCGGAACATGCCCGTGTCATCCTTATCCGGATTCTGGGCGGCGCGGAGCGCTGGCGTTACGGTGTCGATCAACTCTCCATTATGGCGCGGCGACGCGGCGTAAAACTTCTGCTCCTGCCGGGCGAATGCAGCGAGAGAGACGAAAAGCTCGAAGCGGCCTCGACTGTTGATCGCCAGACGTTGGCGTCGGTCCTCTCCTTCTTCCGCGAGGGCGGGCGGGAAAATATGGACCGGCTTGCCATTGGTCTTGCTTCCCTTGCAAGTGATGACGCATGGCCAGATATCGAGGCTCAACCGCTGCCGAAAGCGGGCTTCTACCGGCCCGGTAGAGGCGTCGTGGATCAGGCCGAAGCCTGCGCGGGTTCCCCCGCCGATGCACCTATTCTGCCCATTCTCTTTTACCGCTCCATGCTTCTGGCGACGGATGCCGCGCCCGTCGATGCGCTTTTTCATGCGCTCTCGCAGCGCGGTTTTGCGCCCTTGCCGATTTTCGTCAGCGGCCTCAAGGATGGGGAGGCGATCCGCTTTCTCGAAACCGTGCTGCCCGATCTCATGCCCGCCGCCATTATTGCCGCCACGGCTTTCGCCAGTCAGACGGACGATGGCGGTAAGACTCTGTTTGACCGCCTCGGCGTGCCGGTGTTTCAGGTGGTTATGGCGACGACGCGGCGGGACGGCTGGGTGGAGAATGCGCGGGGCCTCAACCCGTCCGATCTCGCCATGCATGTGGTCCTGCCGGAACTCGATGGCCGGATTCTTGCCGGTGCGATTTCGTTCAAGCAGGTGCGGGCCGATGGCGGCGTCAGCCTCGTTAACACACCGGAGGCTGATCGTGTCGCGCAGGTGGCAAACCGCATCGCTGCGTTTCTGCGGTTGAAACAGTCTGCGCCACGGGAACGGCGGATCGTTATCCTGATGCCGGATTATCCGGGTGCTGCGCCGGGGCGCACCGGTTATGCCGTTGGTCTCGATGTGCCGCAGAGCGTGCTTGAAATGCTGCGCGATCTGGCCACGGCCGGATATGCGGTTTCGGATATTCCCGAAACGGCACGGGCTTTGCTGGATTGTGTCGAGCAGCAGGAAGCGGCTATCGAACTTTCAGACTATCAGGATTTTCTTGCGGGTTTGCCTGAGGGGGCTGCTGCCTCCGTGGATGCCACGTGGGGTTCCGCCGAACAGGATGATGCGCTCACAGACGGCGCATTCCGTTTTCGCGTCGCCCGTTTCGGCCAGGTGTTTGTGGCGCTGGCGCCGGACCGTGGACGCAACGAGGACCGTCGGGTGGATTACCACGACCCTGCCCTGCCGCCACGTCATGCGCTGATCGCTTTTGGCGCCTGGATGCAGCGGGTCGCGGGGGCGCATGCCATCGTGCATGTGGGTGCGCATGGCACGCTTGAATGGTTGCCGGGCAAGACGGTGGCGCTTTCCCGCGATTGTTTTCCCGAAATCGTCACCGGTTCGTTGCCGGTGGTCTATCCGTTCATCGTTTCCAATCCGGGCGAGGCGGCCGTCGCCAAACGGCGGATTGCTGCGGTCACCATCGGCCATGTGCCGCCGGTGCTGGTAGATGCCGGGCTTTCGCCTGAACAATCGGCTCTGGAGCAGCTTGTCGATGAATATGCGCAGGCGGACGGGCTGGATCGCCGCCGCCGTGACCGGCTGGCGAAACTGATCGTAGAGAAGGCGCTGGAAACCGGGCTCGCGGCCGATGCTGGCGTGGGGGCTAAGGACGATGCTGATGCGGCGCTGTCGCGCATCGATGCCTTTCTCTGCGACCTGAAAGATTTCGCCATCAAGGATGGCCAGCATGTTTTTGGCCGCAGCCCTGAAGGCGAAATCGATCTTCTGAGGCTCGAAAGCGCTGAGGCGGAAAAAGCATCGCTGCTTGCTGCGCTCGATGGCCGCCATATTGTCCCCGGCCCGTCAGGCGCACCCGCACGCGGACGTCTGGATGTGCTGCCCACCGGCCGCAATCTTTATGCCGCCGATCCGCGCACCATGCCGACGCCGACGGCTTTCGAGCTCGGCCGCATGGCGGGTGAAGAGGTGCTTCGGCACCATCTGCAATCCCATGGCGACTGGCCGAAACATCTGGTTTTTGATCTCTGGGGCAGCGCCAGCCTGCGCAATGGCGGCGAGGATGTGGCGCAGGCGCTGCATCTGATGGGGGCGAGACCGATCCATGACCCGGCGACGGGTCGCGTCACCGGCATCGAGGTTCTGCCGCCGGCCAGTATCGGGCGGCCACGTGTTGATGTCACATTCCGGATTTCCGGCCTGTTCCGCGACATGTTTCCGGCGTTGATCGCTCTTCTAGACGCTGCCGCAAAGGCCGTCGCGCGACGGGATGAAGCGCCGGGTGACAATCCTCTGGCGGAAGAGGCGGCCGCGCTCGGGCATATACCGGCACGCATCTTCGGCTCCGCACCCGGCACCTATGGTGCAGGCACTGAGGAGAAACTCGCCAGCGGAAAATGGGATGAACGTGAGGAACTCGGCCAGGCCTATCTCGATGCGGCAAGTCACGCCTTCGGCGGTGCGGACGGGCTTGAGATTTTCGAGAATGCCGGTTTTGTTGAGCTGGTGCGCCGTGCAGATCTGCTCGTTCACACCGGTGACGATCCGGGCCGGGATCTTCTCGACGGCTCTTCCGACGTCGCCTTCATTGGCGGTTTTTCCGCCGCAAAAGCAGTCCTTGGCGGCGTTGCCGATATTGTGGCGCTGGATACGACTGATCCCGCGCGTCCGCGCGCGCGATCCATTTCGCAGGCGCTGACGCGCGTGGTGCGGGCCCGCGCCGTCAATCCGCGCTTCATAGCCGGCCAGATGCGGCACGGTCCGCGCGGGGCGGCGGAATTTGCCGAGACGGTTGACCGGCTGATCGGCTTTGCCGAAACCACCCATGCGGTTTCCTCCTCGCTGATCGAGGCGCTTTACGACGCCTATTTCGGCAACGAGGACGTGCGCGATTTCATCCTGCGGGAAAATCCTAAGGCGGCGGAGGTGATGGCGACGCGCTTTTTATCTGCCCGCCGTCGCGGGCTGTGGCACAGCCGCCGCAATGCGGTGGATGCGGAACTTGAAATGCTGATCCTGCCCCGTTCTGAAAGGGTCGGCACATGAGGACGGCCCCTTCCGATCCGGTCCAGCCGTTTGGCCGCCGTGGGACGTGTCCGGCCTTATCGGCCCCGATGCTGACCGGTGATGGGTATCTGTCGCGCATCGCATTCGAGGCGGACATTGCGCCCCATGGCATGATAGCGCTATGCGAACTTGCTGAGCGGCACGGCAACGGGCTGATAGACATCACGGCACGCGGCAGCCTGCAATTTCGCGGCCTGACGCCCGAAAGCGCCTGCGGCCTGGAGAATGATGTTCTGGCGCTCGGCTTGCCGCTTCGCGACGGACTGGCAGTCGAGACCTCACCTCTTGCCGGCCGGGATGATCAGGAAATCGCCGATGGCAGTTCTCTTGCGGGCGAGATCTGCAGAGAGGCTGCCGCGCTGGCGCTGCATGAAAAGCTTGCCGCCAAAATGTCCGTCGTCATCGATGGGGGCGGCCGTCTTTCCATGGGCGATTTGCTGGCCGATATCCGTCTGAAAGCGATGCGGCTTGAGGGCCGCGTTTTCTGGCAATTGTTTGTCGGAGGCCCGGAAAGCAAGGCGCTGCGCGCGGGATTTGTCGAGACCGACAAGGCGGCGGATGTTGTCCTGTTGCTGCTCGTTCATCTGGCCGGCGAGGGACCGCTTGTCCGGGGCCGTGATCTGGATTTGCAGACGATAAAGGCGATTTGCGGAAACTGCTTGTTGGATAGAGCGATTGGAGGCGAGACGCTTGCGCCTTCGTCGCCGCTGGGGCTGATGGCGGCCGGTAGCGGTGCTTTCGCTGTCTGTATCACGCCTGCTTTCGCGCAAGTCCGTGCCTCCGATTTGTCGAGGCTCTGCGACCGGGCGCGCGCGCTCGATATCGAAACATTGCGGCCCTCGCTCAATCATAGCCTGCTATTTTTCGGGTCAGAGGATGCTGGCGGTGCGTTGCTGGAGACCGCGGGTAGTTCCGGTTTCATCACAGCGGCAGATGATGTGCGATCTTCCATCGCCGTCTGTCCCGGCGCGCCGGGATGCGCTTCGGCTTTCTTTCCCACACATGATCTGGCCGCCTTTGCATCCGAGGAATGCGCCTCGCTGCTCGACGGCTCCTTCACGCTGCATATCTCCGGCTGCGGCAAGGGTTGCGCGCATCCCGCCCCTTCGCTTTTGACCTTTTCCGGCACCGCCGATGGGCTGGTCTTTTCGATTTCGGGCCGCGCCTGCGACCCGCAGGACGGTATTTTACCTTTAGAGCAACAGAGGACGGCGCTTTCGCGGCTTGCCCGTCTTTACGAAAAAGAACATAAGCCCGGGGAAAACGCTGCCAACCTCATTGCCCGCTTGGGCAAAGAGGCAATCGCTGCGGCGCTTCGACAGGATGACCGATGACCGACCATGACTATATTCGCGACGGCAATGCGATCTATGAGCGCTCCTTCGCCATTGTCCGCGAAGAAGCGGATTTATCCGCCTTTACCGAAGAACAGGCGGATATTGCCGTTCGCATGATCCACGCCTGCGGGCAGGTGGAGGCGGCCAGCCATTTCCGGTTCTCGCCGGATTTCGTTGCCGCCGCACGCGGCGCTTTGTTAGCGGGCAAGCCCATACTTTGCGATGCGGAAATGGTTGCCCACGGCGTGACCCGTGCCCGGCTTCCGGCCGCTAACGACGTCATCTGCACCCTTCGCGATCCGCGCACGCCGGAACTTGCGAAAACGATCGGCAATACCCGTTCCGCCGCTGCGCTCGATCTCTGGGCGGACAAGCTGGACGGCGCTCTTGTTGCCATCGGTAACGCGCCGACAGCGCTGTTTTATCTTCTGGATATGCTGGAGAAAGGTGCTGCCCGTCCGGCTGCCATCATCGGCATGCCGGTCGGTTTTGTCGGCGCGGCGGAATCGAAGGATGCGCTGGAGGCAAGTTCACTCGGCATTCCCTATGCCATCGTCAAGGGACGCATGGGTGGCTCGGCCATGACGGCTGCCGCCGTCAACGCGGTTGCGAGGGCAGGTCTGTGAGCGCGGCTCTTTTTGAACACACCAAGGGTAAACTGGTCGGTGTCGGAACCGGCCCCGGCGATCCCGAGCTTCTGACGCTGAAAGCCGTCCGCGCCATTGAAAATGCCGATGTCCTCGCCTTCTTCTGCAAGAAAGGCAGTAGCGGTAATGGTCGCAGCATCGTTGAGGCTTTCATTCGTCCGGGCACGCTGGAAATGCCGCTGGTCTATCCGGTGACCGTCGAGAGCGATAAAAACGGCGAGGATTATCGCGGCGCGATCGCCGCATTTTTCGATCAGTCGGCAATGGATATTGCTGCCCATCTCGATGCCGGGCGCAATGTCGCCGTGCTGTCGGAAGGCGATCCGCTGTTTTACGGCTCCTATATGCATCTTCATCTGCGGCTTGCGCCCTCCTATGACGCGGAGGTCGTCGCCGGCATTACCGCCATGTCCGGCTGCTGGTCGATGGCCGGTTTACCGCTGGTGCAGGGTGACGATATCTTGAGCGTGCTTCCCGGCACGCTGGCAGAGGATGTGCTGACAGAGCGTCTGTCCGGCACGGATGGCGCCGTGATCATGAAGGTGGGGCGCAACCTGCCGAAGATCCGCCGGGCGCTGGAAAAGGCCGGCAAGCTAAAAGAGGCGCTTTATGTCGAGCGTGGCACCATGGCGAACAGCCATGCCGTGCCGCTGATCGAGCGCGACGCATCGCCTGCCCCCTATTTTTCACTGGTTCTGGTGCCGGGCTGGAAAACCAGACCCGCTGGTGGTGAAACGCCATGACCGGCCGGCTGGTCGTTGTAGGCCTCGGCCCCGGCAGTGCGGCGCAGGTGACACCGGAGGCCCTCGCCGCCGTCGAGGCATCAGAGGATTTCTTCGGTTATATTCCCTATCTCGACCGTCTGGCGCTCAGACCCGATCAGCGCCGCCATGCCTCTGATAATCGCGAGGAAATTTCCCGCGCCGAGCAGGCGCTGCGGCTTGCCGCCGCTGGCGGTAAAGTCTGCGTGGTTTCGGGCGGCGATCCGGGCGTTTTCGCCATGGCGGCGGCGGTTTGTGAGGCGATTGAAAACGGCCCGTCTGAATGGCGCGAGATAGACTTTTCGGTCGTGCCGGGCGTGACGGCCATGCTAGCGGTTGCCGCAAGAGCCGGCGCTCCGCTCGGGCATGATTTCTGCGCCATTTCGTTGTCGGACAATTTGAAGCCCTGGGGCATCATCGAAAAGCGGCTTATCGCGGCGGCGGAAGCCGGATTCGTGATGGCCTTCTATAATCCCGTTAGCAAGGCGCGTCCGCACCAGCTTGGCACGGCCTTCGATCTTTTGCGGGCGCATTTGCCCGGCTCGGTGCCGGTGATCTTCGGCCGGGCGGCAGGCCGGGCGGATGAACGCATCCGGGTCGTGCCCCTGTCGGAAGCATCGAGCGACATGGCGGATATGGCCACCTGCATCATCGTCGGTTCGGTGGAAACGCGTCTGATAGAACGCTCCGAGAAAGACCCGCTGGTCTATTCGCCACGTTTTTCGAAAAGAGAAAGCTGATGGCGGATGGCGGTGAGCGCAGTCGCTACATCAGGCACGTTCGCGCCATTGGCGTCGTTCAGCTGTGGCGGCCGCTCGATCATGATGACCGGCAGGCCGAGTCGCCTCGCCGCTTCGATCTTGCCGTAACTGGCACTGCCGCCGGAGTTTTTGGAAACCATCGTCTCGATGCGGTTTTCTTCCAGCATTCGGATTTCTTCATCCAGCACAAAAGGGCCGCGCGCGGTGATGTAACGCGCATCCGGCACTTTCAGCGGCGGCTCCACCGGGTCGACGCTGCGGATGAGATAGCTGTGTTGGGGCGCGGCTGCGAAAGGAAGAAGCTCCTGCCGTCCCAGTGCCAGAAACACACGTTTGCCTTCGTCTCCGAGCGCGGTAACGGCTTGTTCAATGGTATCGACGCTCTGCCACACGTCACCCGGTTGGCGCTGCCAGGCGGGGCGCGAAAGCGCTACGAGCGGTACTTTGGCAAGTCGGGCCGCCTCGATGGCGTTGGCGGAAATCCTTGCCGCATAGGGATGGGTGGCATCCACGAGAATATCGAAGCTTTCGGCGTGAATGAAGTCCGCAAGACCCGTCGCACCGCCAAACCCGCCGCTGCGCATCGGCACTGGCTGTTCCACTGGCGAAAGCGTACGCCCGGCCATGGAGAGCAGAATTCGGTAGCCGGAGTCCTCTGCCAGCCTGCCGGCCAGAATGCGGGCATCTGCCGTGCCGCCAAGGATGAGTATGGAGCGTGTCATGACGTCTGAATATTCCGGAACGGGCGATGCTTCCACTGAAAAGAAAGAAACACGGTGGCTTTCCATCGTCGGTATAGGCGAAGATGGGCTTGAAGGGCTCGGCGGAAACGCGATTGCGGCGATAGAGGCGGCCGAGGTGGTCTTCGGCGGCAAACGCCATCTGGAACTGGCGGCTGCAGCCATTCGTGGCGAAGCGCGCCCTTGGCCGGTGCCGTTTGATGCGGAGATGAGTGATGTCGTGGCGTTACGCGGCAGCAAAGTCTGCGTGCTCGCCTCCGGCGATCCGTTCTTCTATGGTGTCGGCGTTACACTTCTGCGGCGGATCGATGCGGAGGAGACAGTCTGCTACCCCTCACCTTCCGCTTTTTCTCTCGCCGCGGCGCGGCTTGGCTGGGCCTTGCAGTCGGTCGACTGCGTGTCGTTGCACGGGCGTTCCATCGATCTTTTGCGACCGCATCTGCATCTGGGTGCAAGGATCATCGCGCTGACTTCAGATGAACGCGCGCCGGCTCTGATCGCGGAACTGCTGGCCAGTTCGGGTTTCGGCCAGTCGGAATTTGTCCTGCTTGAAGCTTTGGGCGGACAGCGGGAAAGGCGACGGCTGGTCAGGGCGGCTGATTTTGCCTTTGACGACATAGATCCTTTGAACGTCGTGGCCGTCGATGTCGTCGCGGCTGAGGGCGCACGCGTCCTGCCTTTTACGCAGGGGCTGGATGACAGCCTGTTCGAGCATGACGGGCAGATCACCAAGCGTGAAATCCGTGCCGTGACGCTCTCTACGCTGGCTCCGCGCCGGGGAGAGTTTTTATGGGATGTGGGTGCCGGTTCGGGCTCGATCGGTATCGAATGGATGCTGTCGCACCCATCGCTTCGTGCCATCGCCATAGAGCAGCACCCGGAAAGGGCGGAACGTATCGCCCGTAATGCCGAGGCGTTTGGCGTTCCGGGGCTTGAGGTCCTGATCGGCGCAGCACCTGCGGCTTTTGAAGGCCTGCCTCAACCGGATGCTATCTTCATTGGCGGTGGCGGCAGCGAAACGGGTGTGTTGGAAGGCGCCATGGAGGTCTTGAAACCGGGCGGGCGGTTGGTCGCCAATGCTGTGACGCTGGAAATGGAAGCGTTGTTGCTCGATGCCCATGCCCGACTTGGCGGTTCTATGATCCGTCTGGACGTGTCGCGCGTTGTTGCTGTCGGCTCCATGTCCGGATGGCGTCCGGCAATGCCGGTGACGCAGTGGAGCTGGGTCAAGCCATGTTGACCGTCGCTGGCATAGGCTGCCGTAAAGGTACGGGTTCGGATGCAATTATAGCAGCCGTGCGCGCTGCCGAACTTGCTTTCGGCATGACCGTCGAATGCTTGGCGACTGCGCCACTCAAGGCAGAAGAAGCGGGTCTTGCGGAAGCGGCAAAACGCCTTTCGCTGCCGCTTGAAATCGTATCGCAGGAACGGCTCGAGGCGGTTGCTTCGAAAACAATGACATTTTCACAGATTAGCCTCGATCATGCCGGGACGCCCAGCGTCAGTGAAGCGGCGGCACTTGCCGCAGCCGGAAAAAATGCGCGACTCGTTGCAGCGCGTCTTGTGGTTGGCGATGTGACCGTGGCAATCGCCACGACAAGCGACGCGTCACATGACCGCGACCGTGCCATCGAACATGGAGAACAACAATGACAGTTCATTTTATCGGTGCCGGTCCGGGTGCTGCCGATCTCATCACGGTGCGCGGGCGCGATCTTATCGCAGCCTGCCCGGTTTGCCTTTATGCCGGTTCGCTGGTTCCGAAGGCGCTGATCGATTATTGCCCGCCGGGTGCGCGCATCGTTGATACGGCCGCACTTTCGCTGGATGAGATCGAGGCGGAATTCGTTGCGGCGGCAAAAGCGGGCAAGGATGTGGCACGGCTGCATTCCGGTGATCTCTCCGTCTGGAGCGCGATGGGTGAACAGATCCGCCGGCTGGAACGGCTGGGTCTCGATTATACCGTGACGCCCGGCGTGCCCTCCTTCGCTGCTGCGGCTGCCACCCTGCAGCGGGAACTGACGGTGCCGGAAGTAGCGCAAAGCCTTGTGCTGACCCGTATTTCAGGCCGCGCTTCGAAAATGCCTGATGGTGAGACGCTGAAAGCCTTCGGCGCAACGGGTGCGACGCTTGCCATCCACCTCGCCATCCACGCCATCGGCAAGGTGGTGGAAGAGTTGACGCCGCTTTACGGTTCCGATTGTCCGGTTGCTATCGTCGTTCGCGCCTCATGGCCGGATGAGCGGGTTATTCGCGGCACGTTGTTCGACATTGAGGACAAGTTGGTGGCCGAACCGGTGGAGCGAACGGCGCTGATTTTCGTCGGACACGGGCTCGCCTCGACGGATTTTCGCGAAAGCGCGCTCTATAGTACCGATTATGTACGCCGGTTCCGGTCTCCGAAGGAAGATGCGAAGGGTTGATGCGACGGCGTGGAGGCGGTGCGCCCCTTGAGCGTGCCCTGACGATCGAACACCAGAATATCAAGCGCGATGCCGGGCGTCTTCAGCGCGGCGGCTGCGGTTACCCAGGCTTTCTCCGCAACGATCGCACCGAGGTCTATGCCGGCTCCTTCGGCCAGTTCGAAGGCATGTGCGACCATATTGGCCTGACGGATGGCCGCGGTGAGATTTTCATCTCCGCCCGCTTCGGTTGCCAGTGCCGCCAGCGCGTCGAGATCGGCAAGGCCTTTCTTGGAATGCACGTCGAGCATGCCCTGCGCGAGTTTGGTCATCTTGGCAACACCACCGGCAATCGTGACCCGCTCGACAGGGTGACTGCGCAGATATTTCAGCATGCCGCCGATGAAATCGCCCATGTCGATCAGTGCGGTCTCCGGCAGGTCGTACAGTGCCTGTCCGGCTTTTTCCGAGGTATTGCCGGTTGCGCCGAGCAGATGGGTGCAGCCAGTGGCGCGCGCCACATCGATGCCGCGCCAGATGGAATGTATCCAGGCCGAGCAGGAAAACGGGATGACGATGCCGGTGGTGCCGAGAATGGAAATGCCCCCGATGATGCCGAGCCTGCCATTCAGGGTCTTTTCCGCGAGTTTCTCACCGTCACGCACGGAAATCTCGACTTCGAAATCGGCATCTTCTCCGGCTACCTCGTGAATGGCGGTTTCGATCATCTTGCGCGGTACGGGGTTGATGGCAGGTTCGCCCGGCGGCAGGGGCAATCCCGGCCGGGTGATGGTGCCGACGCCTTTTCCGGCCTTGAAGGTGATGCCGCTTCCCGGTTTGCCTCGTCTGATCGTGCTTTCGATCAGCGCGCCGTGGGTAACGTCGGGATCGTCGCCCGCATCCTTGACGACACCGGCACGGGCAAAGTTTTCGCCTTTTTCCTCGGTGGCGAGGGAAAATGCCGGCCGTGCGCCGCTTGGAAGTTGGACTTCGACAGGGTAAGGAAACTCGCCGGTCAAAAGGGCAGCGCAAGCCGCCTTCGAGGCTGCCGCCGCGCAGGTGCCCGTGGTCCAGCCGCGGCGAAGGGTCTTTCCATCTGTTTCCATATGAATTCCTATAGCCGGGACGGCTTTTTCCGTCATCGTTAAAAAAGCAGCCGAGAGAATGTCGATAGCAGAGGTCTTAAACAACATTGCCGCAAAAGGCCCGATCTTCGAGGGCGGTCACGTCTGGCTTGCCGGCGCGGGGCCGGGCGACGTGCGTTATCTGACGCTCGAAGTGGCGTTGGCGCTCTCACAGGCCGATGTCATCGTGCGCGATGCGCTGGTGAGCGACGATGTCGTTGCTCTTGGCCCTCAGGCAGAGATTGTTTTTGCTGGTAAACGCGGTGGCAAGCCTTCGGCAACGCAGGACGACATTACCGCTTCGCTGATCGATCTCGCCCGGCAGGGTAAAAAGGTGTTGCGGCTTAAGGGTGGCGATCCCTTTATTTTCGGGCGTGGCGGTGAAGAGGCGGAGGCGCTGGTCCTAGCCGGCATTCCGTTCCGTATCCTGCCGGGCATGACCTCGTCACTCGCAGCCCTTGCTTCAGCGCGTATTCCGGCCACCATGCGCGGCATCAGCCGCGCCGTCACGCTCGCCACGGGCCATGCCGCCGGTACCGAAGAGGATCTGGACTGGCTGGCGCTGGCGAAAACACAGGAACCCATTGTCGTTTATATGGGGCTGAAGAATATCAGCGTCATTGCCGGGCTGCTGATGCAGGGCGGCCGTTCAGGCATAACGCCGGTCGCCGTCATCATGTCGGCAACGACGGCTGAGGAGCGCATTTTTATCGGAACACTGGAAAGCATAGCTGACGATGCAAAGCGGGAGAATTTCGAAGCACCGGCTCTGATCGTCATCGGCGAAATCGTCTCGATGCGAAGCCGTCTCGGTAGGGACGGTTCATGACGGCCCGGGCGATCATCGTCGGTGCACCGCGCTCTGGTTCCGGCAAGACCAGCGTGACCATCGGTCTGCTCAGGGCTTTTGCCCGGCGTGGCGTCAAGGTGCGGGGCATCAAGACCGGGCCCGACTATATCGACCCCGGTTTCCATGCCTTTGCCACTGGCACATCCGGCCTCAATCTGGACAGCTGGGCCATGCAGCCGGAATTGTTGCGGCACCTGTTTTTGCAGCAGACTGACGGCGCAGACCTTATTCTGATCGAAAGCGCCATGGGCCTGTTCGATGGCATTCCGGTGGCGGAAAACCGCACCGGTTCTGCGGCGGATCTGGCGCGGCTGTTCGGCATTCCCGTGCTGTTGGTGCTGGATGTGTCGGGCCAGTCGCAGACAGCCGCTGCTGTTGCCTATGGTTTTGCCCACTATGATCCTGTCGTCACCATGGCGGCGGTGGTGCTGAACCGAGCCGGCAGCGAAAGACACCGGACGCTGTGCACGGAGGCCATCGAAAAAATCGGTCTGCCTGTCGCAGGATGTGTCCTGCGTGATCCGTCACTCATCCTGCCGGAACGGCATCTGGGGCTGGTGCAGGCCAGCGAACATCCGGAAATCGACGCGCATATAGAACGGCTGGCGGATGCGATGGAAAGGTCTATTGATCTCGATGCCTTGCTTTCGCTCGCTGCGCCTGTGGATGTGCCCTCCGGCTCGGTGGAGGCGGCGATTGCACCGCCCGGCCAGCGCATCGCCTTGGCGGAGGATGCGGCTTTCACTTTCCTTTATCCGCATCTCAAGAACCATTGGCGCGCAGCCGGGGCAGAGATCGTGCCGTTCTCGCCGCTCGCCGATGAGGCGCCCGACGAGACCTGCGATATTTGCTGGCTGCCCGGTGGCTATCCTGAGCTTCATGCCGGAAAGCTTGCTGCAGCTGCCCGTTTCAAGACGGGTATCGCCCGTTTTGCCGAGACAAGGCCGGTGCATGGCGAGTGCGGCGGCTATATGGTGCTGGGAGAGGCTCTCGAAGATGCCGATGGCGCGACCCATGCCATGACCGGGCTTCTGTCGCATGCCACCAGTTTTGCAACGCGCAAGATGAATCTCGGCTACCGGCAAGCGACGATCGCGGCGAAGGGCCCCCTTGGCAAGGCGGGCGAGGTTTTGCGCGGCCATGAATTTCACTATGCCCGCGTCACTGACCCTGGTTACGACGAAGCCTTCGCCCAGATTGCTGACGGGCAGGGCCGCCCACTTGGGCCTTCGGGCGGCAGGCGGGGTCTCGTTTCCGGCACATTCTTTCACGCCATTGCCAAGGGCGAGTAAGCAAAATCGGCGAATAGGCATGGCTGCGGCAAAGTGGAGCGGGCAGTGAAAGTTTGTAGTCTGGTGTAGCAGGAAAGTGCTATATAGCCGTTGTCCCTCACAGTTTCCGAAAACGCTACCCCAATGAAAAGACTGCGCCTGCTCATTTCCGCTGCCCTCGCCGTGGCTATAGTGCCGGTTCCGCTTGGCATCGGTCCTGGGAACATGCAGGCTCACGGTGGCGAAAATTATACGGCGATGGAAAAGCTCGGCGCAGCCCTGTTCGATGATCCCAATCTTTCGATGAACCGCACGATGGCCTGTTCCACCTGCCATATGCAGGCGGCGGGTTTTTCCGATGCGCGCGAAAGTGACACGGTCGGACGGGACGTATCGCTCGGCGATGACGGGATTTCGCTGGGCGACCGCAATGCGCCCACGGCTGCCTATGCCCGGTTCACGCCGCCTTTCGGCAGGAACGCTGCGGGAGAGTATATCGGCGGGCAATTCTGGGACGGGCGCGCTTCCCTGCTGGAAGATCAGGCGGGCGGCCCTCCCCTCAACCCGATCGAAATGGGTATGCCGGATAAGGCTTCCGTCGTGAAACGACTTAAGGAAAACCCAGACTATGTCGCGGCATTCGGCACGCAGTTCGGCAATAATGTTTTCCAGAACGACGAAACCGCCTATGCCGCGATGACCAAGGCGTTGGCAAGCTTCGAGCGTTCGGATGAATTCTCCACCTTCGATTCCAAGTATGACCGTTTCCTGCGCGGCGAGGAAAAGCTGACCGATCAGGAGGAGTTAGGCCGGGTGCTGATCTCTTCGACGCAATTTACCAATTGCAATACCTGCCATGAAATCCGTGGCGCCAAGGGGCTGGAAGACGGCCTCTTCACCAATCACAAATATTTCAACATTGGCGTTCCGGCTAACACGGCGGTGAGAGCCGCCAACGGCTCGAAGCCGGATGCGGTTGATCTTGGGCTCGCGCAAAATCCTGTTGTGGCCGGTGATCTGGCTCAGCGCGGTAAGTTCAAGGTGCCGACATTGCGCAACGTCGCCGTTACTGGTCCCTACATGCACAACGGCGTGTTCAGGGATCTGCGCACGGTGGTGCTGTTTTATGTGAAATACAAAAGCAAAAAGCCCAGCCGGCAAATCAATCCGGAAACCGGCAAGACATGGGATGCGCCGGAAGTGCCTGAGAACATTGCCATGACGGAGCTGACTTCCGCGCCGGCGCTGGATGACAAGCGTGTGGATGCCGTCGTCGCATTCTTGAAGACGTTGACCGACAAAAGATACGAGCATCTTTTGCCGAAGGAAGATGGGCAGACGACCGTGCCGCCTGCCCAGCCGGTTCCTGTCAGTGTTACGCCGAAAGCGCCTTGAATTCGGCGAGAACCGCGTCACCCATTTCGGACGTGCTGACCTGACGGGAACCGTCGGACATGATGTCGGCGGTGCGGATCCCCTTGTCGAGCACGTTCGCTATTGCCGTTTCAAGCTTCGTTGCCTCATCCACCATGTTGAACGAATAACGCAGGCACATGGCGAAGGATGCGATCATGGCGATCGGGTTGGCAATGCCCTTGCCGGCAATATCCGGCGCCGAACCGTGTACCGGCTCATACATGGCCTTGCGCTTGCCGGTCTTGGCGTCAGGTGCGCCGAGCGAAGCCGATGGCAGCATGCCGAGCGAGCCGGTCAGCATGGCGGCGACGTCGGAGAGCATGTCGCCGAAGAGGTTGTCGGTCACGATCACGTCGAACTGCTTTGGCTTGCGCACCAGCTGCATGCCACCGGCATCGGCCAGCATATGCTCCAGCTGAACGTCCTTGTACTTGGCGGCGTGGGTTTCGGTGACGACCTGGTTCCACAAAACGCCCGATTTCATGACGTTGCGCTTTTCCATCGAGCAGACGCGGTTGTCGCGGGTGCGCGCCAGTTCGAATGCGACGCTGGCGATGCGCTCGATTTCGAAGGTGTCATAGATCTGCGTGTCGATGCCGCGCTTCTGGCCGTTGCCGAGGTCGATGATCTGCTTCGGTTCACCGAAATAGACGCCGCCCGTCAGTTCGCGAACGATGAGGATATCGAGACCTTCGACCAGTTCCGGCTTCAGCGAGGAGGCGGCGGCGAGTGCCGGGTAGCAGATGGCGGGGCGCAGGTTGGCGAAGAGTTCGAGATCCTTGCGCAGGCGAAGCAGGCCGGCTTCAGGGCGGTGTTCGTAGGGAACGCCATCCCATTTCGGCCCACCGACGGCGCCGAACAGGATTGCATCGGCGGCGAGCGCCTTTTCCATATCCGCATCGGAAATAGCCACGCCATGGGCATCATAAGCGGAGCCGCCGACCAGACCTTCCTGCGTTGTGAAGCCGGCATTTTTCGCGCTGTTCATGTAATCGATCAGCTTGCGGACTTCGGCCATGGCCTCCGGGCCAATGCCATCACCGGGCAGAAGGAAAAGCGTGCGGACTGTCATGAGAACCCTCCTTGGGCGGCGCGCCGGAAACCGTCATGAAGGGTTTTCGATTGCGGCGAGCGCGGCGTCAAACTCGTTTCCGTCCTGCCGCAGGTCAAGTCATATCGCCAGCCGGACGGGATCGAGGGCTTCTTATCTCCGCCTCAAGGGCTTTTCAAGCAAAGCAAAAGCCGATCCGGTACGGTTTTGTACGGGATCGACTTTTAAAGGCATGGAAATGTGATCAGGCCCAGGGGCGAACCGAGGCATTTGCCTTTTCGAACGTGTCGATGGCGCCGGAATGTTCCAGCGTCAGGCCGATGTCGTCGAGGCCGTTCAGCATGCAATGGCGCTTGAATTCATCGATCTCGAAGGTGATCGTGCCACCGTCAGGGCCGCTGATTTCCTGACGTTCCAGATCGACGGACAAAACGGCGTTCGATCCGCGCGAGGCGTCGTCCAGCAGCTTTTCGAGGTTCTCGGGGCTGACGACGACCGGCAGGATGCCGTTCTTGAAACAGTTATTGTAGAAGATGTCGGCGAAGCTGGTGGAGATCACGCAGCGGATGCCGAAATCGAGAAGCGCCCATGGTGCATGTTCGCGCGAGGAGCCGCAGCCGAAATTGTCGCCCGCGACAAGGATCTGGGCGTTCTGGTAAGCGGGCTTGTTCAGCACGAAATCGGGATTCGGCGAGCCATCCTCGAGATAACGCGACTCGGCAAAAAGGCCGGTGCCGAGACCCGTGCGCTTGATGGTCTTCAGATAATCTTTCGGAATGATCATATCGGTGTCGATATTGACAACCGGCATGGGCGCCGCGACGCCCGTCAGCTTGGTGAATTTTTCCATCTGTCGCTTCCCGAGTTTCCCTTGAACAAAATCCGGCGTCAGCCGAAGCGCGCCGGATGTTCTCTGCCGGGAAATACTGCAAAACGGATCGCTTTAGAAGCGCAAACCCGCACTCTTCGGTACGCCTCATCGGGCGTTCTCGCATTTTGACCGGATTAAACGATCTCAGAGATCGATAATCGTGCCTTTGCCGTCGTTCCAGACGCGCATATCACGCTGGTTGCGGGGCTTGACCGGAATGGGGGCCGGCTTCAGACGCGCGGAAAGCAGACGGGCAGCGCTCAAAACGGCGAGCACGCCGATAAAAGCGACCGTGAGCGAGGCGGTGAAAAGAGCCACCAAAGCCAGAAGTGCGATGCCGGATGCGGCGATGAAAAATGAACGGATGCCTTGCATGATTCAACCTTTCTTTCCAGACGAATGTGGGCCTTCTTCTTCCGGCTTGCAAGAGGATTCAGTGGATTGTCAGGTTGCAGATGTCACAAAAGCTTGACACAAGTGCGGCATGGCTAATTTTTTCGAAAATATTCTTGTGAGGCCGCGCCGTTCGTTGCTGTCGGTTCCGGCCATCAATGTCAGGGCGCTCGAAAAAATCTACGGTCTCGATTGCGACGGCGTGATCCTCGATCTGGAGGATTCCGTCGCGCCCGACATGAAGGACAAGGCTCGGGAAAATCTGGACAGGCTATTTTCTGACGCGCCTTTTGTCGGATGCGAGACCATCATCCGCATCAATCCGTTCTCTACGCCGGATGGGCAGGCGGATCTGAAACTTGTGCTTTCCTGTCGACCAGATGCGGTTTTATTGCCCAAGGTGGAGCAGCCGGCCGATATTCACGAGGTTGCCGACCTTCTGGCGGAGGCGGATGCGCCGCAGGGTTTGAAAATCTGGGCGATGATCGAGACTCCGCTTGGTGTCTTGAATGCCGCGTCTATCGCCGACGCTGCCCATACGCCGGATGCGCGGCTTGCCGCCTTTGTCATCGGGCTCAATGATCTGCGCAAGGAAACACGGGTTCCGGCCCTGCCCGGCCGAACCTATCTTGTGCCGTGGATGATGCAGGTGGTGCTCGCCGCCCGCGCCTACGGGCTTGATGTTATCGACAGCGTTTCGAATGATTTTCGCGATCTCGTGGCTTTTGGCAGCGAATGCGAGCAGGGCCGCGCCATGGGCTTCGATGGCAAGATGCTGATCCACCCGGCCCAGATAGAAGCGGCCAACCAGTACTTTGCTCCCGATGAGGCGATGGTCGCGGAAGCCAAAGAGATTATTGCCGCTTTCGCAAAACCCGAATCTGTGGAATTGAACGTCATCAACATGAACGGGCGAATGATCGAACGGCTGCATGTGGGGCAGGCCGAAAGGCTGGTCGCCATGGCCGGTATCATCGCACAACGAAAGGCAAAAAAGACGTGAAGGTCTATCGTTTCATAACCGGTCCCGATGACGCAAAGTTCTGTCACCGGGTCACCGACGCGTTGAACAAGGGATGGGAGCTTGCCGGCTCCCCGAGCTATGCCTTCAACGCCGCAAGCGGTGTCATGCATTGCGGCCAGGCCGTGACCAAGGTGGTCGAGGGCAAGGAATACCATCCGGATATGAAGCTCGGCGAGCAATAAAAAGGCGTCGCCGCCGGCGGGGTCAGCGCTCCGCGGCGGCCTCGTCGGCGCTTTCTTCGATCCGCTCCATGTCGTCGTCCGACAGGCCGAAATGGTGGCCGATCTCGTGGATGAGGACATGGGTGATGATATCACCCAGCGTTTCCTCGTTCTCGGCCCAGTAGTCGAGAATGGGGCGACGATATAGCGTGATGCGGTTCACCATCTCGCCGGTTTCCATGGTGAAACGTTCGGAGATGCCGCGCCCCTCGAACAATCCAAGCAGGTCGAAGGGGGTTTCGAGCGCCATGTCCTCGAACACTTCGTCGGTCGGAAAATCCGCGATCTCGATGATGAGATCCTTCGTCAATGCACGGAATTCATCTGGCAGGTGGCCATATGCCTCGATCGCAAGCGACTCGAAGGCGGAAAGTGTCGGCGCATGGCGGTCCCGCCAATCGTCGGTCTGGTCTATGCGGGCCATTTCTGCTCCTTGTTGAAGGCCCATATAAACACTTGCTGCGCAAATTTCGAGACCTGACTGCTCCGCCTGCCGAAAAAGCATGAAATTCTTGGCGTTACAGTTACTTTTCAAACGTTCGTCATCTTGACATAAACTGATGTCTCGCGTAATTCGCACCCAAATTGATGGCGTATTGCGCCTTCCGTTTATTCCGCCCTCTAAAAAGGCGGTTTCACCGGCAGACATTCAAAAGGGCATTCAGTCCTCACGGATTTCCGCTACTCCGACTGATAAAAAGACGGCCAGCTTGCATTTGCGGGCAGAGCCGGAACGAACATGAAAGGATAACAAATGTTCGCAGTCATCAAGACCGGCGGTAAGCAGTACCGCGTAGCAGCCGACGCCGTGCTGACCATCGAAAAGCTGGAAGCAGAGGCAGGCGCAACTGTAGAATTCACCGAAGTTCTCGTGATCGGCGAAGGCGCTGACGCCAAGTTCGGTGCTCCCTTCGTTAAGGGTGCTATCGTCAAGGCTGAAGTTGTCGAGCACAACCGCGGCAAGAAGGTCATCGCCTTCAAGAAGCGTCGTCGTCAGAACTCCAAGCGTTCGCGCGGCCATCGTCAGCATCACACTGTCGTCCGCATCACGGACATCGTTGCTGCCTAATCGGCGCGACACGGGAAACAAGGTTTAAAGGAGAACTCCAATGGCACACAAAAAAGCTGGCGGTTCCTCGCGTAACGGTCGCGATTCCGAATCCAAGCGCCTTGGCGTAAAGAAGTTCGGCGGCGAAGCTGTCATTCCAGGCAACATTATTCTGCGTCAGCGCGGCACGCAGTGGCATCCGGGCGCCAACGTTGGCATCGGCAAGGACCACACGATTTTCGCACTGACGGCTGGTAACGTGAACTTCCGCACGAAGGCCAACGGTCGCGTGTTCGTATCCGTGGCTCCGAAAGCCGAAGCCGCAGAATAAGCCGGTAAGCGTCATATGCAGCCGGTGTCCCATCGACCCGGCTGAGACGTATCAGGTTCAGTCAAGAAAACAGGGGAGATGGGGTACCACCCAACTCCCCTTTTTCTTTAACCCCTAGGAGGGACTGAACCATGCAAGCTGAATTGTTGAGGGTTGACCAATCACGGTCACCCGAAGAGCGGCCGCGGCCCGATCGGTCGAGGAGCGATTGCCCCGTTTTACTGTCGCAGAGGCTGGTTTTACGCAAGCCTCACGAAGAAGACATCGACGCCCTTGCCCATCTTGCCAACAATGCCAATATCGCGACCATGGTGTCGCGTATGCCGCACCCGTACACGGCCAAAGACGCCGCGGACTTCGTGCGACGCACCAATGCTGGCGAGATCGGCAAGTGCGTCTATGTGATTACCCGCATGGACAATGGCGAGTTTTTGGGTTGCTGCGCGCTTGAACCGCAGGAAGACGAAAAGACGCTTGAGATCGGTTACTGGCTGGGGGAACCCTACTGGAACCGGGGCTATATGACCGAAGCCACACATGCGCTGATCGACATGGCCTTCCGCACGCGTGAAATCGACCAGATCGATGCCCGCTGCCGGGTTACCAACATCGCTTCGCGCCGCGTCATCCAGAAGTGCGGTTTCCAGTTTCAGGGTTCCGGAATGGTCGGTTCGCTGGCGCTTGGCGGCATGGTACCGGTCGAATGGTACAGGCTGGACCGCAAGACCTGGGTTTCGCTGAAGAGCTGGGGGGACATGGGATGAGCACGCTGGAGCTTTCCCGTCGCCGGGCTGCCGCTACCGTGGCACCGCCCGGCCCCTGCCCTGTCATCGAGACGTCGCGACTGCTGCTGCGTCCGCAGCGGCTTTCCGATGCCGGCAGCATTGCGGAATCGCTTGGCGATTTTGCTGTGACCAGAATGCTGGCCCGTGTTCCCGCGCCCTATCACCGACAGGATGCGCTGGAATGGCTGGTCTTACGCACATCCGGCACCCTGCCCGACTGGGATTTCGCCATCACCAGCGGTGACGATACCCTTATTGGCGTCGTCTCGGTCGAATTGCGGCACGGCGAGTGGCATCTCGGCTACTGGCTGAACCGCTTCTACTGGGGCAAGGGTTACATGACCGAGGCGGTGGCCGCCGTGGTCGAGCGGTTCTTCCGCCGCATGCCGGGGGTGGTTCTCCATTCCGGTGTGTTTGCGGATAATCCGGCTTCGCTGCGCGTGCAGGAAAAACTGGGCTTCCGGGTGACCGGCTGCCACCAGATTTACGCCACGGCACGTGCCGCCATGGTGGCGCATATCAATACGGCGATCACGGCTGAGGATTTCATTCTGCCGCACCGCTGACAATCAAAACAAGGCCGGTTTGCTCCAAACCGGCCTTGTCTCACGCATGGGCTTCACGCACGATAGTCTTTGACCTTGTGGAGAAGCGCTTGTATTCGAAACGACGATATTTTTGTTTGGCACAACGCGATTAGCCGGTGTGCCCGCAAACCGATAGAACGGCAGTCCGATGAAATTTCTCGATGAAGCAAAAATCTATATCAAGTCCGGTGACGGCGGCGCGGGCGCCGTTTCCTTCCGGCGCGAAAAATTCATCGAGTTCGGCGGTCCTGATGGCGGCGATGGCGGCCGCGGTGGCGATGTCTGGATCGAGGTGGTCAACGGTCTCAATACCCTGATCGACTTCCGCTTCCAGCAGCATTTCAAGGCCTCGATCGGACAGCACGGCATGGGCAAGACCCGCACCGGCGCCAAGGGTTCGGACGTGGTTCTGAAAGTGCCCGTCGGTACCCAGATTTTCGAGGAAGACAACGAGACGCTGATTATCGACCTGACCAAGGAAGGCCAGCGCTTTCGTCTTGCCGCCGGCGGCAATGGTGGTTTCGGCAATGCCTATTTCAAGTCTTCGACCAATCAGGCGCCCACCCATGCCAATCCGGGCCTTGCGGGCGAAGAAAAGACGCTCTGGCTTCGCCTGAAGCTGATCGCCGATGCCGGTCTCGTTGGTCTGCCGAATGCTGGCAAATCGACGTTCCTCGCGACCGTCACGCGCGCGCGGCCGAAGATCGCCAACTATCCTTTCACTACCCTGCATCCTAACCTCGGCGTCGCGACCATCGACGGCCGCGAATTCGTGCTGGCCGATATTCCCGGTCTGATCGAAGGCGCGCATGAGGGCGTGGGCATTGGCGACCGGTTCCTCGGCCATGTGGAGCGCACCCGCGTACTTCTGCATCTCGTCTCCGCGCAGGAAGAAAAGGTCGGACAGGCCTATAAAACGGTCAAGGCCGAGCTGGATGCCTATGGCGGCGGGTTGACCGACAAGCCGGAAATCGTGGCGCTGTCGCAGATCGACGTGCTGGATGAAAAAGAATTGAAAAAGAAGGCAAAGGAGCTGGAAAAGGCCTGCGGCCGTCCTCCGCTCCTGTTGTCCGCTGCCGCCCATATCGGCATGACGGAGGCGCTGCGCTCCCTTCGCGATATCATCGTCTCGGCGAGCAATGGCGGCGAGACCGCCCTTCCCGACCGCTCAATGCCCGTGGATAGCGAGGCCGAGGAAGAGGACGATCGCCTATGAGTCTCACCCGCAAACCGCTGGGCAGCCACCACCGGATCGTCATCAAGATCGGTTCGGCACTACTGGTGGACCGGAAAAGTGGGCTGAAAAAGGATTGGCTCGACGCCATCTGCGAGGACATCGCTGCGCTGAAGAAAAACGGCGTCGATGTTCAGGTGGTGTCTTCGGGCGCCATCGCGCTCGGCCGTACGGTGCTCGGCCTGCCCTCTGGCGCATTGAAGCTGGAGGAAAGCCAGGCGGCTGCGGCGGTCGGTCAGATCGCTCTGGCAAGGGCATGGTCGGAAAGCCTGTCGCGGCATGAGATCGTTGCGGGCCAGATCCTGCTGACGCTGTCGGACACCGAGGAGCGTCGCCGTTACCTTAATGCGCGCGCCACCATCAACCAGCTACTGAAGATCGGTGCCATTCCGATCATCAATGAAAACGACACGGTGGCGACCACCGAAATCCGCTATGGCGATAATGATCGTCTGGCGGCCCGCGTGGCCACCATGACGGGCGCGGATCTTCTGGTGCTGCTTTCGGATATTGACGGGCTTTACACCGCTCCGCCGCATCTCGATCCGGATGCGAAATTTCTTGAGACGATTGCACACATTACCCCCGAGATCGAGGCCATGGCCGGCGGCGCTGCCTCCGAGCTTTCGCGCGGCGGCATGCGCACCAAGATCGATGCGGGCAAGATCGCGACCGCTGCAGGCTGTGGCATGATTATCGCTTCCGGCAAGACACTCAATCCGCTGAAGGCAATCGAAAACGGGGCTCGCTCCTCGTGGTTTGCGCCATCAGGCACGCCGGTGACGGCGCGCAAGACCTGGATTGCCGGACAATTGCAGCCGGCTGGCGAAATTCATGTGGATGCGGGCGCTGAAAAAGCGCTCTATGCCGGTAAGAGCCTGCTTCCCGCGGGCGTGCGGGTGGTCAAGGGCAATTTCGGACGCGGCGATGCGATTGCCATCATCGGCGTCGAAGGCCGCGAGGTCGCACGCGGTCTTGCGGGTTACGATGCGGAAGAGGCGCGCCTTATCATCGGTCACAAGTCCAACGAGATCGAGGCTATCCTCGGTTATGTCGGGCGTGCGGCAATGATCCATCGCGACGATCTGGTGATGACCGGCGCTGCCGTCAAAGTTAAAAATACTGAGAAGGATGAGGTCCATGCCTGAACAGGCCGTGAAGCAGAGCCATGATATCGATGCGCTGATGATGACCATCGGTGCACAGGCAAAAGCTGCTTCGCGACCGTTGTCCATCGCAGGCACGGATCAGAAGAACCGCGCGCTGCTTGCCATGGCATCCGCCATCGAGGCGTCCAGGGAAACGATCCTTGCCGCCAATGGCAAAGATCTGGCGGCGGCGGACAATGCCGGCCTTGCCGCTTCCTTCATCGACAGGCTCACCCTCAATGATGCACGGATTGCCGGCATTGCCGAAGGCATCCGCTCGGTTGCGGCGCTGTCCGATCCGGTCGGCGAAGTCATTGCCGCCTGGGATAGACCCAACGGGCTGAAGATCGAGCGCGTGCGCACGCCGCTTGGCGTTATCGGGGTGATTTACGAAAGCCGCCCGAATGTGACGGCGGATGCCGGCGCGCTCTGCCTCAAGGCGGGTAACGCGGTCATCCTGCGCGGCGGATCGGATTCGCAACATTCATCACGTGCTATCCATGCCTGCCTCGTTGAAGGCCTGAAGATTGCCGGTCTTCCCGAGCATGCCATTCAACTGGTGCCGGTCACCGACCGCGCTGCCGTGGGCGCTTTGTTGGGCGGATTGAATGGCACGGTTGACGTGATTGTACCGCGCGGTGGCAAAAGCCTCGTTGCGCGCGTGCAGTCTGAAGCGCGGGTGCCGGTCTTTGCGCATCTGGAAGGTATCTGCCATATCTATGTCGACGGGTCAGCCGATCTCGACATGGCCACACGCATTGTCGTCAACGCCAAGATGCGCCGCACCGGCATTTGCGGCGCAGCCGAAACCCTGCTGGTGGATGCCGCTGCCGTTTCCACGCATCTCACGCCGCTCGTCAAGGCCTTGATCGACGCTGGCTGCGAAGTGCGCGGTTCGCAGGCCGTTCGCAATGCCGTTGCAGGTGTAGTGCCCGCGACGGAAGAGGACTGGCGCACCGAATATCTCGATGCGATCATTTCCGTCACTGTCGTCGACGGTATTTCCGGCGCGATCGACCATATCGGCACCTATTCGTCCAATCACACCGAAGCGGTGATCGCAGAGGACCCTGTTGTGGTCGAGCGTTTCTTCAACGAGCTCGATTCGGCCATTCTGCTGCACAATGCCTCGACGCAATTTGCCGATGGCGGTGAATTCGGCATGGGTGCAGAAATCGGCATCGCCACGGGTAAGATGCATGCACGCGGCCCCGTTGGCGTCGAGCAGCTCACTTCATTCAAATACCGCGTGCATGGCACCGGCCAGACACGGACCTGATAGTTGCCGGTCGAAACACGCCTCGACAGACGTTATCTCACCATGCCGCATGCGGAACGCGGCATGGTCGTCGGGCTGTTCGGCGGCTCTTTCAATCCGCCGCATGCCGGCCATGCCCTTGTCGCCGAAATCGCGCTGCGCAGGCTGGGTCTCGATCAGCTCTGGTGGATGGTCACGCCGGGCAATCCGCTGAAAAGTCGCTCAGAACTGGCGTCTTTAGAGGATCGCATCGCCGCCTGCGAAAGGCTCGTCAGCGATCCGCGCATCAAGGTGACGGCCTTTGAAAAATCGCTGGGCATCAGCTACACGGCCAATACGCTCGCCAAGGTGAAAGCGAGAAATCCGCATGTCCGCTTCATCTGGATCATGGGCGCCGACAATCTGAAAAGCTTCCATCGCTGGCAGCAATGGCGACGGATCGCCGAGACCTTTCCGATTGCGGTGATCGACCGACCGGGTTCCACCCTGTCCTACCTCTCCTCCACCATGGCGCAGGCCTTCAGCCAGGCACGGATCGATGAGGATGATGCCGGTGTTTTGTGGAAAAAAAAGGCGCCCGCCTGGGTCTTTATCCATGGTCCTCGTTCGACGCTCAGTTCCACGGCGCTCCGCAATAATCACAAATGATGTATGCGACAGCCGTTGAAGGCTCCATATCTTGAAAAGTTAATGCTTTGGTGCCACCTTAATCTGGTGACGCACAGATTCGCGTCGCCAGTACCTGTTTTGTCATTCTTGGAAAGGGAAACCCTCTGACAACAGTACACGCCAAGGGAAGAGCATTTGTTGCTATCCCGAAGGGTCAAGACAGTGGCGTCGATGCCGCCGATCATGCCCTCGAAACCGTCCTCGCGAGCCTCGAGGACTCCAAGGCTGAAGATATCGTATCTCTCGACATTGCCGGAAAATCGGCGCTTGCGGACTACATGGTGGTGGTCTCCGGGCGATCGAGCAGGCATGTTTCGGCGATCTGCGAGCATCTTCTCAAGGATATGAAGGATGAAGGGTTTGGAAGCGCCCGCGTCGAAGGTCTCGAGACCGGAGATTGGGTGCTGATCGATACCGGCGATATCATCGTTCATGTGTTCCGTCCGGAAATCCGTGTCTTCTACAACATTGAAAAAATGTGGGCGACACCGGAAATGCCGGAAGACACGCTGCATTGATGCGGTGAGCCTTTGACGTTGCACATCGGGTCTTCCGAATATCCTGTTTGATTTCGGGGCGATGTGTTTGGCCGGAAAGCGAGCCGGCCGCATAGGAATCCGTAGGCTATGCTGTTAAGAGCGTGACCCTGTTGGGTCACGACGAATACAGGTTTGCGATGCGGATTTCGATTTTTGCGGTGGGACGGCTGAAATCCGGCCCGGAAAAGGATCTTGCGACCCGTTATATTGAGCGCCTCGCCAAGACTGGCCCGGCAATCGGGCTGGAGTTTTCGCGTGTGATCGAGGTCGCGGAAAGTCGGGCGTCGAATGCGGAGACGCGCAAGCGCGAAGAAGCGGCGATGCTGGAAAAACATCTGGCAGACGGCGCGGTGCTCGTGCTGCTGGACGAACGCGGCAAGGCGCTGGACAGCCCGGCCTTCGCTACGTTTTTTGGTGATCTGCGCGATAGCGGCAAGCGCGATCTCATCATCGCGATCGGCGGTGCCGACGGCCTTGATCCGGCCCTTTACGACAGGGCGGCGGCCGTTCTCAATCTCGGCAAGCTCACATGGCCACATCAGATCGTTCGCATTCTGATCGCCGAGCAACTCTACCGTGCCGTCACCATCCTCTCAGGCCATCCCTATCATCGCGTTTGAGCCGGGTTTTGATGCGGATAATCGTCTCAATTTTAACATGAAGCTCCGCGACACGGCCATATGCGAATGGCTTTGCCGGCGGCCTCTTTAAGGCCTCTTGGAAGATCACCGCAAAATCCCTAATATCGGCGATCCTGCTTCGGCATCAAAGAAAGTTCAAATGGACAAGAGGCCTCACCGAAAACGCCACGCTGCCCTTGCGGGCGCGGTTTTCGCTGCCCTTGTCATGGGGATTTTCCCCGTTGACCGCGCCTTTTCGCGCGATGACGCGGGTGCTGTACCAGCTGGTGAGAACGATTCGTCGCCGGAGGCACTTCAGACGCTGGAAAAGCGCCGTGACCAGAACCGGCAGGATCTGGAAGAGCTGGTCGACAGCATCGGTCTTTCGGAAGACAAGACCCGCAATCTCGAAGAAAGCATCGCTTCCCTTAATCAGGACAGCGCCCGTATCCGCGAAGAGCTGATCGCGTCGGCCGCGCGCCGCAAGGCGCTGGAAACCAAGATCAGCGACGGCGAGGATCGTCTGGCCAAGCTTTCGGTTCGCGAAGACGGCGTCAAGGCATCGTTGCGCGAAAGGCGCGGCGTTTTGGCGGAGGTTCTGGCCGCGCTGCAACGCATGGGCAGAAACCCGCCCCCGGCCCTTCTCGTTTCGCCGGAGGATGCGCTGGCTTCGGTACGTAGCGCCATTCTTCTCGGTGCCGTTGTTCCTGGCATTCGCGGTGAAACCGACAAGCTGGTTGCCGCTCTCAAAGAATTGACCGACGTCCGGCAGGCAATCGCTCGCGAAAAGGACGATCTTACGGGTATGATGACGGCAAGTCTGGAAGAGGATAAACGCCTCGACCTGCTGCTTGCGGAAAACGACCGCAGAAATTCCCAGACGGCGTCGGCGCTGGAGGCGGAACGCAAGCGATCCGAGGAGCTTGCAAGCAAGGCGACCAGCCTCGAAGGTCTCGTCGGTTCGCTTGAAGGCGAGATTTCCTCGGTGCGGGAAGCGATGGAAAAGGCGCGTGCGGAAGAGCAGCGCGTGGCCCGTCTTTCCGAAGCGGAACGTGAGAAAGAGCGTGCCGCAGCCGAGGCGGGAATGCCCGATAAAAACCGCATTGCGCCCGCATATCCGTTCGCGAGTTTGAAGGCAAAGCTGGACATGCCGGTGGCTGGAGATGTGTTGCGTCGTTTCGGTGATGCGGATGGTACGGGCCACTTTTCCAAGGGAATTGTCGTCGCGACCGGACCCGAAGCTATCGTTACGGCACCCGCAGACGGCTTTGTTGTATTTGCCGGAGATTTTCGCAGTTACGGCCGAATGATCATCCTCAATACGGGTGACGGATACCACGTAGTCATGACGGGCATGGACAATGTGAGGACACGACAGGGAATGTTTGTGTTCTCCGGAGAGCCTATCGCCTCCATGGGTGCAAAAAGAGTAGCGAGTGCAGCAGCATTGGCGCTGGAAACCGACAGGCCAACGCTCTACATTGAGTTCAGGAAAGATGGTGTGCCGGTTGATTCCCAACCTTGGTGGACCGCAAAAAATACCGGAAGGGCGCACAATGATCCGTAAGGTTTCGCTTCTCCTTATCGGTGGGCTTATGGGCGCCACGGCGATGAGTGTGATTTATTCGGCGAGCATGCCGGCACAGGCGGCCGGGCCTTCGACCTATAAGGAACTATCCATCTTTGGCGACGTGTTCGAGCGTGTGCGTGCACAATATGTGACGCCGCCGGATGACGAGAAGCTGGTGGAAAATGCCATCAACGGCATGCTCAGTTCGCTCGATCCCCATTCGAGCTTCATGAACGCCAAGGACGCCAACGACATGCGCACCCAGACCAAGGGTGAGTTCGGCGGTCTCGGCATCGAAGTGACCATGGAAAACGAGCTGGTCAAGGTCATCTCGCCGATGGACGACACGCCGGCTTCGCGCGCAGGCATTCTCGCCGGCGACTATATTTCGGAAATCGACGGTACGCCGGTTCGCGGTCTTAAACTGGAGCAGGCGGTCGAAAAGATGCGCGGCGCGGTCAAGACGCCGATCAAGCTGACGATCATCCGTCAGGGCGCCGACAAGCCGCTCGAATTCACCGTCATGCGTGATGTCATTGCCGTGCGCGCGGTCAAGTCCCGCGTCGAGGGCGATGTCGGTTATCTGCGCGTCATCTCCTTTACCGAGAAGACCTATGATGATCTCGAAAAGGCGATCAAGAAGATCAAGACGGATGTGCCGGCTGACAAGCTGAAGGGCTACGTGCTCGACCTGCGTCTTAACCCGGGTGGTCTGCTCGATCAGGCGATCAATGTCTCCGACGCCTTCCTTGAGCGTGGCGAAGTCGTTTCGACCCGTGGTCGCAACCCGGACGAGACCCGCCGCTTCAACGCGACGGCAGGCGATCTGACCGATGGCAAGCCGGTAATCGTGCTGATCAACGGTGGTTCGGCCTCGGCGTCTGAAATCGTTGCCGGTGCGCTGCAGGATCTGCGTCGCGCGACTGTTGTCGGCACGCGCTCCTTCGGTAAGGGTTCGGTCCAGACGATCATTCCGCTTGGCGAAGCCGGTGCGCTGCGTCTGACCACGGCGCTTTATTACACGCCGTCGGGCAAATCGATCCAGGGCACGGGCATTACGCCTGATATCAAGGTCGAACAGCCGTTGCCGCCGGAATTGCAGGGTCGCGTCACGACCGAGGGCGAATCCAGCCTGACTGGCCATATCAAGGGTCAGAGCGAAACCGACGAAGGTTCGGGTTCCTCCGCCTATGTTCCGCCGGAAGCCAAGGACGATATCCAGCTCAATTATGCGCTGGACCTGTTGCGCGGTACCAAGACGGATCCGTCGTTCCCGCCGAACCCGGATAAGGCTGTGGTCAACAAGCAGTAAGATAGATGCGCCGGTCAGCCGGCGCATTTTCTCGATTGCCTAACCGTTTGAACGGATCGTTCATTGCCTTCTGACCTGCGAAAACCGCTTCTGGGTCGTCAGAAAAAAGCGCCGGTATCAACCGGCGCTTTTCCGTCATTATGGTCGTGTCTGCGCTTGCCGTTCTGACGATTGGCGGGCTTTCCGTCTATACGGCCTTGTCGCCCGGCAATCTGCAGAAGACGGCGAGCGGGCCGGATATCCAGCCGGTGCTTCCCGAAAACACGCCGAAAACGGCAGAGGCCGATGTGGCGGCTACCGGCGACACGGCAGGCCTGAAGCCCGAAAGCGGCCGCTCTGGCGCCAATATCAACCGGGCGACGATGCCGGACGGCAATGTCGTGTCGGTCTATTCTCCCCGCCCCCGTGATAGCGATGGGCCGGTGCTGATGAGCGGCCAGACCTATGGTCAGGATCCGCGCATGGCAACGCGGCCCAATGATGCATTGCTGGAAGAGACCGCATTCGGCAGGTTGCCGGTTGTCGGTGCCGACGGTTTGCGGCCGATGGAGCAATATGCAAGGCCATGGTCCGGCGCGCGTGGCACGCGGATAGCGATCGTGGTCGGCGGCCTCGGCCTCAGCCAGACGGGTTCACAAAAGGCGATCCGGGACTTGCCGCCGGAGGTGACGCTCGGTTTTGCCGCAAGCGGCAACAGCCTGCAGCGCTGGATGCAGGAAGCGCGCCGTGAGGGGCATGAAATTCTCCTCCAGATACCGTTGGAGCCTTTCGGTTATCCCGGCACCAATCCCGGCCCGGACACGCTGCTGGCGGGCGATCCGGCGAAGGTCAATATCGACCGGCTGCATCGCTCCATGGCGAAAATTACCAATTATACCGGCATCATGAATTATCTCGGCGGGCGTTTCCTTTCCGAGCAGGCGGCGTTGGAACCGGTGATGCGCGATATCGGCAAGCGTGGGCTGCTTTTCCTGGATGATGCCTCCTCGGCGCAGTCGCTGAGCGGCGGGATTGCAAAGGCCATCTCCGCGCCGCAGGGCTTTGCCGATGTTCTGCTCGATGGCGAGGTTACCGAAGCCGCTATCCTGCGCAAGCTGGATGAATTGGAGCGGATCGCGCGCCGCAACGGTCAGGCGATCGGCGTGGCCTCGGCTTTTGACGAAAGCATCGGCGCAATCGCGAAGTGGTCGCGGGAGGCCGGTGGTCGCGGTATCGAGATTGTCGGTGTTTCTGCGCTTGTTTCGGAGCAGGCGGGGCAGTAAACCTTCTGCGCGGCCATTCCTTAGCGCCTTTTCGGCGCCCAGACAGTGCGGGTTTCCTATGACAATCAAAGCAGAAGATTTGCCTTACCGTCCCTGTGCGGGGATTATGGTTTTGAACGCCGAAGGCCTCGTCTGGGCCGGCAGGCGGATCAGGGAAGGCAACTCCGAATATGACGGTTCACCGCAATTGTGGCAGATGCCGCAGGGCGGAATTGATGATGGTGAACGGCCTTTGACGGCCGCCATTCGCGAACTCTACGAAGAAACGGGAATGAAGACGGTGACGTTGCTGGCGGAAGCGAGCGACTGGATTCATTATGATCTGCCGCCCGAACTGATCGGTATCGGCCTGAAGGGCAAATATCGCGGGCAGGCGCAACGCTGGTTTGCCTTCCGTTTCGACGGCGACGAAAGCGAAATCCAGATCGATCCTCCACCGACCGGGCATACGGCTGAATTCGACGCCTGGGGCTGGAAGCCGATGGAAAGCCTTCCGGAGCTGATCGTGCCCTTCAAGAGGGCTGTCTACGAGAAGGTGGTTACAGAATTCCGGCACCTCTCCGGAAAATAAAAAAGGCGGCCAGTGGCCGCCTTTTCTTTGATCACGTGCGAAAGCTTATTCCGCTTCGTTAGCGGAATCGGCGTTGAGCTGGCCGTATTTTTCTGCACCAATCTTGCCGAGCAGATCGAGCTGGGTTTCGAGGAAGTCGATATGACCTTCTTCGTCGATCAGCAGGGCTTCGAACAGCTTCATGGAGACGTAGTCTCCAGCTTCGGAACAGATATCACGCGATTTCTTGTAGGAGGTCCGGGCGTCGTATTCGCCAGCCAGATCCGCTTCAAGCACTTCCTTGACGTTCTGGCCGATGCGCAGCGGAGCCAGGGTCTGGAGGTTGGGATGGCCTTCCAGGAAGATAATACGATCGATGATCTTGTCGGCGTGCTGCATCTCTTCGATGGATTCCGCACGCTCCTTCTTTGCGAGCTTGGTGTAGCCCCAATCGTTCAGAAGCCGGTAGTGGAGCCAATACTGGTTTACTGCACCGAGTTCTAGAAAAAGGGCTTCGTTAAGCCGCTCGATGACTTTTTTGTCGCCTTTCAATGTCCGCTCTCCTGTTGTCTTCATGGAATCGCTTCAAGCGGGACATAAAATCAAAAACATCGGCCTCCGTCGAGTGGCGACGGGCGTGATATTCTTCCGTGGTCTGGAT
Organism: Rhizobium sp. AN73; assembly: GCF_030757975.1. Classification (NCBI taxonomy): domain Bacteria; kingdom Pseudomonadati; phylum Pseudomonadota; class Alphaproteobacteria; order Hyphomicrobiales; family Rhizobiaceae; genus Rhizobium; species Rhizobium sp. AN73. The sequence continues at coordinate 2,652,818 of NZ_JARWME010000002.1, forward strand.
GATCAGGTCGACGACGGTTGGGAAACAGCCGCAGCAGCGACCGCGTTTCTCCATGGCGTGATACACTTTTGCGGGAACGATGAGCTGCCAACAGTCCTCGTCCAGGAGCTCGTTAATGACGTCCCGGATATCGTGGTCGGTAATGTAATTGCAGCTGCAAACCAGCATGATGGACTGCCTGTATGACGCAACACGTTGTTTTCGTTCTTAAACCAAAACAGGACACCAACTGTCAAGAAAAACCTCCGGCGACACGTCTGTCATTTTTCTAGACTCATTCTAAACTATACAAAAACTATCGTATTTTCATTGGTTTAGCGGTTGCATTATTGCGGTGTTTTGCGTTCAAGTTTTTGTGCGCGGCAATCTCACGGCAGCTAATATCACAAAAAGTTTACTGCTTGCCTCTAGTCGGAGAGGCAAGCGCGCCGATCTCAGGCGAAATATTGCCCACCATTGGCGGTCATAGTGGAGCCGGTGATGAAGCCGGCCTCGTCGGATACGAGAAACAGAACGCAGCGCGCGATTTCTTCCGGCTCGCCCAACCGACCGACGGGAATTTGCGGCACGATGCGCTCGGCCAGAACTTTTTCCGGTATGGCTCTCACCATCTCCGTGCCGATGTAGCCGGGGCAGATGGCGTTGACGGTGATGTTGCGGCTGGCGCCTTCCTGGGCGAGCGCCTTGGTGAAGCCGATATCGCCCGCCTTTGAGGCGGAATAGTTGGCCTGACCCGCCTGACCCTTCTGGCCGTTGATGGAGGAAATATTGACGATGCGGCCGAAGCCGCGGTCGCGCATGCCCGGCCAGACGGGATGCGTCATGTTGAACACGCCCGTGAGGTTGGTGTCGATTACTTCGCGCCATTGTTGCGGCGTCATCTTGTGAAACATCGCATCGCGGGTGATGCCGGCATTGTTGACGAGGACCTCGACCGGCCCGAAGGTTTCTTCCACCTGCGCGATGCCGTTTGCGCAGGCGTCGTAGTCGCGCACGTCCCATTGAAACGCGGGGATGCCGGTTTCCTTCTGGAAGGCCTCTGCCCTGTCCGTCGTGAAGGCATAGTTGACGGCCACCCGGTAGCCGGCGGCCTGCAAGGCGCGGGCGATTGCGGCGCCTATGCCGCTCGTCCCGCCGGAAATCAACGCAACCCGGCTCATATCGGCCTCCATTTCCTGAACTGCTTTTGCCGTGCTCAACGGCCACAGAAATGCGGCCAATGGGAGGCTGCTTCTACCCTATTGCCCGCTGAACCGGAATTGCTTTCTGGAGAGCCGTGCAGCGATTTTTCAGAGCGCCTCGATGCACATTGCGACACCCATGCCGCCGCCGATACAGAGCGTTGCAAGACCCTTTGATACGTTGCGGCGGCGCATCTCGAAAATCAGTGTATTCAGGACGCGTGCACCGGAAGCGCCGATCGGATGGCCGATGGCGATCGCACCGCCGTTGACGTTGACGATACCAGGATCAAGACCAAGTTCACGCACCACCGCGCAGGATTGCGCAGCGAAAGCTTCATTGGCCTCGACGAGGCCGATATCGCCGATCGACCAGCCTGCCTTGGCCAGCGCCTTGCGCGAAGCGGGGATGGGGCCGGTTCCCATGATCTGCGGATCGACGCCGGCCGTTGCCCAGGAGGCGATGCGGGCCAGCGGGTTGATACCGCGCTTTGCCGCTTCCTGCTCCGACATCAAAAGTGTGGCCGCCGCGCCGTCATTGAGGCCGGAGGCGTTGCCTGCCGTTACCGTGCCTTCCTTGTCGAAGGCGGGACGCAGCTTTGCCATGGTTTCCAGCGAGACGCCGGCACGGATATGTTCGTCCGCATCGATGATGATATCGGCCTTGCGGCCCTTTACTGTGAAAGGCACGATCTCGTCTGCAAAACGGCCGGCGCTTTGCGCGGCTTCGGCCTTGTTTTGCGATGCGACGGCGAACTGGTCCTGTTCATCGCGGGAAAGCTGCCATTGCCGGGCAATGTTTTCGGCGGTTATCCCCATGTGGTAGCCGTAAAAGGCGTCGGTCAGGCCGTCCTTCAGCATGGTGTCGATCATCTTGAAATCACCCATTTTCACGCCGCCGCGCAAATGGGCGCAGTGGGGCGCCATGGACATGGATTCCTGGCCGCCGGCAATGATTATCGCCGCGTCGCCGGTAACGATCTGCTGCATGCCAAGGGCAACGGCGCGCAGGCCCGAACCGCAGAGCTGATTGATGCCGAAGGCGGTTGCCTCCTGCGGAATACCGGCTTTCATCGCCGCCTGCCGCGCCGGGTTCTGCCCTTCGCCTGCCGTCAGCACCTGACCGAGGATGATTTCATCGATTTCCTCAGCCGCAACCCCAGCGCGTTCCAGCACGGCACTGATGACGGTTGCTCCAAGCTCGTGGGCGGGCGTATTGGCAAAGCCACCATTGAAGGAACCGACAGCAGTGCGCGCAGCGCTGGCAATCACGATTGAAGGCGTCATCTGTTTTCTCCTCACTTGCGGGCGGAGACTGGCAAAGCTTTCAATACAAGTCAAATGCCGAAAGTTGCTTTAAAAGATGTTGCTAAATCACGCCGGAATCTTGCGGAAAATTGCTGCGCAAAAAACAAACTGTTGCGATGCACAAAACATTTGTCACGGAGCTTGTTTTGCGCATACACTTCGCGCGGGAAGAGCAATAACACCAAAAAACAAGAAAATACCATCATCGCGAGGAGGCGGGCATGGCAAAACACGACGGCGAAACAATCATTAAAAAATATGCCAACCGGCGGCTCTACAATACCGGAACCAGCACCTATGTGACGCTGGACGATCTGGCGCAGATGGTCAAACGCGGTGAGGACTTCAAGGTTCAGGACGCCAAATCTTCCGAAGACATCACCCATGCGGTTCTGACGCAAATCATCGTCGAGCAGGAAGCCAAAACCGGCAATACGCTGCTGCCGACGGCGTTTTTGCGGCAATTGATCTCCTATTACGGCGATCAGATGCAGATGGTCGTGCCGACATTTCTCGAACATTCGATGAAAACCTTCTCCGATCAGCAGAGCCAGATGCAGGAGCATATGGCCAAGGCTTTCGGCGACGGTTCGCTTGCCCGCAATTTTCAGGCGCCGCTGCAGATGATGGAAGAGCAGATCCGTCGTAATACGGAACTGTTCCGGCAGGCAATGCAGGGTTTCACACCTTTTGCAATGCCGCAGGCGCCCAAGGAAAACCGCAAGCCGAATGCATCCGAAATCGATGAGTTGAAGGCACAGCTGCGCGCATTGCAGCAAAAACTTGATCAGCTCTGACGGAGGCCGGAGCATTTCGGGTGGGACCCCTCAATGCTCTCCTCGGCTCTTCAGTTTGCTGCCCGTTCCGGTACGCGCAGCAACAGCAGAAATCCCGACCCCAGAAACACAATGAGGGTGGCCATGCCGATATGGGCGGAGCCACTTATATAGGTTGCTATTGAAAACGACAGCGTCGCCATGAAGCTGGTGGCGCGTCCCGAGAGCGCGTAGATGCCGAAATAGCGTCCCGCCTCGGCAACAGTAATATTGCGCGCCAGATAGGAGCGCGACGAGGCCTGAACGGGACCGAAGGCCAGGCCAATCAATATGCCGTAGAGCAGATAGGCCTTTTCCGCACCAGTCGCGAAGATGCCGCCATTGTCTGCCGTCGATAATTGTATCCAGCCGAACAGGGTTGAGCCCTTTTCCGTCGAGACGATGCCAAGCGTGGCCACGAGCAAGAGAACCAGGCTTATGAGGATGGTGACGCGCGAGCCAAGTTTCTGGTCGACGCGTCCGGCAGCAAAGCAACCGGCGATGGCGACGACATTGAGCAGGATACCGAAGAGGCCGATTTCCATCGTTGCCCAACCGAACATCCCGGCGGCGAATACTCCGCCCAGAATAAGCACACCGTTGACGCCGTCCTGATAGAGCATACGGGCGATCAGGAATCGCAGCAGGACAGGTCGGTTTCGAAGCTCGCGCAGGGTTGTCTTCAGCTCGGAAAGCCCCGAGCGGATCGCTGCTCCGAAGGGCAGGCCCTTGTCGGCATCCGGGGTGAGAAGAAACATCGGCAGGATGAAGAGCAGATACCAGACAGCGGCGATCGGGCCGGTTATTCTGGCGTCCTCACCGCTTGCCGGATCGAGACCGAAAAGCGGCTTGATGCCGGCGATGGTCAGCCCGGTCTGCGGGTTTGCGGCCAGAAGCGCCACGACGGCAATCAGCACCACCATGCCGCCGAGATAACCGAGCCCCCAGGCAAGATTGGAAATGCGTCCGACATTCTGCGGATTGGTGAGTCGCGGCATCATGGAATCGTTGAAGACGATCGAAAATTCCGCCGCGATGGAGGCGAGGATCATGCAGACGATCGGCAGGATGAGCGGAGAGCCTGGTGCCGCAAACCAAAGGAAGAGGAGACTGACGATCTTGATGACGGCAAAAAACGCGATCCACGGTTTGCGCGCACCGGACTGGTCGGCGATGGAGCCAAGGATGGGCGAGAACAGGGCGATGATGATCGACGATACCGTCGCCATATTGCTCCATGTCGCCTGCGCGGAAATCGGGTCATCGGTGAGGCGGGCGACGAAATAAGGCCCGAAAATGAAGGTCGTAACGACTGTGAAAAAGGGCTGCGCCGCCCAGTCGAACATGATCCAGCCCCAGATGCCGCGTTTGGCAACCACTGTTTCCGCAGTCGGGGAGGGGACAGTCATTCATCGTCCTATCGGCAAGTCGGGGGAGAATAAAATGCGGGATGTCGGCGCAAGCGTTCTATCTGTCGCCATCCGGGCGAGTAACCCGGATGGCGTTTTCAGTTGGTCGATCAGCGCGCCTGAACGATATCGCCAAGCAGTCCTGCCGCCACGGTGAGGCGGGCGAGGTTGGTGTCGCCGCTTTCGCTGAGCGCACCCAGTTCGGAGACGATGCGGTTGACGCGAACACGGTCGGCCGCATACCAGGCCTGAACCGGGTCCTTTTCCTTCGCATGCTCCGTCAGTGCGGAGATGACGATCCGGCGTCTCGACGAGGCGATCTGATCCTGGCTGCGCAGAAGGGCGAGGCTCTCGTAATGATCGGCCGGCGCGATGCGCTGGCTGGCATCCAGCAGACGCGCGACACGGAAGGTTGAGGATACGGTGGCGTAGCTCTCGGCGGCGCGGGCAAGTGTGGTGCCCGCACTTTCGGCGATGCGCATGATCTCCGGCACGTAGACCAGCAGGGAAAGCGTATCCAGTTCCTCCAGAAGACCGGAGGGAACGCCGGCGATTTCCGTGGCACCAAGCTCGCGGCGATATTTCGCCGCTGCCGGCGACAGCGTCTTGATGGCGGTTTTCAAGCGCTCGATCTCGGTCGCCATATCGCTCGTTCCAGCGCCCGCGCTTCGGGTTTGCAGGTAAAGCCTGCTCGCATCGGAAAAGATACGGGTAATCGTGGCATAAAGCCCGTTCTGGACTTCACCCGAAATCTTCCCGTCAAGCGCGTCGACCTCGCTCCACAGGCGTTTCAGACCGAAACCGTCCTCGACGATCACCGCCGCCTTGACGACATCGGCCGCCAGAAGGCCGCTTGCATCCGCGAGCTTTTGCACGAAGCCCGGGCCACCGCGGTTCACCACGGCATTGGCGAGTGCTGTCGCGACGATTTCACGATGCAGGCGGTGCGACTTGATATCGTCCGCATAGTTCTTCTGCATCTTGGCCGGGAAATAATCGACGAGCAGATGCTGGAGATAGGGTTCGTCGGGCAGCGGGCTTGCCACCAGCGCATCGAACAGGGTCAGCTTGGCATAGGACAGAAGCACGCCGATTTCCGGCCGGGTCAGCGGCTTGCCGGTGGCGTATCTTTCGCTGAATTCGGCGTTGTCCGGCAGGGTTTCGACCTTGCGGTTCAACTGTCCGGCAGCCTCCAGTGCGCCCATCAGGCGGCCAAGTTCTTCGCGGTTCGAGAGCCCAAGTCGTTCCGTCAGCGAGATCGCCAGCGATTGCAGGTAGTTGTTGCGCAGCACCAGCTGCGCCACTTCCGGCGTCATGGAGGCGAGAAGCTGGTTGCGTTTCGGCATCGTCAGACGACCGCTATTAACGGCGGAGGCGAGGGCGATCTTGATATTGACCTCGACGTCGGAGGAATTCACGCCGGCCGAGTTGTCGATGGCGTCGGAATTGCAACGCCCGCCAGCCAGCGAATAGGCGATGCGGCCCTTCTGGGTGATACCAAGATTGGCGCCTTCGCCGATGACCTTGGCACGCAGCTCCGTGGCGTTAACGCGGATGGGGTCGTTGGCTCTGTCACCCACTTCGGCGTTGGTTTCCACCGCCGCCTTGATGTAGGTGCCGATGCCGCCGAACCACAGGAGATCGGTGGGTGCCTTCAGGATGGCGGTCATGATCTCGAAGGGCGTGGCGACTGATTTGTCGAGGCCGATGGCGGCCACGGCTTCCGGCGTCAGCGTCACCGATTTTTCGGAACGCGAGATAATCATCGCGCCGCCGGAGAGGGTCGAGCGGTCATAATCCTGCCAGCTGGAACGTGGCAATTCGAAAAGCCGTTTGCGCTCAGCGAAGGATTTGTCGGTATCGGGGTCCGGATCGATGAAGATGTCGCGGTGATCGAAGGCGGCAATCAGCCTGATCTTTTCCGACAGCAACATACCGTTGCCGAAAACGTCACCGGACATGTCGCCGACACCTGCCACTGTGAAGGGCGTGGTCTGGATATCGGTGTCCATTTCGCGGAAGTGGCGTTTCACCGTTTCCCATGCACCGCGCGCGGTGATGCCCATCTTCTTGTGGTCGTAACCGGCGGAGCCGCCCGATGCGAAGGCATCGTCCAGCCAGAAGCCGGCATCGTGGGCAAGGCCGTTTGCCGTATCGGAGAATGTTGCGGTTCCCTTGTCGGCAGCGACGACGAAATAGGGGTCGTCGCCGTCAAGCCGCAACGTATCGGCCGGCGGCACGATGGCGTCATCGACAATGTTGTCGGTGATGGACAGCAGGGTGCGGATATAGGTTTTGTAGGCCTCGCGACCGGCGTTGAAGACTTCGTCGCGGGAGCCGCCGACGGGCAGGCTCTTCGGGAAAAAGCCACCCTTGGCGCCAACCGGCACGATCACCGCGTTCTTGACCTGCTGCGCCTTGACGAGACCGAGCACTTCGGTGCGGTAATCCTGGCCGCGATCCGACCAGCGCAGACCACCGCGCGCGACCTTGCCGAAGCGCAGATGCACGCCTTCGACCTCGGTTCCATAAACGAAGATTTCGCGGAAAGGACGCGGATCGGGCAGGCCATCCAGATGCTTTGGATCGAACTTGAACGCCAAGAGGTCACGCGGCGTGCCGTCGGTATTCTTCTGAAAGTAGTTGGTGCGAAGCGTAGCGTCGATTGCGTTGACGTAACGCCGCAAAGTGCGGTCTTCGTCGAGATTGGGGACGCCGCTCAATGCCGTCTCGATCGACTTGTGAATATCGCCAAGCTTTTTCAGTCGGGTTTTTTCAGCGATCGACGGATCGAACCCGGCCTTGAAGAGAGCGAAAATGCTGCGGGAAATGGCCGGATATTTGAAGAGCGTTTCGGAAATATGCTCCTGCGAATAAACGATGCCGGTCTGGCGCAGATAGCGGGCATAGGCCCGCAGGACGGACACTTCACGCACGGTAAGGCCGCAGGCGAGGATCAGCCGGTTGAAATTGTCGTTGTCGACCTTGCCCGAGAAGGCGGCAAGAAATGCCTCTTCGAGCTTCGGCCCATAATGCGGCAGATCGAGCGTCACGCCCTTGGCGACCGCGAGTTCCATGTCATGCAGCACGATGTCGCGTTTTTCGCCATCGGAGATGACACCGATGTCGAAGGTGCGCTCGCTGATGACATTGAAACCGAGATTTTCGAGCAGCGGCACGCGCCGCGAAAGCGGCAGATGACCGTCGCGATGGAAGATCTTCAGCGAGAGCGTTTCAGCCGACTGGCCTTCCTGCTGGTAAAATTCGATGCGGACTGGCTCGCCTTTCACGGTGGCCAGAATATCCGCCATGTCGCCAATGGCTTCTTCCGGCGTGAAAGCTTCCTGATAGGCCTGATCCACCTCCAGCACTGGTGCACCCGGTTCGGAGAGCGCGATGAAGTGGTCTATCCAGCGCGCCGCGATATCGCTGACGGCATCTTCGAGCTTGTCCTGTGCGATGCGCGGTGTCTTGCCTTCCGTGCGGCCGACAATGAAGTGGACGCGCGCGACAGCGCCTTCGGGGAAGGCGGGATAATAGGCGGAAATATGCCCGTCATAGACCTTGCTCAGATAATCGCCGATCTTTTCGCGCACATAGGAATTGTACTCTTCACGCGGCACGAAGATGATTGCCGAGACGAAACGGTCGAAACGGTCGATGCGTGCAAGGACGCGCACGCGCGGGCGGTCGCTCAGTTCCATGATCTGCTCGATGAAGCGGATCAGCAGATCCGTCTCGATCTGGAAGAGATCGTCGCGAGGGTATGCTTCCAGCGTGTTCTGCAGGATGCGGCCGGAGTGGCTGTTCGGATCGAAACCGAAATGCCGCTCCACATCCGCGACCTTGGCGCGCAGCAGCGGTATGTGCTTTACCGAGCGCGTATAGGCGGTAGCGGTGAAAAGGCCGACGATGCGCAATTCGCCGATGACATTGCCGTCCTCGTCGAAGCGCTTGATGCCGATGTAATCCATATAGGCGCGGCGGTGCACGATGGATTTCACATTCGCCTTGGTGACGATGAGGAAATCCGGGCCGTCGAGGAAGGCGAGGATTTCAGGCGTCGTCGTCACGGCGTCCTTGCCGAGGCGCAGCACACGCACATCCGGATCGCTCAGGCTTCCGAGGCCGACGCCGTCACCGCGTTCGATCTTCGCGTTCTTTCCCGTTCCGGAATAGGTGTAGTCACGCATGCCGAGGAAGGTGAAATTGTCGTTGCGAAGCCAGTTGAGAAACTCGACCGCTTCCGTTCGCTCGGTCTTGCGCCGCGAGGAGCCGCGTTTCGACAATTCGTCGAGAGCTTCGTCGAGTTTTGCCAGCATGGGCCGCCAGTCGCTATAGGCGGACTGGACCTGTGCCAGGACGAAGCGCAGCCTTTCTTCCAGCGCCGCTGCGGCCTGCTGGGTCAGCGGTGCAATATGCAGCTGAATAAGGCTGATGTTTTCGGCGGGGTTGTCATCGGGTTCCGCAAGGCGGTAACCCGCCTGCGCGGTCGCGTCCGGCACCAGAATGGGATGGACCGCCAGATAAAGGCCGCGATAGCTGTTGGTGACTTCCCCCATGACGGAATCGTAGAGGAAGGGCATATTGCGGCCGATAATCGTCAGAACCGTTACCGGAATATCCCGCGGGGTAACGCCCTCAACCTGGGCAATGCTGATATGGGGTGCATCTCCAGTCCAGCGCGAAAGAGCCTCGAAACTGTGCGCCGCGCTTGCGGCCAGCATTTCGGCGGAATAATATTCTATGTCGTCGGCGCTTGCTCTTCCATAGAGAATACCCGGATCAAGAAATGGCGCATTTTCGGCAATTGCCTGCTGGCGCGCTTTTTCGATCTGTTTTTCGCGTTTTGGATTGTTTCTGTAGCCCATTTGACGTGGATTCCTCCAAAAATCACACTTTAAATACAAAAAAGCACCGTCAATTTACGGAATTTGCCTTTTCAGTCGAATCGGATATTGGCGTGTAATTACGAAGAGTTTAAGAGGCTTTCGTGTTTCTTCAGTCGGAGAACGAAATTTTTTTGCTTCTTATGCCATGAGGGCCTGTCACGAAGCATTTGACAGTATTTCGGTAGCCCATTTATAGGTGGTTCTTTGACCGCCATGTGATGTTGCGGCCACGGTCGAAGCAAATTATTGATTTGTGCCTATTTTTGTGGTACACCAACGACACTGATCCACAGCGTGGCATTTGTGTGCCCAAAAACACCACGAAAGCAACACCTCTTTTGCACGCGGTTTCCGTGACATATCGAGCGTTTACGTTATCGAATCCCGCAATGCGGGAAGGTGTGTTTTTGCGTGCACGGCTGGACCAGTGCGGAGTCACCTGACGGTTCCCCCGTCTCATCAGGGCCTGACCGACCCAACCCCGGCGTCGCCGGGTATGTAACAGGGAGTTTTTAGAACGAATGACGACCCAGCAGAAGAAATCTCCAGCACATCACGGTTTCAAGACCGGTGAAGCGATTGTGTATCCCGCTCATGGTGTCGGTACCATTTCTGCCATCGAGGAACAAGAAGTCGCTGGCATGAAGCTTGAGCTTTTTGTCATCGATTTCGAAAAGGACAAGATGCGTCTTAAAGTTCCCGTCGCTAAAGCCGTCAGCATCGGTATGCGCAAGCTTTCCGAAGGCGATTTTGTCGAGCGGGCACTGAAAGTGGTGCAGGGCAAGGCGCGTGTGAAGCGTACCATGTGGTCGCGCCGTGCGCAGGAATATGATGCGAAAATCAATTCCGGCGATCTTATCGCGATTGCGGAAGTTGTGCGCGATCTTTACCGTGCGGAAAATCAGCCGGAGCAGTCCTATTCCGAGCGTCAGCTTTACGAAGCTGCTCTCGATCGCATGGCGCGCGAAATTGCCGCCGTCAACAAGATGTCCGAAACCGAGGCTGTTCGCCTGGTGGAAGTCAACCTTGCCAAGGGTCCCAAGCGCGGCAAGGCCGTCGAAGAAGACGATTCTCAGGAAGAAGCCGCGTAATTTACCGGCTTTCTCCTTTTTAAAAAACCCGCCAACAATGGCGGGTTTTTTGTTGCCCGATTTATAGAATGCGAATTTTCGTACCCTTGCGCATATGGGGCAGGATGCGGCGCATATCGCGGGGGTGGAGAGCGACGCAGCCAGCGGTCGGTTCATATCCCGGACGGATCATGTGCATGAAGATTGCAGAGCCGCGGTTGCGGCTGCGCGAGGTAATGTTCCAGTCAAGCACCAGGCAGACGTCGTACAGGCCGTCCTTCCGCATCATCTCCTCATGGCTCGACGCAAAGGGTGCCGTAACCAGCCTGTTGTAATTGGCGTCGCCGGGTGCATCGCACCACAGCATTGATTGTCGCGTCCGTTGCATCGGCAATGCTGTGGCGATTCCGGGGTTACGGTCGCCTCGATAAAATCCGTGCAGCAGGCGGGTGAGGGAAATGGGTGACTTTCCGTCTCCCTCGCGTTTCAGCACGGTGCGGCCATTGCGACCGATCGCGGCGGGAAAGGTGAGATGCCCGAGTTGGACGATGGCACGGCTTATTTTCAAAGGTGCGGGCCGAACCATGAGCGTCGATGCGCGTTTATGTTGTTTTACGGGCTGTTTGCTCATGTTTTTCACGAGATTTTGCTTTGCAGGTTATCTAACGTGAAGTCATAGCACTTCGTAATATCATGGCAATGGGTTGACCTTTCATGGGCAAACCGCTGAATTGGCTGACAATTAGAGCGCCGGGCGTCCTTTCGGACGCGCAATGGACGCTCTAACTCTTTTAAACTACGCATCGTGCTTTCCCAAAATCGAGCTCGATTTTCGGGTTGATGCGCTAAAGTAAGAAAGGCTGAGAATCCGAATGACGGCTCGCACTATCCTTTTGGTGGACGACGACGACGATCTTCGGGAGACGCTGACCGAGCAATTATCTCCCTATGAGGAATTCTCGCTCCTGAGCGGCGCAAACGCCGCACAGGCGATGCAGACCGCAAAGACTGCTCAGGTTGATCTTCTGATCATGGATGTCGGCCTTCCGGATATGGATGGCCGGGAAGCCGTGAAGCTGCTGCGCAAGGGCGGCTTCAAGGCGCCGATCATCATGCTGACCGGGCACGATACCGATTCCGATACGATCCTCGGGCTTGAAGCCGGCGCCAATGACTATGTGACGAAGCCTTTCCGTTTTGCCGTGCTTCTGGCGCGCATCCGGGCGCAGCTGCGTCAATACGAACAGAGCGAGGATGCGGTTTTCACCGTTGGCCCCTATCAGTTCAAACCCAGCCAGAAGTTGCTGACGACGGAAGACGGCAAAAAAATCCGGCTGACGGAAAAGGAAGCGGCGATCATCCGTTATCTCTACCGCGCCGGAAGCGCCGTCGTTACCCGCGACGTCCTGCTGGAAGAGGTCTGGGGTTACAATTCCGGGGTGACGACGCACACGCTCGAAACGCATGTTTATCGTCTGCGCCAGAAGATCGAGCGGGATCCCTCCAATGCCGAAATTCTGGTGACCGAGAACGGCGGCTACAAGATCGTTCCCTGAGCGGATGCCGCTCTGGCACCCTTTCTGCGTCCGAAAGGACGCAGAACATTCTAACGTCTTGTATTTTGAAGGCCGATATCCGAAAACCGCTATAGTGGTGCAGGCGGTTTTCCGGAGTAACGATCAACATGGCCTTGACAGACGACATCATGCTTCTGGGGCAAGTGCCGTTGTTTGCGGGCTTCAGCGACGATCAGTTGCGGCTGATCGCCTTCGGCGCGGAACGCCGCCGCGTGTCGGCGGGTCAGACATTGTTCCGGGAACATTCGCCGGCCGAATGCGCCTTTGCGGTGACATCAGGCCATTTCGAGCTGTTCACGGCCGGACGGGACGGCAAGCCGGTGTTGCAGGCGACGCCCGGCAAGGGCGCGCTGCTGTCTGAGTTGGCACTTTTCACACTCTGCGAACGGAAATTCACCGCCATTGCCGCGGAGGATTCCGAGGTCATCCGGATAACGCGTATCCTCTTTCACCGGCTGGTGGAGGAGTTTCCGGAGGTCGCCGATATCGTATCGGCGCGCATTCGCGACAATATCGCCTCTCTGGCGGCGGGTGCGGCCCGTTTGCAGAACCGCTTCACCTGATTTCAACCGACCAGCGGTTCAGAAGCTGAAATGAGCCGTAACCGGAACGTGGTCCGATGGCCGGTTCCAGCCACGTGCCTCGCGCAGGATGTCGATTTTTTCAAGCGATGGGCCGAGGTCCTGCGACGACCAGATATGGTCGAGACGGCGACCGCGGTCGGCTGCTTCCCAATCCTTGGCGCGGTAGCTCCACCAAGTATAGATCTTCTCGCTTTCCGGCACATTCAGTCGCATCAGATCGAGCCAGTTGCCCTTCTTCATGATATCCAGCATCCCGTCGGTTTCCACCGGCGTGTGGCTGACGATCTTCAGCAGTTGCTTGTGCGACCAGACGTCATTTTCAAACGGCGCGATGTTGAGATCGCCGACGAGAATGGACGAGGTTCCGGGCACACCATCGGCACGGAGCGCTTTCATTTCTTCAATGAAATCGAGCTTGTGGCCGAATTTCGGGTTTATCGACCGGTCGGGTTCGTCGCCGCCAGCCGGTACATAAAAATTGTGCAGCCGCACGCGGCGCGATCCAACCTGAAAAATCGCGGAGATGTGCCGCGCATCGCCGATACCGCAATAATCCTGCCGGTGGTCCTCAGTCAGCGGAATTTTCGAGGCGATCGCTACGCCGTGATAACCCTTCTGGCCATGGATGATGACGTGCTCGTAACCGAGCGCTTTCAGCGGCTTCATCGGAAACTCGCCATTCGGGCATTTCGTTTCCTGCAGGCAGAGAATGTCGGGTTTGCAACGCACCAGAAACTGTTCAACGATCGGCATTCTGAGCCTGACCGAGTTGATGTTCCAGGTGGTTATCGAAAACGACATGCATGTGCTCCGCTTTTATCGCCCCGAACCGCTTTGTTTCGAGACATGTTTCCGGGGCGCAGGCTTATAACATCGCGATGAAAACGGGAATGTATTTTAGCGGCAAAATAAAAAAGGCGACCGCAAGGCCGCCTTTCAAATGGTTTCCACGGGCGAGGAAGCCTCAGCCGCGTTTGCGGACTTCCTCGTAATTGATGCTGAAGACGCGTTCGTCAAGGTTCACGCCCGTTTGGACGTTGAAGATCATGACGGTCGTGTCCTTGTTCTGGGCGTCGGTGGTGGTCCATTGCCTGAGATCAAAGGTTTTAGGGTCGAACATCAGGGTGATGGTGGAATCGCCGAATACGCTCTTGTCGCCCAGCACGATGGTGGTCAGGTCCGACTCTTCCTTCACGTTTCGGACCTTCTGGTTACCCAGATCGATCTTGTCGGACAAAAGCAGGCTGAGCGGGGTCTTCGACAGCGGATAAAGATCCCACGTCTTCAGCTTCGTGTTGCCGATGACGACATTCTTACCGTCGGAGATCACCCGCATGGGCGAGGGGTCTTCGTAATTGAAGCGAAGCTTGCCGGGCCGCTCGATATAAAATTTGCCGCCGGTCTGTTCACCGCGCGGGCCGAACTGGACGAACTCTCCCATCATGGTTTTGACCGACGAGAAGTGGTTGGCGATTTTCTGCGCGGTCGCGCTGTTGCCGGCGGCCTGCGCAAATGCGGTGAGCGGCGACAGGCCGGCCATGGCTGCGGCCATGGAAAATGCCGTCAGCACGCCACGGCGCGTCACGCCGTTTTCCGGTGCGTTTGCGGTGGCAGTTTCGCCGGTGGTGAGGTCGTTCATTCTGTTCTCCTTCATCGCAGCGATTGTCCGCATAAAAGGCGGCGGCTTCATGACGTTGAAAGCGTGTATTAACGCTTCTGCGCCCCGCTTGGTTGCCGATCCTATCGCTCGATGATGTCTGCTTCCGTCGGTACGAGTATTTCGCGTTTTCCGGCATGATTGGCTGGACCGATGATGCCCTCCTGCTCCATGCGCTCGATCAGCGAGGCGGCGCGGTTGTAGCCGATGCCGAGACGCCGCTGGACGTAGGAGGTGGAGGCCTTGCCGTCCCTGAGCACGACCGCTACGGCCTGATCGTAAGGGTCTTCGGAATCGGAGAAAGTGCCTGCGCCGGCCGGGCCGCCGCCATTGCCTTCCTCGTCGTCTTCCTCGGTGATCGCTTCCAGATATTCCGGCGACCCTTGTGTCTTGAGATAGGCGACGATCTCTTCGACCTCGTTATCGGACACAAAGGGACCGTGCACGCGCTGGATGCGGCCGCCGCCGGCCATGTAGAGCATGTCGCCCATGCCGAGCAGCTGTTCGGCGCCCTGTTCGCCCAGAATGGTGCGACTGTCGATCTTCGACGTTACCTGGAAGGAGATACGGGTCGGGAAGTTCGCCTTGATGGTCCCGGTAATGACATCGACGGACGGGCGCTGGGTGGCCATGATGACATGGATGCCGGCGGCGCGCGCCATCTGCGCGAGGCGCTGCACGGCGCCTTCTATGTCCTTGCCCGCGACCATCATCAGATCGGCCATTTCATCGATGATGACGACGATATAGGGCAGGGGCTTCAGGTCGAATTCTTCCGTCTCGTAAATCGCCTCGCCTGTCTGACGGTCGAAACCGGTCTGCACCGTTCGGGTGAGGATTTCGCCCTTGTCGATCGCCTGCTGTACGCGGCTGTTGAAGCCGTCGATATTGCGCACGCCGATCTTCGACATCTTCTTGTAGCGTTCCTCCATCTCGCGCACCGTCCACTTCAGCGCCACGACGGCCTTTTTCGGATCGGTGACGACGGGGGAGAGGAGATGCGGAATGCCGTCATAGATCGATAGTTCGAGCATTTTCGGATCGATCATGATCAGGCGGCACTGTTCCGGCGACATGCGGTAAATGAGCGACAGGATCATCGTGTTGATGGCGACGGACTTGCCCGAACCCGTGGTGCCGGCAACGAGAAGATGCGGCATCTTGGCGAGATCGGCGATAACAGGTTCACCGCCGATGGTCTTGCCGAGCGCCATGGCGAGCTTGGCCTTGCTGTTTTCAAAATCACGACTGCCGACAAGTTCACGCAGGAACACGGTTTCACGCGTCTGGTTCGGAAGCTCGATGCCGATGGCGTTGCGGCCGGGAACGACGGCGACACGGGCGGCAATCGCGCTCATGGAGCGGGCGATGTCATCCGCAAGACCGATGACACGCGAGGATTTGATGCCGGGTGCCGGTTCCAGTTCATAGAGCGTGACAACCGGACCGGGACGTACATGAATGATTTCACCCTTGACGCCGAAATCCTCGAGAACCCCTTCCAGCAGACGGGCATTCTGCTCCAGCACTTCCTCGTTCAGCGTATGGTCGCGAACGACGTTCTTGGGTTCCGCCAGAAGATGCACGGTGGGCAGCTGGAAACCGTCCGCGGCGATGAAGGAGGCCTGTGCCTCCCGCGCTACGCGCTCGCTCGGCTTCGGGCGTGCGGAAGGGGCGGTTATTCTGGGCTGCCCGCGTCCCGGCGCCTGTCTTGCCACGAACTTCGGGTCGGACTCGTCCAGACTGTCGTCGTCCGAGAGAATGCCGTTGGGCAACCGCCGTCCGTCGTGGTCAAAAGGCTGTTCGTCGTCCCTGTCTGCGTCATCGTCAAGTGCGATGGAGGGAGGCGACATCTGCCGGCGAGAGGCGGCGCGTTCCTCGAAGGACGGTTCCGCGCGCTGGTCGAGGCGGTTGATCGCCGTCTTGAGGCGGGAGGGCTCGTTCAGCGTGCCGAATTCATATTCGTTGAAGTCGTAAGGGTGTTCGAATTCGCCGTGCAGGGATTTCGACTTCAGGCCGAACAGGCGACGAAGGCGGGCCTGGGTGATGTACCAGTAGTGCGCGATCGCGCCGAAGGCGAGAATATTGGCGAAGAAGCCTTCGCCGTCGTCATCGTCTTCTTCCTCGACCTGACGGGCAGCACGGGCTTTGCTGGCGACCGGCGCACGTTCTTCCTGTTCGAGGTCATCTTCAGGGCGCCCCACGAGACCGGCGGCAAACAGCATCATCCAGGCGGCGGGAGCAGCGAATATCGCGCCCAGCACCGTCGCAATTGTGCCGGTTGGGTAAGCACCGATGAAAAGGGCGGGAAAGCGCAGGATCATATCGCCGATGACGCCACCAATGCCGTTCGGCAATGGCCATGTTACGGGTGCGGGAAAACAGCCGAGCGAGGCGGCGCAGACGATTGCGCCGGCGACCCAGGCGACAAGGCGGGCGGGTATCCGGTTGAACTTGCGTCCGGCGATCAGGGCGATTGCCCAGGCGATAACTGGCAAAAGCGCGATGATCGCGGAGAGCCCGAGGAACTGCATCACGATATCGGCGAAGATTGCGCCGCCGTATCCCAGCAGATTGGTGGGCTGGTTGCCCGTGGCGTAGGACAGGCTCGGATCCGCTACGTTCCATGTGGCGAGCGCCGTAACCCCCAGCGCAATGGTGGCAAGCAATGCGAAACCGGCCAGAGCCATGACCTGCCGCACGAAAAACGCCGTCAGCACGAAACGCGTGTGACGGCCGTCGAATGTCGGAGAATTCATTCTGCCCATGTCCCTGAACCCGTAGTTTCTGTGGTTTCGGCAAGATACGGCAGGCTACCGCAATCCCGGATTGACAGGGAAAACTAACAGCTCGCTGGTTAATGTCGTGTTAACCATGCGGTTTTTTGAGGCGACTTGCGGATTTACGGCAAAGAAAAAGGCCCGCCGAAGCGGGCCTTCTTTTGGGATAGGGGATGGAGAACCCCTTTTCCCGGGTCTTAGGAGTGGTAGGCGGCTTCGCCGTGGGTCGCAAGGTCGAGACCTTCGCGTTCCGCTTCGACCGGAACCCTGAGACCAACGATCACGTCGACGATCTTGTAGAGGATGACCGAGACGACCGCACACCATACGATGGTGATGGCCACGGCAACGAACTGTGTCCAGAGCTGCGAGGAGATGGAGAAGTCTGCCTTGCCTGTGCCGCCAAGCAGCGGCGAGGTGAAGATGCCGGTGCCGAGGGCGCCGATAATGCCGCCGATGCCGTGCACGCCGAAGACGTCAGCCGTGTCGTCGTAACCGAACTTGTTCTTCACCACGGAGACGAAGAAGTAGCAGATCGGCGAGACGATGAGGCCGAGAACGATCGCGCCCATGGGTCCGACAGAACCGGCCGCAGGTGTTACGGCGACGAGGCCGGCGATCATGCCCGAAGCGGCGCCCAGCATGGAAGCCTTGCCACGGGTGAAGCTTTCAACCAGCGACCAGGAAACGATGGCTGCTGCTGTCGCGAGGAAGGTGTTCATGGTTGCGAGAACCGCACCGCCCGAAGCTTCGAGGTTGGAACCGGCGTTGAAGCCGAACCAGCCGAACCACAGCATGGCTGCGCCAACCAGCGTCAGCGTCATGGAGTGCGGTGCCATCATGTCCTTGCCGAAGCCGGTACGCTTGCCGACCATGATCGCGCCGATCAAGCCGGCGATGCCGGCATTGATGTGAACGACCGTGCCGCCGGCGAAGTCGAGAGCGCCCATGCCGAAGATCAGGCCGTTTGCGTCCCAGACCATGTGAGCGATCGGGAAATAAACGAAAGTGGCCCACAGGATGGTGAACAGGATGACAGCCGAGAACTTCACGCGTTCCGCAAATGCACCGATGATCAGCGCAGGCGTGATGGCCGCAAAGGTCATCTGGAAGGCGATGAAGGTGTATTCGTAGATCACGACGCCCTGGGAGAAGGTTGCCGAGGTGCTGTCAAGCGAAACGCCGGACAGGAACAGCTTGCCGAAGCCGCCGAAATAGGGGCCGGTGCCGCCGCCGAAGGCGAAGGAATAACCGTAGATCACCCAGACGAGCATCATGACTGCGCCGATGACCGTGCACTGCATGAGAACGGAGAGCATGTTCTTGGTGCGGACGAGGCCGCCGTAAAACAGGGCCAGACCCGGAATGATCATGAAAAGCACGAGGATCGTCGCGACATACATGAATGCGGTGTCGGCTTTTTCCGGAACGGGTGCCGCCGCTGCCACTGCCGGCGCGGCATCCTGCGCAAAGGCGATTGCCGGGGCCATCAGGGCCGCCACACCGGCGCCCAGTTTGCCGAGTGTTGAGAACTTGTTGAGTTGCATATCTAGAAAACTCCCTGTCAGCCGTGCTTCAAAGCGCTTCTGTGTTGGTTTCGCCGGTACGGATGCGCACGGCCTGTTCGATAGAGTAGACGAAGATCTTGCCGTCACCGATCTGCCCGGTCTTCGCGGCGGATGCGATCGCCTCGACAGCCTTGTCGACGACGTCGGATGCAACCGCGATCTCGATCTTCAGTTTGGGAAGAAAGCTCACCGCATATTCCGTGCCGCGATAAATCTCGGTATGCCCCTTCTGGCGTCCGTAACCCTTTACCTCGGTCACGGTCAGGCCTTGGATGCCGACGCCGGTAAGCGCTTCGCGCACTTCATCCAGCTTGAACGGCTTGATAATGGCCATCACAATTTTCATCTGGTTTCCCATCCTTTGTTTGTCCTCGGCACGGAGCCGACTCTCCTCGCGCTGGCAGATCAGTAACAGCGACTACGGACATACATTCAAAGGGCGTGCCAGTTTTGATGTGGCTTCTAAGTTATTGAAATATAAAATTTATATGACAAGCGTCTGAAAAAGGGGCACTGGGCCGCGAAATTTTCGTCTATTAAATGTGCGATTTTTGAAAAAAGCGCATTATTTAATCATTTGCCCTTTTGCGGATCAAACCTTCCTGCGCCACGGAGGCGACGAGTTCACCCTGTCTGGTGAAAATATTGCCACGGGTCAAACCGCGCGCTCCCGAGGCGCTGGGGCTATCCTGCGTGTAGAGCAGCCAGTCGTCCAACCGGCAGGGGCGGTGGAACCACATGGCATGATCGAGGCTCGCCACCTGAATGGACGGATCGAAGATCGTCGTTCCATGGGCGTAGAGTGATGTGTCGAGCAAGGTCATGTCCGACAGATAGGCGAGAATGGCCGACTGGAAATGCGCATTGTCCGGTACATCGCCGACGGCGCGAACCCAGATATCCTGCTGCGGTTCCAGCTTTTCTTTCGAAATATAATGGGTCAGCGAAACCGGCCTTATCTCGATCGGGCGCTTGTTGCTCCAGTATTTGCGGATCGAGGCGGGTGCGTTGGCGAGGAAGGCCGCCTGCATCTGTTCTTCGCTCATCAGCTTTTCGGGCGGCGTCACATCAGGCATTTTTATCTGATGGTTAAAGCCGTCCTCGACGATCTGGAACGACGCCGACATGGAAAAGATCGCCTTGCCATGCTGGATGGCGACCACGCGCCGGGTGCAGAAGCTCGCGCCATCGCGAATGCGCTCGACCTGGTAGAGAATGGGCACCAGCGGATCGCCGGGGCGCATGAAATAGGAATGTAGCGAATGCACGAAGCGGTCGTCATCCACGGTTCGTTGCGCCGCGATCAGGGCCTGGGCAATGACCTGGCCGCCGAAGACGCGCTGCCAGCCGATTTGCGGGCTTTCGCCCCGAAACAGGTTTTCCTCCAGCTTCTCGAGATCGAGTGTGGAGATCAGATTGGCCATCGGGTCTGACGTTTGCGAAGGATGCGACATTTTTTCGGCCTGCTCCGGCTGTAGGAAGACGTCACATGGTCTATAGTGCGCCAATGATGCGTGCACAAGATTTGAGGAGAAGCGCGATGCTGGACGTGGTGGTGGCAGGCGGCGGTTATGTCGGTCTTTCCGTTGCTGTCGCAATTAAGCAGGCAGCCGGACATCTGAATGTGCAGGTGGTTGAGGCCGCTCCAGAGGATGTCTGGAAGAAGGACGTCCGTGCTTCCGCCATTATTGCGGCGGCCACGCGCATGCTCGACGTTTTCGGCATCTGGAACGAAATTGAGCCGGAAGCCCAGCCGATCCACAAGATGATCGTCACCGATCCGAAGACAGCCGATCCGGTTCGCCCGGTGTTTCTGACATTCGATGGCGCGGTGGAAGAGGGCAGGCCCTTTGCTCACATGGTTCCGAACGTTGCTATGGTCGGTGCGTTGCGAGGCCTGTGCGAGCGCCTCGGCGTCGAGATCCGCCACGGTCTCAGTGTTTCCGGCTTTACCGCCGGCCCGCAATCGACGGCCATTGCCCTTTCCGACGGCTCGTCGCTCGAAGCGCGGTTGCTCATCGCCTGCGACGGCGTCCGCTCGGCCTTGCGGGATATGGCGGGCATAAAGACCGTGCACTGGAATTACGATCAGTCCGGTATCGTCACGACCGTTGAACACGAGCGGCCGCATGAAGGCTGCGCGGAGGAACATTTCCTGCCGTCGGGGCCTTTTGCCGTCCTGCCTCTCAAGGGAAACCGGTCGTCGCTTGTCTGGACCGAGCGCACGGCCGATGCCGACCGGCTGGTGGCTGCCGATGATCTGGTGTTTGAGGAAGAACTTGAGCGCCGGTTCGGCCACAAGCTCGGCCCTGTCCGTCCCGTCGGTCCCCGCCGCGCCTTTCCGCTGGGCTTGACACTGGCGCGCTCCTTCGTCGCGCCGCGTTTCGCGCTGGCCGGCGATGCCGCGCATGGAATTCACCCGATCTCGGGCCAAGGCCTCAATCTCGGCTTCAAGGACGTTGCGGCGCTGGCCGAAACCGTGGTCGAGGCAGACCGGCTCGGTCTCGATATCGGCTCTCTCAATGTTCTCGAGCGTTACCAGTCCTGGCGGCGTTTCGACACGTTGCGGATGGGCGTGACGACCGATGTGCTGAACCGGCTTTTCTCCAACGATGTCGGTCCCATTCGCATCATGCGCGATCTCGGCCTGGGTGTGGTCGATCGTTTGCCGGGTCTGAAATCCTATTTCATCGGTCAGGCCGCCGGCACGACGGATGCGGGCGCGCCGCGCCTGCTTGCCGGCGAGGCGCTCTAACTCCTGTGATTGCCGCTTGACAGCCGATTCCGGCATTTTCCGCCGGAAGACGGTGCCGCAAAGCTGAATCCGGCCAAGGACTTATCCGGATTCACAATCTGGTATGGCGCGTGCATTTGCCAACCAGATGTTGCGGAGAACAAAAGCTGAATCCCGTCGAGTCAGCGATTCGTATTCGATTCGTTCGCAGACTGTTCCGTATCCGAATCGATCTCGGTTTCGCCGGATTCTTTTTATTTACTCAACCATTTGAATCTTTAGGGAAAATTCGGCTAAGCAAATACCTCATGTCAGTTTGCGGGCGAGGCCTATTGCCTTTGTCGGCGGGCATTGCCATGTGTGTGATGCGTGCGGCCCGCATTCAGCGATTGTGGGCGGCACGGCAAGCAGATGAAGTCGATTCGCGGATAGTACGTTGAATTTTCGCCCCATGATCCTGAGCGGCCGCGGTGTCACGGCCGTTCTCGGCCCCACCAATACCGGCAAGACCCATTACGCAATCGAGCGGATGGTGGCGCATGGCAACGGTGTCATC
Organism: Rhizobium sp. AN73; assembly: GCF_030757975.1. Lineage (NCBI taxonomy): Bacteria > Pseudomonadati > Pseudomonadota > Alphaproteobacteria > Hyphomicrobiales > Rhizobiaceae > Rhizobium > Rhizobium sp. AN73. The sequence continues at coordinate 2,674,949 of NZ_JARWME010000002.1, forward strand.
GGCCTACCGTTGCGTCTTCTGGCGCGCGAGGTCTATACCCGTCTTGTCGAAAAGGTGGGCGCGCCGAATGTGGCGCTGATTACCGGCGAAGAGAAAATCTCACCCCCAAAAGCCAAATATTCCGTCTGCACGGTGGAAGCCATGCCGCGCGAGACGACGGCCGCTTTCGTCGCAATCGACGAAGTGCAACTGGCCGGCGATCTGGAGCGCGGGCATATTTTCACCGACCGCGTGCTGCACTTGCGCGGGCGAGAAGAAACGCTGCTTCTCGGCGCCGGTACGATGCGCCCGATCCTCGAAAAGCTGCTGCCGGGAATTACCGTGGTCGAGCGGCCGCGCCTGTCTCAGCTTTTTTATGCGGGCCAGAAGAAGATAACCCGCCTGCCGCAACGCACGGCAATCGTCGCCTTTTCGGCGGAAGAGGTCTATGCCATTGCCGAATTGGTGCGCCGCCAGCGCGGTGGTGCCGCCGTGGTGATGGGCGCGCTTTCGCCGCGCACGCGCAATGCCCAGGTGGGGCTCTACCAATCGGGCGACGTTGAATATCTCGTGGCGACGGATGCCATCGGCATGGGCCTCAACCTCGATGTCGATCATGTTGCCTTCGCGCAGGACCGCAAATTCGACGGTTACCAGTTCCGTAATCTCAATCCGGGCGAGATCGGCCAGATTGCCGGTCGCGCCGGTCGCCATCTTCGCGATGGCACTTTTGGTGTGACGGGGCGCGTCGATCCATTTGACGACGAGCTGGTGGAGCGCATCGAGACCCATCAGTTCGATTCGGTAAAGGTGCTGCAATGGCGGACGAAAAATTTCGATTTTTCCTCCATCGCCAATCTGCGCCTGAGCCTTGATGCTGCTCCGGCGATCCAGGGGCTTTCACGGGCCTTGCCGGCGATCGACCAGCAGGCGCTCGAATATTTGTCGCGTTACCCTGAGATCATCGACGTGACGACGACGGATGCACGGGTTGAAAAACTCTGGGAGGCGTGTGCGCTTCCCGATTATCGCCGCATTGCGCCCGCTCAACATGCGGATCTGATCTCAACGCTCTATTTCGATCTGGTAAAACGTGGCACGGTGAACGAAGATTTCATGGGCGAACAGGTGCGTCGTGCCGATCGTACCGATGGAGAGATCGATACCTTGTCTGCAAGGATTGCGCAGATCAGAACATGGACTTATGTATCGAACCGCCCAGGATGGCTTGCCGATCCGACACACTGGCAAGAAAAGACGCGGGAAATCGAAGATCGATTGTCCGATGCTCTACATGAAAGGTTGACGAAACGCTTTGTTGATCGCAGGACATCTGTGCTCATGAGGCGCCTGAGAGAGAATACGATGCTTGAAGCTGAAATCAGTGTAAATGGTGATGTCTTTGTAGAAGGACATCACGTCGGCCAGTTGGCCGGGTTCCGGTTCACGCCGGTGCCGGGAATGGAAGGGCCGGATCAGAAGGCCGTGCAGGCTGCGGCGCAGAAGGCGCTCGCGCTCGAATACGAGGCGCGTGCCGCGCGTCTGCACGCCAGTGGAAACGGTGATCTCGCTTTGAGCTCCGATGGTCTGGTTCGCTGGTTGGGCGAGCCGGTGGCCCGCCTTTCGGCAGGCGACAATATCATGAAGCCGCGCGTGATCCTGTTCGCCGACGAGCAGTTGAGCGGAAATGCCCGTGATCATGCGCTGGCGCGCGTCGAACGTTTCGTCAATCACCAGATTGCGACCGTGCTGAAGCCGCTGGACGATATTTCGCGCGCCGAAGACCTTCAGGGTTTGGCAAAGGGCCTGGCGTTCCAGCTGGTCGAAAATCTTGGCGTTCTCTTCCGCCGCGACGTCACCGAAGACGTAAAGTCTCTGGATCAGGACGCCCGTGCCTCCATGCGCCGTTACGGCGTGCGTTTCGGTGCCTATCACGTCTTCCTGCCCGCGCTTCTGAAACCCGCTCCGGCGGAGCTTGTCACGTTGCTCTGGGCGCTGAAGAACGATGGTCTCGGCAAGCCGGGTTATGGCGATCTCATTCCGGTGCTTGCCGCCGGCCGCACCTCTGTTGTGACGGACCCCACCTTCGAGCGGATGTTCTACAAGCTCGCCGGTTTCCGTTTCCTCGGAAAGCGCGCCGTGCGTATCGACATTCTCGAGCGTCTGGCCGATCTCATCCGTCCGCTGTTGCAGTGGAAACCCGGCCAGCAGCCGCGTCCGGAAGGCGCTTATGACGGCCGCCGTTTCACGACGACGACCGCGATGCTTTCCATTCTCGGCGCAACGCTCGACGACATGGAAGAAATCCTCAAGGGCCTCGGTTACCGTGCCGATCAGGTAACGGCGGAAGAGGCTCAGACCTTCCTCGCCAGCCAGACCGGTGCTGCGGCTCCTGCCGCTTCTGAAGCGGTAACGGAAGACGAGAGCGCAGAGACCGAGCAGGATGAACCGGCTTCCGAAGAGCAGGTCTCCGAGGCAGCGGCTGTTGTGGAGACCGAAACCGCTGAGGAAGCTCCGGTTGCGGAAGCCGTCAGCGAAGAGGTTGTCGCAAGCGAGGTCGTGTCCGCAGAGAGCACTGAGGCTACCGAGCCGAAGCCTGTTCTGTTGTGGCGTCCGGGTGGTCGCAACGAAAACCAGCGTGGCGAAAACCGTCGTCCCGGCAATCGCGATCAAGGCCGTGGCGAGGGTCGCGATCAGGCACCACGCGAGCAGGGTGAACGTCGCGGCGAAGGCCGTCGCGACAATCGTGACGGAGCAAATCGCGAAGCTGCCAATCGAGGCGGTGAAGGCGAACGCAAGCGTGATGGCGGACGTCCCGACCGTGGCAACAACCGCAACAATGATCGTCAGGATCGCGGGGAGCGCAAGGACAGGCCGGACCGTAACGATCGTGGTGGGAAACCGCAGGGTCAGCAGCGTTTCGAAGCCAAGCCGCCGCGTAAGGAAAAGCCGATCGATCCGGATTCGCCCTTCGCAAAGCTCGCTGCTCTCAAGGAGCAGCTGAAGAAGTAAGCTATGGGGAGCAACGAACAGCCACTCGAAAGCACGCGTCAGCGTCTGGACAAGTGGCTGTTCTTTGCCCGCATGGCCAAATCCCGTTCACTTGCCCAGAGCTACATTCAGTCGGGTAAGGTCAAGGTCAACGGTGTCGGCATCCGCCAGCCCAGCCATATGGTGAAGGCGGGAGACAGGCTCGATATCGGTTTCGAGCGCATGGACAAGGTGCTCGTCGTCAAATCCGGGGGTGAGCGGCGTGGACCCTACGAGGAAGCCAGACTTCTCTACGACGACCTGACGCCGCCACGCGAGCCCTCCGACCGTTTTAGCCCCCTTGAGCAGGCGATACGCCAGCCGGGCACCGGCCGCCCGACCAAAAAGGAGCGCCGGGCGATCGACAAGTTTCTGTCGGACAGCGACGGAAGCAAAGAATAGAATAAACCTCCAAGTCATACCCGTTTTTCAGAATTGTTTATCCTTGCTATCTGAAGGCAAAGGCATTACCTCACTTGCAAAATTGCCCTGTCTGAATTCCGGGCGACGGCTTGTGTTCCGAAGCCCACAGACCCGGCCTGCATATTCTGGAGTTCATCATGACATATGTCGTGACCGACAATTGCATTCGCTGCAAATATACCGATTGCGTTGAGGTTTGCCCCGTCGACTGCTTTTACGAGGGTGAAAATTTCCTCGCCATCAATCCTGACGAATGCATCGATTGTGGTGTGTGCGAACCGGAATGTCCTGCCGAAGCGATCAAGCCCGACACGGAGCCGGGTCTCGACAAATGGCTGAAGCTCAATACGGAATATGCGGCGATCTGGCCGAATATCACGATAAAGCGTGACCCCATGCCGGAAGCCAAGGAAATGGACGGCGTGACAGGCAAGCTGGAGCTTTATTTCTCCGCCGAGCCCGGTCAGGGCGACTGAGTTTCCGACACCCCGGTGTCTTTTATGCCGTAATTTTAAAAGCCCTCGCAGCGTAAGCACGAGGGCTTTTTGCTGACCTTCAGCCAGCTATCCGCCGCGGCCGGATTGCAAGGTGGTCGACAGCAACGTCAAAAGCGCGACACTGTCTTCCAGGCTTTGCCGCTGGCGGCTTTGCAATATGGCGGCTTGCAGACGGTTCATCTCGCGGGCGATCGCTGCCGGCTGCCAGGTCCGCAGTGCGCGTTCGATGACCGGCTTTCTGCGAAAATGGATGTGGCGTCCGAGTGTCTGCATGACCTGCCCGGCCTGCTGTTTTTTCTCGTCCATTTCGGCCCGCATCTGGTCCAGCAGCTGGAATTGCTTGAGGCACCCCTGAAGCACAAGAAAAATCGGCGTCTTCGACGAAACGATCTTCTGGGTCGCGTGGAAAAAGGCGTTTCTGTCACCCTTCAGGATGGCATCGACAGCGTCATCAGCCGAAACCGTACTGGCATCGCCGATGATCGCCAGCACATCGTCTTCTTCGATCACGTCGGCGCCCCGGCAGTAGAGCGCCAGCTTGCGGATCTCGTTGCGCGAGGCAATACGATCGCCGCCCAACTGGTCGATCAATCTCTGCCGTGCGGCCGGAGCAATGCGCAGATTGTCAGCGGACAGTTCCTGATCAATCAACGCATTCAACGAACGGGCGTCGTCCGCATAACAGGGGATTGCCGCGATCGAGCGTGCGGGCTCTGCGATCTTGCGCAGCCCGGTGCCTTTTTTGATATCGCCTGCCTCGATGATGAGGAAGCTCGCTTCGGGTGGCCTCTCGGCCAGAATCTGGAGAGCATCCACCAGCGCCTTTTCAGCCGAAGCACTTTTGACCCAGACGAGTTTTTCGCCGCCGAAAAGGCCGATAGCGTTTACCTCGTCGAGAAGGCGACCGGGATCACCCTGCAGGTCGGATGCGTTAAGCTTCAGTGATGCGAAGGCGTCATCGGGATCGATGCCGGTCCTTTTGGCAATGAAGCTGGCTCGCTCCGATACGAGGCCGCGATCCGGGCCGTAGAGCACGAAAATGCGAAAGCGCTCCGCCGGATTTTCGGCGAAGCGCTCAAATTCATGCGATTTTATCTCCGTCACCGCCGCGGCTCTCAGCGGCCGAGAGTGGCGGCGATATCGGTGCGGATGATTTCAGCCAGTTCGCGGGCCGCCCGGTTTTCTGCGTCGCGGATCGCCCTGATCTTGGCAAACTCCTGCTGTGGCAGATCCACCTGCGCGGTGACGTTGCGCCGTGCGGAGCGCAGGATCTGGCCGTCGGAAATGCGCGTCAGAACGTAATTGCCATTCATCACCACGCGGCCGGGATAAGGGCCGTTGTAGTTGTTGTTGGTGCGGGTCGTCAGGTCGTAGTTCTCGACTTCCGTGGAAGTGGCGCTCGAGCTTACGGATATCTTGACGTTGTACTGAGCAGTGGCCGGTTCGCCCGCGCCGCCGGACATCAGAAAGATCAACTGGTTGCGCACTTCCTGCGTTATGCGGTCACCGGCATTCGAAACGCTGACAGCCGCCAGCCTCTCCTTGGTTCCAGACGCCTCGCCATAAAGCGGGCGCACCTGGCAGCCAGCCAGAAGCCCGGCCATCATCACGACGGAAATTGCTGCCGCAACGCGGCTCCATCTCGAAAAAACGTCAGACAACAATGTTCACAATCCTCTGCGGAACCACGATGACTTTTTTGGGCTCGCCACCGGCAAGAATGGATTTGACGGCATCCAGCGCAAGGGCAGCCGCTCGGACCGCATCTTGATCCGCATCGCGCGCGATTGTCAATTCACCGCGCTTCTTGCCGTTGACCTGAACGGGCATGACCACATCGTTTTCTTCGACCAGCGAAGCCACGAAGGTTGGCCATGGCGTTTGGGCGACGAGACCCTCGTTGCCCAGCGCCGACCAGCATTCTTCCGCCAGATGTGGCGTCATGGGGGCGATGATGCGGATGAGGATTTCGACCGCATCGCGTGCCGCCGCCTTGACGTCTTCAGGCTTGCCGCCGGCCGCAACATCGGCAAGCGGGGCTGCGAGCGCGTTGACCAGTTCGTAAATACGGGCGATCGCCTTGTTGAAGGCGAGCTTGTCCAGATCCTCTTGAACGGCCTTCAGTGTCTTGTGGGCCGCCTTGGAGGCTACCAGGCCTTCACCCTCGCTCGCGGGCTTCGGCGTGACACTCTTCAGCTCATTGGCGACTTCGCCGATGATGCGCCAGACGCGCTGAACGAAGCGGTTTGAGCCCTCCACACCGGCTTCGGACCAGATGACGTCGCGATCGGGCGGAGAGTCCGACAGAACGAAGAAGCGTGCGGTATCCGCCCCGTAGGATGCAATGATATCGTCAGGGTCGACCACGTTCTTTTTCGACTTCGACATCTTCTCGATCGAGCCGATCTTCACTTCCGCGCCGGAGGACAGGAGGAATGCCCGGCGGGCGCCGTCCGTCTCTTCGATGCGCAGGTCGGCGGGCGCCACCCATTCGCGGCCGGTGCCTTCACCGTGGCTGTAGGTCTCGTGCACCACCATGCCCTGCGTGAACAGGCCCTTGAAGGGCTCCTTGACGCCGACATGGCCGGTCTCGCGCATGGCGCGGGTGAAGAAGCGCGAATAGAGCAAATGCAGAATGGCATGCTCGATGCCGCCGATATACTGATCGACGGGCAGCCAGTGGTTGGCGACCTTCGGGTCGGTCGGCTGGTCTTCCCACGGCGCGGTAAAGCGGGTGTAATACCAGCTGGAATCGACGAAGGTGTCCATCGTGTCGGTTTCGCGACGCGCGTCATGGCCGCATTGCGGGCAGGCAACGTGACGCCATGTGGGGTGCCGGTCCAGCGGGTTGCCGGGCACGTCGAAGGTCACGTCGTCCGGCAGCTTGACCGGCAGGTCCTTTTTCGGAACCGGCACCACGCCGCAGACTTCGCAATGGATGACGGGGATCGGGCAACCCCAGTAACGCTGGCGGGAAATGCCCCAGTCGCGCAGGCGGAAATTGACCTTGCGCTCGGCCTGCGGCGTGTTGCCCAGCGTCTGGGCAGAGAGTTTCTGCACGACCGCCTCAAAGGCATCGGTCGTGTTCATGCCGTTCAGAAAGCCGGAGTTGATCATCACGCCATCATCGGTGAAGGCGATGTCGTCAATGGTGAAGCTGGCAGCGTCGGGACCTTCCGGCGCAACGACGGCCACAACAGGCAGATCGTATTTGCGTGCGAAATCCAGATCGCGCTGGTCGCCCGAGGGGCAGCCGAAGATTGCGCCGGTGCCATAGTCCATCAGCACGAAGTTGGCGACATAGACCGGCAGTTCCCACGTCGGGTCCAGCGGATGCACGACCTTAACGCCAGTATCGATACCCTTCTTTTCCGCCGTTTCCAGCGCTGCGAGAGACGTGCCATGGCGGCGGCATTCGTCGCAGAACTCGGCAATATCAGCGTTCTTCTCCGACAGCTCTCTCCCCAGCGGATGATCGGCGGCGATTGCCAGGAAGGATGCGCCGAACAGGGTGTCGGGACGCGTCGTATAAACGGTGATGTCGGAAAAGCCTTCCGGCACTGTGCCAGCAACGGTCTGCCAGCGCAGCGACAGGCCTTCGGAGCGGCCGATCCAGTTCTTCTGCATCAGCCGCACTTTTTCCGGCCACTGGTCCAGCGTGTCCAGCTCATCCAGCAGATCCTGGCTGAAATCGGTGATGCGGAAGAACCATTGCGTCAATTCGCGCTGTTCGACCAGCGCGCCGGAACGCCAGCCGCGGCCGTCGATCACCTGCTCATTGGCCAGAACCGTATGGTCGACCGGGTCCCAGTTGACCTTGGACTGCTTGCGGTAGACCAGACCCTTTTCCATGAAGTCGACAAACAGCGCCTGCTGACGATGGTAATATTCCACATCGCAGGTCGCGAATTCACGAGTCCAGTCCAGCGACAGGCCCATGGATTTCAGCTGGTCGCGCATGGTGGCGATGTTCTGGTAGGTCCAGTCTTTCGGGTGGACCTTGTTCTGCATCGCAGCGTTTTCGGCAGGCATGCCAAAGGCGTCCCAGCCCATCGGGTGCAGAACGTTGAAGCCGCGCGCGCGCTTGTAACGGGCGACGACGTCGCCCATGGCGTAGTTGCGGACGTGACCCATGTGAATGCGTCCCGACGGGTAGGGAAACATCTCAAGAACGTAATACTTCTCACGCGGATCGCTGTTGTCGGTTACGAAAACCTTGTCTTCGTTCCATTTCTGCTGCCAGCGCGGCTCGGCGTCGCGAGGATTGTAACGTTCGATGGCCATTGTTTAGAATTCCGGGTATCGAGGGGAAAAATTTGCGCTGACCTTCACCATGAAACGACCGGGGCGTCAAGTTTGGCGGGACGTTCGGGCGTTCAATCTTGGCCAGCGTTCCTCAAATGGTGCTAAAGCCGCTTGGCATCAAGGCAATCGGCGTCTAGTTAGCGTTCAGAATGGTTCAAATAAAGGTCCTGTGATGGAAATCGAAGCACGTCTTGAGGATGTCAGGCAGCGCATAGCGGAGACAGCGGAAAAGTCCGGCCGCAAGGCGGCGGATGTTACCCTCGTCGCCGTTTCGAAGACGTTCGAAGCGGAAGAGATCCAGCCGGTGATCGACAGCGGTCAGCGCGTGTTCGGCGAGAACCGCGTGCAGGAAGCGCAGGGCAAGTGGCCCGCGCTGAAAGAGAAGACACCTGACATCGAGCTGCACCTGATCGGTCCGCTGCAATCCAACAAGGCGGCGGATGCCGTTGCGCTGTTCGATGTCGTGCAGAGCATTGACCGGGAAAAGATCGCCCGTGCGCTTTCCGAGGAATGCGGCAAACAGGGGCGCAGCCTTCGTTTTTATGTTCAGGTCAATACCGGGCTTGAGCCGCAGAAGGCGGGCATCGATCCGCGCGAGACAGTCGCTTTCGTGGCTTTTTGCCGGGACGAGCTGAAATTGCCGGTCGAGGGATTGATGTGCATTCCGCCGGCTGAGGAAAATCCCGGCCCGCATTTCGCGCTTCTGGCGAAGCTTGCCAAACAATGCGGCCTTGAGAAGCTTTCCATGGGCATGTCCGGCGATTTCGAGACGGCGATAGAATTCGGCGCCACCAGCGTGCGCGTCGGCTCGGCAATCTTCGGCGCGCGGTAGGCTCTGAAAACAAAAAACCCGGCACAGCGGCCGGGTTTTCATAAACGGAAAGACTTTCGATCAGTAGTGATCGTCCTCGTCTTCGTCCTTCGGTGCCGATTTCAGCGAGCTGAGCTTCTTGAAGACGGCGTCCGCGTCGATCTGCTTTTCTTCTTCTTCGCGCTGGAAGCTGTAGTCCAGACCTTCCGTCGCCGTTGCCGGCTGCAGCGTGTTGCCAAGCTCTTCTGCGGTCGGCAGCGGGCGGCCGCGCGATGCGCGTTCGACTTCGAGGTCGAGATCGATCTGACTGCAGAGGCCAAGCGTTACCGGGTCCATCGGGGTCAGGTTGGCCGAGTTCCAGTGGGTACGGTCGCGGATCTGCTCGATGGTGGATTTGGTGGTGCCGACGAGGCGCGAAATCTGCGCATCCTTCAGTTCCGGATGGTTACGAACCAGCCAGAGAATGGCGTTCGGACGATCCTGGCGCTTGGAAACCGGCGTGTAGCGCGGGCCACGGCGCTTGGATTCAGGCACACGGACCTTCGGCTCGGAAAGCTTGAGCTTGTGGTTGGGATTGCCTTCAGCGCGGGCGATCTCGTCGCGGGAAAGCTGTCCGGTCGCTATCGGATCCAGACCCTTGATGCCCTGCGCGGCTTCACCGTCGGCAATTGCCTTGACTTCGAGCGGATGCAGTTTGCAGAACGTGGCGATCTGATCGAACGACAGCGCGGTGTTGTCAACCAGCCATACAGCCGTAGCTTTTGGCATGAGCAATTGTTGAGCCATAGATACAGTCCTTCTGTCCGTCCGCGCCGGGGTCGCGGGCGTGGTATCAACCACTGATTTCCGGGATAATTGGCGCTCTATAACTGGATTGCATCATAATTGCAATTCTTTGCGAAACAAATGCCTTTGTCTAATTGCCGTGTGCATTTGAACTGCTATGAATTCAACACATGCCTGAGGTGGGAGTCTCAAGGCCACGCATATCTAGCTATATCTGGTTCCAGGAGGAGTTCATGTCTGCCAAAATCTACCCGGTGCTCAAATCGGCAAAAGCCCGGACGCTCATCGACAATGAGCGTTACCAGAAATGGTATCAGGAGAGCGTCGAGAACCCCGAAAAATTCTGGGACAAGCATGGCCGGCGGATCGACTGGTTCAAGCCCTATACCAAGGTCAAGAACACCTCCTTCAAGGGAAGAGTGCCGATCAAGTGGTTCGAGGACGGCCTGACCAACGTCTCCTATAACTGTATCGACAGGCATCTGAAGACGCATGGCGAGCGCACGGCGATCATCTGGGAAGGCGACAATCCCTATATCGACAAGAAGATCACCTATAACCAGCTCTACGATTATGTCTGCCGTCTGGCCAATGTGCTGAAGAAGCACGGCGTCAAGAAGGGCGACCGCGTCACCATCTACATGCCGATGATCCCCGAGGCGGCCTATGCCATGCTTGCCTGTGCCCGCATCGGTGCCGTGCATTCCGTCGTCTTTGGCGGCTTCTCGCCGGAAGCGCTGGCCGGCCGTATCGTCGACTGTGAATCAACCTTCGTCATCACCTGCGATGAAGGCGTGCGCGGCGGCAAGCCGATCCCGCTCAAGGAAAACACCGACAAGGCGATCGATATCGCCGCCAAGCAATATGTCATCGTCAACAAGGTTCTTGTCGTGCGCCGCACGGGCGGCAAGACCGGCTGGGCGCCAGGCCGCGATATCTGGTACCATCAGGAAATCGCCACGGTGAAACCGGATTGCCCACCGGCGAAGATGCGAGCGGAAGATCCGCTGTTCATCCTCTACACATCAGGTTCCACCGGTAAGCCCAAGGGCGTTCTGCACACGACGGGTGGTTACCTCGTCTATACGTCGATGACGCATGAATATGTCTTCGACTACAAGGATGGCGAGGTCTTCTGGTGTACGGCCGATGTCGGCTGGGTTACCGGACATTCTTATATTGTCTATGGGCCGCTTGCGAATTGTGCGACGACGCTGATGTTCGAGGGTGTTCCCAACTTCCCGGATCAGGGTCGTTTCTGGGAAGTTATCGACAAACATAAAGTCAATATCTTCTATACCGCGCCGACGGCGCTCCGATCGCTGATGGGGGCGGGCGACCAGTTCGTCACGCGCTCGTCGCGCGACAGCCTGCGGCTGCTTGGAACGGTCGGCGAGCCGATCAATCCGGAAGCATGGGAGTGGTATTACCATGTGGTCGGCGAGGACAAGAGCCCGATTGTTGATACCTGGTGGCAGACGGAAACTGGCGGTATTCTGATATCGCCGTTGCCGGGCGCGACCGATCTGAAGCCGGGTTCGGCGACACGGCCATTCTTCGGCGTGCAGCCGCAGCTTGTCGATGCTGAAGGCAATGTGCTGGAAGGGCCGGCCGACGGCAATCTCTGCATCATCGATAGCTGGCCGGGCCAGTCGCGAACCGTCTATGGCGATCACCAGCGCTTTATCGACACCTATTTCTCGACCTACAAGGGCAAGTACTTCACTGGCGACGGCTGCCGGCGCGATGAGGATGGCTACTATTGGATCACCGGCCGCGTCGATGACGTGCTGAACGTTTCCGGCCACCGCCTCGGCACAGCCGAGGTGGAATCGGCGCTGGTATCGCATCACCAGGTTTCGGAAGCGGCCGTGGTCGGTTATCCGCACCCCATCAAGGGTCAGGGCATCTATTGTTATGTCACGCTGATGGCCGGGCAGAATGGCGATTATGCGCTGCGCGAGGAGCTTATAAAGCACGTGCGCAACGAGATCGGGCCGGTTGCGACGCCCGACAAGATCCAGTTCGCGCCGGGTCTGCCCAAGACCCGTTCCGGCAAGATCATGCGGCGCATCCTGCGGAAAATCGCCGAGGATGATTTCGGTGCGCTGGGGGATACATCTACACTCGCCGATCCGGCAGTGGTCGAGGATCTCATCGCCAACCGGCAGAACCGGCTGGCCGCCTCCTGACGGTCGACCATATTGAGAAAGGCTGCTTCGGCAGCCTTTTTTCTTAGCTGTCGTGTCCATAAACAAAAACACCCGGAGGCGAACCTCCGGGTGTTTTCAATTCTATCCTGACAGGATTACTGGCCGCGGATCTTCTTCAGGTCCGCCAGAACGGCGTCAACGACGTCAGCGCCGATTTCAGCCTTGTGCTTTTCGTAGACGACCATCGACTTCTCGCGAATACGGGTCTGTTCTTCCGGAGACAGCGTGTTCACTTCGAGACCGGCAGCCTTGATCTTCTCCAGCGACTTCTGGTTCAGTTCGCGGATGACCTTACGCTCTTCGTCACGGCCGACGACTGCGCATTCACGCAGGGCCGTCTGTTCTTCGGGCGAGTAGCTGTCGAAGATCGGCTTGGAGAAGAGGAAGAGGAACGGTGTGTAGGCGTGGTTCGTCTCGGTGATGTACTTCTGCACCTCGTAGAACTTGGAGGTGTCGATCGTTACATAGGGGTTTTCCTGTGCGTCGATCGCGTTGGTTTCAAGCGCCGAGAACACTTCGCCGAAAGCCATCGGCGTCGCATTGGCACCGAGGTTCTGGAAGGTGTCGAGGAAGATGTTGTTCTGCATCACGCGAACCTTGAGGCCGGAGAAGTCTTCCCACTTGTTCACGGCATGCTTGGAGTTCGACAGGTTGCGGAAGCCGTTTTCCCAGTAAGCCAGGTTTACGAGGCCCTGTTCTTCCAGCTTCTTGTTCATCATGTCGCCGAAGGTGCCGTCCATCACGGCATCGGCTTCCTTGTCGTTGGCAAAGAGGAACGGCAGGTCGAAGACGCCGAGCGACGGGATCAGGCCGACGAGCGGCGACGAAGACGTCACGACCGCTTCCTGAACGCCGGAGCGCAGGGCCTGCGTCGCCTGAAGGTCGCCGCCGAGAGCGCCGCCCCAGAATGCGGTCAGCTTCAGCTTGCCGCCGGACTTTTCATCGAGGCAGGCCTGCATGGCCTTGACGCCGTTGCCAACCGGGTGATCCTGGTTGATGCCGTTCGAGAGACGGATGTTGCGGCTTTTGAATTCAGCCATTGCCGGTGCTGCAGCGCCGACCGCAAAAGCGATCGCCGTAGTGGTCAGAAGAAGCTTTCTCATAATATCCTCCCTTGGATTGTTGTCGAGAAAAGTATCGATTAACGAAGGTACTGCAACGGAACCATGACGATTTCCGGGAAAATCACGAGCAGCGCCAGAACGATGGTTTCGGCGACGAGGAACGGCCAGACGCCGATCGTGACCTTGCCGAGCGGGATGCGCCCGACGCCGCTGACGACGTTCAGCACGACGCCTACCGGAGGGGTAATCAGGCCGATGGCGTTGTTGACGATGAAGAGAACGCCGAAATAGACTGGGTCGATGCCCGCCTGCTTGATGATGGGCATCAGAACAGGCGTCAGGATCAGAATGGTCGGCGTCAGGTCGAGCGCGGTTCCGACAACGAAGACCAGCACCATGATGACGACCATCAGAAGCATCGGGCGATCGATCAGCGGTTCGATATAGCCTGCGATTTCGTTCGGAATGTTCGCAGCCGTGATGAGCCAGGCGGAAACGAGCGCGGCGCAGACGAGGAACATGATGATGGAGGTGCTTTTGGCGGCGCGCAGAAGAACGTGGAACAGATCCGCCGGCTTCAGTTCGCGGTAGATCACCATGCCGACGAAGAGTGCGTAAGCTGCCGCGACGACGGCAGCTTCCGTCGGCGTCATGATGCCCGCCTTGATGCCGCCGAGAATGATGACCGGCATGCCGAGCGCCCAGCCCGCGCGAGCGGTGACAACCAGACGTTCCTTGGCACTGGTTCTTGGCAGCGGCTGGACGTTGTCCTTTCGGACCACGATCAGCCAGGCAATGATCAGCGAAATGCCCATCAGAATGCCGGGAACGATACCCGCGAGGAACAGCTGTGTGATCGAGACGTTGGCAGCGACACCGAAGACGATGAAGGCCATGGACGGCGGAATGACCGGGGCGATGATGCCGCCTGCGGCGATAAGGCCACCGGAACGCGGAATATTGTAACCGGCCTTCGCCATCATCGGGATGAGGATTGCGGCAAGGGCTGCAGTATCGGCTGCGGCCGAACCGGAGATGCTGGCCATGATGATGGCCGCGACGATCGCCACGATGCCGAGACCGCCCCTGATATGGCCGACGAGCGCGATTGCAAAGTCGATGATGCGGCGGGAAAGACCGCCTGAATTCATCAACTCACCAGCCAGAATGAAGAAAGGGATGGCGAGCAGCGTAAAGGTGTCCGCGCCCGAAATCATGTTCTGAGCGATGATCTGGGTGTTGAACATGTCCATGTACCACATGAGCACGACGCCACAGAACATCAGCGAGAAAGCGACGGGAACGCCAATCGCCATGGCTCCTAGAAGAGAGCCGACAAAAACGAGAAGTGTCATAGTATCAGCGCTCCGAAAGCTGTTCGATCGTCAGGTTCTCGCCCGCGAACTGGGCGATTTCGTCCTCTGTCACGCGGCCCGTCAAGTAACGGTACAGGCGTTCCAGCGCGATGATGAACATCAGGCCACCGGTGAACATGCCGATGCCATAGACCCAGATCATCGACAGCTTGGTGACGGGAGCATGCATGCTGGCATTGATGCCGGACTGCTTCCACGTTCCCCAGAAGAAGATGGCGGAACAGGCCAGAATGATGATGTTCGACGCGATCATGCAGACGACGCGGGCGCGGCGCGACAGGAACATCACCAGAGTTTCGATGCCCATATGGCTGTTTTCACGGAAGGTCAGCACGGCGCCGATGAAGGTCAGCCATACGAAGAAGTATCGCGACAGTTCTTCCGAGATGTTGATGCCGGAATTCATCGTGTAACGCATGACGACGTTGACAAAGACCATGATCGACATGCCGGCGAGCAGCAGGACGAGAATGACTTCGAGAATCCGGTAAAAGAGATTGATGGTCTTTTGCATTTCCCCTCCCGAAGGAATATTTGAAGCATTTTCGGCGAGGGACCGCCGTCAATGCTTCACCTATTGGTTTCGCAATGCCTGAGGCAAAACCGCGATGCAGTTTTGCCGGATTGCCTAGAGCAGCCCGCGTTTCGCCAGGTTGCGCATCAGGGCCGCCGTGCCGAATGTCCATTCCGGGCATTCGTCTGTCGTCGTGACCCAGTTGATCAGCTTGCCGAGCTTGGGCGTGGAGATTTCAACGCGGTCGCCCTTGGAGTGGGTGAAACCGAGGCCCGGGCCATTGCGGTCCTTTACCGGCGCGAACATCGTACCAAGGAAAAAGACGGCACCATCTGGATATTGATGGTTGCGGTTCAAGAGCTGGGAGGCGAGGTTTTCCGGCGTACGGCTGATCGCCTGCATCGCGCTCGCCCCCGTCATGGTGAAGCCGTCATCACCCTCGACCAGAAGCGATATCTGCGCCTTTTTCACGTCTTCGATGGTGAAGCTTCCGTCAAACAGGCGGATGAAAGGACCGATCGCGCAGGATGCGTTGTTGTCTTTCGCCTTGCTGAGAAGCAAGGCGGAGCGGCCTTCAAAATCACGCAGGTTGACGTCGTTGCCGAGCGTTGCGCCGACGATGCGGCCGTCGGAGGCGATGGCGAGCACCACTTCCGGCTCCGGGTTGTTCCATTGCGATTTCGGGTGAACGCCGATCAGCGCGCCGCAACCAACGGAGGCCATGGCCTGCGCCTTGGAGAATATTTCCGCATCCGGGCCGATGCCCACTTCCAGATATTGCGACCAGAGGCCCATTTCCTGGAGCAGTTTCTTCACTTCGGCCGCTTTTTCGGAGCCGGCCTCAAGTCCCTTGAGATTGTCGCCGAGAACGGGCGCCAATCGTCCGCGGATTTCCTGCGCGCGCAGCGGATCGCCCTTGGCCTGCTCTTCGATCACGCGTTCCAGCATGCTGTCGGCGAAGGTAACGCCTGCTGCCTTGACAGCCTGAATGTCGTTGGGGGCAAGAAGCTCGCCGGCGGAGCCATCCAGAAAGGCCTCAAGCGTGCCAAGCGCCACGAATGTGCCGGTGTCGGCAAGACGCTCAACCAGATCCGTCTTTTCCAGAAGTTCGGACATGGTGGGCGAAAGAGAGGTCAGGTCGTAAAGCACGCCGCCTTTGAGCAGCACGGGGCAGGGGCCGCCTTCGCTTTTCGACCAGACGCGACCGACGAGCAGCGCGCTTTCAAAATCTTCAGGCAAAATAGCGGTAGCGTCGATGGACCTTGAACCGGTCATGTATATCCTCCCCTTCAGCCCTCCGACAGCCGCCTCCTGCGGTCATATTGTCTGGATGTCTGACAACCTAATCTTATTCTTCTTAGTATGACTTTTGCGACGAGTCTAGCGGCCTCGCGGACAAAATTATCGTCTTTCGCCTCTGGATCGCATGAAAGCTGTCTTATAGCTTTCATGCTCGTACCTCTGTTTACCGTTCAGAAGATATCCAGTTCGAGATTGACCCGGCTTGCGGCGCCGAGCAGATGCTTGCGCATGGCGTCCTTGGCCGCCGTCGCATCGGCTTTCTCGACGGCTTCGTAGATCGCCACATGTTCGGCGATCGTCACCTCGAGGATCTCCCCGAAAACAGCGCGGGAGAAGGCGATGTTGATGGCGGAACTGATGCGTTCCGCGATGAAGCCGAGGAACATCAGGAAATATTCGTTCTGCGTCGCCTCCGCCAGAATGCGGTGAAAGTCGAGATCGGCTGCAACACCTTCCGTCGACCAGTCGTCGGTCGTCCGCATCTTTTCCAGTGCGGCCGCCAGACGCGCCAGTTGCTGCGGGTTGCGGTGGAGTGCTGCGAGACCCGCAGCCTCGATTTCCATCGGCATGCGAAGCTGGAACAGATCGCGGAAATTTTCCGGATCGTTCAGGCGCGACCGCTCGATGCGAATGGACAGTCGCTGCCGGGGATCGGTGACGAATGCGCCCACGCCTTGGCGCGTTTCGACAAAACCCTCGTTGCGCAATTGCGCGATCGCCTCGCGAATGACCGAGCGGCTGACGCCGAATGTTTTTGCCAGAACATGTTCCGTTGGCAGCCTGTCGCCCGGCCCGAGTTTCGAATCATTGATCTCGCGGGCGATCTCTGCGGCGATACGGCCGGGCAGATGATCGTTGCGATGTATCTGATTGAACTCCAACGTCATGATTGCTCCCGTTCCACAGAAACGATTGGTCTGTTTTCCCGCGGCAGGCGACTTCCTCCTTCGCCGTCAGCGGGTTTTTCAGAGGCGGCACGTTCGGCCACCTCTGTTATTTCTCGATTAGCTATCCGGTTGCAGGGTTATCTGGCAACCGGGATTCATTCGCAAATCGGGGTCGAAGGCGTTTTTCAATCCCGTGATCATCCGGCGCTGTACATCAGATAGCCGGCTTTCGAAATCGGAGCGTTTCAGGCGGCCGATGCCGTGTTCGGCGCTGATGCTGCCGACATAACGGTCGAGCACTTCGTTGACGAGCGTTTTGGACTTGTAGATGAACGCCTCGCGCTCTTGCGGCGTCGCGCCGTTCGGTGGCAGGACGTTGAGATGGACATTGCCGTCTCCAACATGGCCATAGGAAACCGCAAGGCACTCCGGCAGCTTTTCCGCCAGTTCGGCCTCGGCTTCGGCCACGAAGGCCGCAAGTTTCGACAGCGGCACCGAAATATCGGTGCGCATATGGGAACCGCGCAGCGCCTGACCTTCGTTCATGCCCTCGCGGAAGAGCCACAGCGATTGTGCCTGTGCCCGCGAGGAGGCGATGACGCCGTCCAGCACCAGGCCGTCTTCCATGACACCCTCGAGGAACCGCCCCATCAGGTCGGCGGTATCAACCAGTCCGGAACCGGAAATTTCCATCAGCACATAGGCCGGGTAATCGCCAGCGATCGGCATCTTGAGGTCGGGTATGGCTTCGATTGCCAGTGTGAAGGCAACCGGCGGCATGAATTCGAAGGCGGACATCAGGTCGCAGCATTCGCGGCGGGCGCGACGGTAAAGCTTGATGGCATCGTCAAGTGAATTGAGGCCGAGCAGCGCGGTCTCGACATGTTCGGGATTGGGGTAAAGCTTGACGGACACGGCCGTGATGATGCCGAGCGTTCCTTCCGCGCCGATGAACAGCTGCTTCAGATCGATGCCGCGATTGTCCTTGCGCAGCGTCGACAGGCCGTTCCAGATGGTGCCGTCAGGCAATACCACTTCGAGACCCAGCACCAGTTCGCGGGTCATGCCGTAACGCAGAACGTTGATGCCGCCGGCATTGGTGGAGACATTGCCGCCGATGCGGCAGCTGCCCTGTGCGCCAAGCGACAGCGGGAAGAACATTCCCTTGTCCTGAACCGCATCCTTGAATTCCGACAGAATGCAGCCCGCTTCGACGACAGCCGAAAAATCGTCGCTGTCTATGGTGCGGATGGCGTTCATGCGCTCGAGACTGAGGACGACCTGACGTTTGGGGGCATCGGGAATGCCGCCGAGCACCAGTCCGGTATTGCCGCCCTGGGGAATGATGGCGAGGCCGAGTTCGGCGCAGGCACGAACCGTGTCGGAGACTTCCTTGGTCGATCGAGGGCGGATCACGGCCACAGCCGAGCTGGTGACGTCGCCGTGCCAGTCGCGGCAATAGCGCAGCATGTCTTCCTGCGATGTCAGCAGCAAAGCCTCACCGAGCCTGTTTTTCAACGAGAACCGCAATTCCTCGATATCGTGTTCGCTCACGATCGTCATTCCACCCTCTCCGTCCAATCCGCCCTAAAATATCCGGGCAAAGGTCTTTCGCCCTTGCTTTTGCCGGTTTGTGAAAAAATACTATTTTCAATCAGACCATATAAGGTTATCAGACAACCTTACAAGCTAATTTATCGGTCGATAAGCCGATGATTTTTTTCGGTCTCGGGAGAATGACCGGGCCAAAGAGGAGGAAGACATGCATATCGCAATCATCGGCGCCGCAGGTATGGTTGGCCGCAAGCTGACGCAGCGTCTCGTCAAGGACGGATCGCTTGGCGGCAAGTCGATCGACAGGTTCACGCTTATTGACGTGTTTCAGCCTGAAGCGCCCGCCGGCTTCTCCGGTGCGGTCGATGCGCGCGCGGCCGATCTGTCCGCGCCGGGCGAGGCCGAAAAGCTGGTCGAGGCCCGTCCCGATGTCATCTTTCACCTTGCCGCCATTGTGTCCGGCGAAGCCGAACTCGATTTCGACAAGGGCTATCGCATCAATCTCGATGGCACGCGCTATCTCTTCGACGCTATCCGCATTGCCAACGGCAAGGACGGATACAAGCCGCGTGTGGTCTTCACCTCTTCGATCGCCGTGTTCGGTGCGCCGCTTCCCTATCCTATCCCGGATGAGTTTCACACCACGCCTCTGACCAGCTACGGCACGCAAAAGGCGATCTGCGAACTGCTGCTGTCCGATTACAGCCGTCGCGGTTTCTTCGATGGTATCGGCATTCGTCTGCCGACCATCTGCATTCGTCCCGGCAAGCCGAATGCGGCCGCTTCCGGCTTTTTCTCCAATATCCTGCGCGAGCCGCTTGTCGGCCAGGAAGCGGTTCTGCCGGTGCCGGAAAGCATTCGCCACTGGCACGCTTCGCCGCGCTCCGCCGTTGGTTTCCTTCTCCACGGTGCTACGATCGACGTGGAAAAGGTCGGTCCGCGCCGCAACCTGTCGATGCCCGGCCTCAGCGCCACCGTCGGCGAACAGATCGAAGCGCTGCGCAAGGTTGCAGGCGAAAAGGCCGTTGCCCTCATCCGCCGCGAGCCGAATGAGATGATCATGCGCATGTGCGAAGGCTGGGCGCCCGGTTTTGAGGCCAAGCGCGCCCGCGAGCTGGGCTTTACCGCTGAAAGCTCCTTTGAAGAGATCATTCAGGTTCATATCGAGGACGAACTGGGAGGTTCACTGAAATGAGTATCAGTGGGGAGGAGAAGAAGCGGTCTGTCGCCTTTATCGGCACGGGCCTGATGGGCGGGCCGATGGCCCGACGCCTACTGGGCGCTGGCTTTTCGGTTTCGGTCTGGAACCGTAGCGTCGAAAAGGCTGAGGCGCTGGTTGCCGATGGCGCGGTTCTTGCGGCATCGCCGGCCGAAGCCGCCAAGGGTGCTGATATCGTCATCACCATGCTGAGCGATGGCAAGGCCGTGGGCGAGGTGCTGTTCGAAGCGGGTGTGGCCGAAGCGCTGGAAAAAGGCGCTGTTGTCATCGACAGCAGCTCGATTGCGCCGCCTATTGCGCGTGAACATTCCTCCCGGCTTGAGGCGCTGGGCCTTCATCATATCGATGCACCGGTTTCCGGTGGTGTGCCGGGCGCAACTGCGGGCACGCTTGCCATCATGGCCGGCGGAGACGAGGCGCTGGTGTCAAGCCTATCGGATTTCTTCGCGCCGATGGGCAGGCTCACCTATGTCGGTCCTTCGGGCGCGGGTCAGCTCTGCAAGCTCGCCAATCAGCAGATCGTCGCCATCACCATCGGCGCGGTTGCCGAGGCGATGATGCTGGTGGAAGCGGGCGGAGCATCCCGCGAAGGGTTCCGCAATGCCATACGCGGCGGTTTTGCCGAAAGCCGGATCCTGGAACTGCATGGCGAACGCATGGTGAAGCGCAATTTCGTGCCGGGCGGTCCCTCCAAGTTCCAGCTCAAGGATCTGAATGGCGTGCTGGCAACGGCGAAGGATTTGTCCCTGACGCTGCCGCTGACCCAGCAGGTAACGCGGGAATTCGATGATTTCGTCAGCGATGGCGGAGCCGATATCGACCATAGCGGCATCCTGCTTTACCTCGAAAAACTCAACAACCGCGAACAGGGCTGAGGCGATCTCATGAGCGACGAGAATACACCCGTGCGGCGGCTGCGATCCCAGGACTGGTTCGACAACCCTGATCATCTCGACATGACGGCGCTCTATCTGGAGCGCTTCATGAATTACGGCGTCACGCCAGAAGAGCTGCGTTCCGGCAAGCCGGTCATCGGCATCGCCCAGAGCGGCAGCGATCTGACGCCCTGCAACCGCGTCCATGTGGAGCTGGTCAAGCGCGTTCGTGACGGCATTCGCGATGCGGGTGGCATCCCCATCGAGTTTCCGACCCATCCGATGTTCGAAAACTGTAAACGTCCGACCGCGGCGCTTGACCGCAATCTTGCCTATCTCAGCCTCGTGGAAGTGCTTTACGGTTATCCGCTCGATGGCGTCGTATTGACCACTGGCTGCGACAAGACCACGCCTTCGGCGCTGATGGCGGCAAGCACGGTCGATATTCCGGCCATCGTCTTGTCCGGCGGGCCGATGCTCGACGGATACCATGATGGCGATCTGGTCGGCTCCGGCACCGTCATCTGGCGCATGCGCCGCAAATACGGCGCTGGCGAAATCACCCGCGAGGAATTTCTGCAGGCGGCGCTCGAATCCGCCCCTTCGGTCGGCCATTGCAACACCATGGGCACGGCTTCGACCATGAACGCCATTGCCGAAGCGCTCGGCATGTCGCTGACCGGCTGCGGCGCAATCCCGGCCGCTTACCGCGAACGCGGCCAGATGGCCTATCGCACCGGCCGCCGCGCCGTCGAACTGGTTGTCGAGAATATCAAGCCTTCCGACATCATGACGCGCGAGGCGTTTTTGAACGCGATCCGCGTCAATTCGGCAATCGGCGGATCGACCAATGCCCAGCCGCATCTGGCGGCGATGGCGAAACATGCGGGCGTCGAGCTTCGTGAAGAGGACTGGCAGGTCCACGGTTACGACATTCCGCTGCTTGCCAATGTCCAGCCCGCCGGCAAATGGCTGGGCGAGAAATACCACCGCGCCGGCGGCACGCCCGCCATCATGTGGGAGCTTCTGCAAGTGGGCAAGCTCGATGGAAGCTGTCCGACCGTGACCGGCAAGACCGTGGCGGAAAATCTGGACGGGCGGGAATCGACAGACCGCGATGTGATCCTGCCCTATAACAAGCCGCTCAAGGAACGGGCCGGTTTCCTCGTTCTCAAGGGCAATCTGTTCGATTTCGCCATCATGAAGACGAGCGTGATTTCGGCGGAATTCCGTCAGCGTTATCTGAGTGAGCCGGGCCGTGAGGGTATTTTCGAAGGCAAATGTGTGGTGTTCGATGGTTCGGAAGACTATCATGCCCGCATCAACGATCCGTCCCTCGATATCGACGAACGCACCATTCTCGTCATTCGTGGAGCGGGGCCGCTTGGCTGGCCGGGGTCTGCTGAGGTCGTCAACATGCAGCCGCCGGATGCGCTCCTGAAAAAAGGCATCACCAGCCTGCCGACGATCGGCGACGGCCGGCAATCGGGAACGGCGGACAGCCCGTCGATCCTCAATGCCTCGCCGGAAAGTGCCGCCGGTGGCGGTCTGGCATGGCTTCGCACCGGTGATGTGATCCGCATCGATTTTAATCAGGGTCAATGCAATGTGCTGGTGCCGGATGAAGAGATCGAGGCCCGCAAGGCAGACGGCATTCCCGCCGTGCCCGCGGATGCGACCCCATGGCAGCGCATCTATCGCCAATCCGTGACCCAGCTTTCGGATGGTGCGGTGCTCGAAGGCGCTGCGGATTTCCGCCGGATTGCTGAGAAGATGCCCCGGCATAATCACTAATCAAGCGCGACGAAAAATCCCCGGTCACGACCGGGGATTTTTCTTGCTCAGGCGGTTTCGCAATTGATTGCGACCTCCTAATGTACCCGTAGATCCGCATTACAGGGGCAGGGCATGACAGATATTTCGATGATCGAGGCTGCGCGCGAGCGCATCGGCAAGCATGCAGTGCGGACACCGCTTCTGTCGTCGCCTTTTCTGGACGAGATTGCCGGGCGAAAGCTGTTCGTGAAGGCCGAGTGCCTGCAAAGGACGGGTTCGTTCAAATTTCGTGGCGGCTGGTCGGCGGTATCCGGCCTGCCGGCCGATGTGCGCGCCAAAGGCGTGATCGCCTTTTCCTCTGGCAATCATGCGCAGGGCGTGGCGCTGGCCGCCCGTCTGCACGGCGTTCCTGCCGTCATTATCATGCCGTCCGATGCACCGAAGATCAAAATCGACAATACCCGCGCCTATGGTGCGGATGTGGTGCTCTATGATCGCGAGAACGAAGATCGCGACGCTATCGGAGATCGCCTTTCGCGCGAGCGTGGGCTGACGTTGATCAGGCCCTACGACGAACCGCTGGTCATTGCCGGGCAGGGGACGGTAGGGCTGGAGATTGCCGAACAGGGCGCGGAGCTGGGTATCGATGCAGCCGAGGTTCTGGTGCCCTGCGGTGGCGGTGGCCTCACATCCGGGATCTCCCTTTCACTTGCGGCGAAAGCCCCGAACTACAAGGTCAGGACATCCGAACCGGAGCGGTTCGACGATGTGGCGCGCTCCCTTGCCTCGGGCAAGGTCGAGCGTAACGCCACCACCGCGGGATCGATCTGCGACGCAATCGTCACACCGCAGCCCGGCATCATCACCTTCCCGATCATGACCGGGCTTTGTGGAAAAGGCCTTGCCGTGACCGAAGAAGAGGCGCTGCGAGCCATGGTTCTCGCCTTCAATCGGCTGAAGGTCGTCGTTGAACCCGGCGGTGCAGTGGCTCTTGCGGCGGCCCTGTTTCATGGTGACGAGCTGGAGAGCGAAACGGTGATTGCGGTTGCCTCTGGCGGCAATGTCGATCCGGGAATTATGGCTGACGCGCTATCCCGCTTCGGCTGAGAGGCAAGGGCTGAGATCAGGCCTCGAGCCGTGCCGCGACTTCGTTGGCGATCGCCAGCGATGCGGTGAGGCCCGGGCTTTCTATGCCGAAAAGATTGACGAGGCCGGCAAGGCCATGCGTTTCCGGCCCGTCGATGCGGAAATCCATGGCCGGTTCGTCTGGCCCGGAAATCTTCGGCCGGATGCCGGAATAGGCCGGAGCCAGCGCATTTTCGGGAAGGCCCGGCCAATAGCGGCGTATCGCGTCGCCGAAACCCTCCATGCGGCGGGGATCGACGGCATAATTGATGGTTTCCACCCACTCCACGTCAGGTCCGAAACGGGCCTGACCGGCGAGATCAAGCGTCAAATGCACGCCAAGGCCGTGAGTATGCGGTGCAGGGTAGATGAGCCGTGAAAACGGCGATTTGCCGGTAAGCGAAAAATAACTGCCCTTGGCGAAACGCGCTTCCGGTATGGCGTGCTCCGGCAAGCCCTCGATCTTTTTTGCTGCCATCGGCGCCAGAAGGCCGGCGGAGTTGACGAGCAGCCGGCATGTCAGGCTGAGAGGCTCTTTCCCGCCCACGTGAACCCGGAAACCGTTACCGGTCGCTTCCGCTCTTTCGAAGGGTGCGTTCAAGGCAAGGGCGGCGCCATGGTCTTCCGCGTCGCCAAGCAACGCCAGCATATAACCATGGCTGTCGATGATGCCGGTCGAGGGTGAGATCAGGGCCGCAGCGCAGGTGAGCGCAGGCTCGAGCGAGAGCGCCTGCCGCTCGTCTATCAGTTCGAGGTCGTCGCAGCCATTGGCATAACCCTTGTCCTTGAGCGCTGCCAGCAGAGTGGTCTCGGCCTCATCTGCTGCCACGATGAGTTTGCCGCAACGACGGTGCGGAACGCCGTGGCTCTGGCAGAACGCATAAAGCTGCTCTCTTCCTTCCACGCAAAGGCGAGCCTTGAGACTTCCGGCCGGATAATAAAGTCCGGCGTGAATGACCTCGCTGTTGCGGGACGAGGTTGCGGATCCGAATTCCTTTTCGCTTTCGAGGATGATGACGGAAAGGCCGCGCATCGCCAGCTCGCGGGCTGTCGCCAATCCGATCACCCCGGCTCCGATGATGATGGCGTCGATGTCCGTCATGGTCCTTATCCAAGCCCTCCGATGGTTTTGAACGGAAATGCCGTCCGCCACGTTGATCCTGCGCAATGGGTAGATTGATGCTTGTCCGGCGGCAAGTCGCGATCCGTATTTTTCCCAATGCGCCGAACTTATGGAATTTTATCTCTACTGAAACAGTGGGGAATAAAGCTATTCTTTAGGGGAAATGAGCAGTGCCCGCTTTGACGGGCCGAGCAAGGAAGGGAGTGTACAATGTCTTATTCCAAGGCCGGAAAAGTAAAAGACTTTGTCTCGCAACCCCAGTCGCCGCGCAGCTGGAGAGATTCGGTTCATGCAGCTCTTGTCGGCGTGTGCCTGGCTTTCGTGGCTGCGGTCATACTTGGTCTCGTTCCCTGATCCTCCCAGATATTCTCATCAGGAAACTTGAGAAAAAAAGGCCGGTCGCTCCTCCGACCGGCCTTTTTATATTCATTCACACCTTGAGATAATCCTCTGCCAGATCGACCCAGAAGGCGGTTCCGATTGGCAGGATTTCGTCGTTGAAGTCGAATTTCGGATGGTGCAGCGGCGGGTCGTTATCGGTGCGTGCAGTACCGAGGAAGAAATAACAGCCGGGCCGTTTCTCCAGCATGTAAGCGAAGTCTTCGGCGCCCATCGACGGGCGTTGCATTTCAACCACCTTTTCCGCCCCGGCAAAACGACGGGCGAGACCGGCGACATAGTCCGTTTCCGCCTTGTGGTTGACGGTTGGGTTATAACCGCGCTGGTAATCGAGTGTGACGCTCATGCCGTAGCTCGCGGCCTGGCCTTCGGCTATCGCCCGGATGCGCTTTTCCAGCTCGTCGCGCACGCCCGCGTCGAAGGAGCGGATGGTGAGCAGCATTTCCGCCGTTTCGGGAATGACGTTGCTGGCCACGCCGGCATGAAATGCGCCCACGGTGACGACGGCCGAAAGTTGCGGATGGATGTTGCGGGAAACCACCGTCTGCAGGGCCATGATGATGCTTGCGCCGGCAACGATGGGATCCGCCGCATCCTGCGGTTCGGCGCCGTGGCCGCCATAACCGTTGACGGTGATCTTGCATTCGTCGACGGCGGCGAGGATCGGCCCGTCGCGCAGGACGAATTGTCCGAAGGGCTGGCCGGGATCGTTATGGAGGGCAAAAACCGCATCGCAGGGGAAACGGTCAAACAGCCCATCCTCGATCATGATGCGGGCGCCGCCGAAATTCTCCTCGGCCGGCTGGAAGATCAGATGCAGGGTTCCGTCGAAATTCCTGCGTTCGGCGATGATCTTCGCCGCGCCCAAGAGCATGGCCGTGTGTCCGTCGTGACCGCAGGCATGCATCACGCCTTCATTGGCGCTCGCATAGTCCGCCCCGGTTTCCTCATGGATCGGCAGGGCATCGATATCGGCGCGAATGCCGAGCGTGCGGGTGCTCTCACCATTGCGCAGGGTGGCGACGATGCCGGTTCCGGCAAGCCCACGCGTTACCTCGTAGCCCATTTCCACCAGCTGTCCGGCAATGAAATCCGACGTCTGGAATTCGGAAAGACCGATCTCGGGATGACGGTGCAGGTGGTGGCGGATCGCCACCACATCCGGCATATGATTGGCAAAGGATGCGATATTCGCGGTCTGTCTGGTCATTTTCGAAGTCCCTGGTTACGCCGCTTTTTTCCGGCGCCTTTTGCAAAGGGCATAGCAGCATATGCAGACGTATGTAAGGGCGCACATAAGGGACGCTCCCGGAGCCGAAAGGCCTTGAAATTCAGCGCTTGCATCGTATCGCGACAGGTGGCATGGAACTATTGACGTCCTGGGGCATTAGCTTTTTTCGGATGTAGCGCGGGCCTTCTCGGTCCCGTGTTGCCCTTCAGGTGTCAAAGGGGGATTATCGGACGTTGCGCGAACAATTTTCGCCGTGGGGGAAGGTGCGAAATCCGCTTGGAACGGCATTGCCGGGCCAGAGGGCGAAATTTTCCTGTCGTCGAAAATCCATTCTTCGCACCGATCCCTGGCTTTGCAGGGATATCGGGCGGATTGCGCCGAAAAACGCCGTGCTTGCGGATATGCGCCGTTTGACGATGCGTTGCGCACGACGGCTGGTCCGGTTCACCGAAGGTTCAGGATAAATCATAAATATAGCGTGGCCCGATTTCGTGCGTGTTCCCGCCATGGACGAAATGCCGGTCAAGTCGAACAAGTTTCCATAAAGTTCAGAATACGAGCCCGATGTCATTTCATATCACCCCGACCGCCGCCGCCCGTGATTCCGAGACGAAGCAGATCGATCATAATGATTCGATCCGCGCGTCCTATATGACGGTCGAGGAACTGCATGATGCCGGTGCCGCGCTTTCGCGCGATGGTGCCGACAATCTTCCCGGCTTCATGGAGTTCGATTTCTTCGAGCGCCACCGCGAGAACGAGAAGGAAATCCTGCGGGTCTACCGCACAACGGCCGTCGACGCGGAAAATGGTGCGACGATAACCCCGGCGGCGGAATGGCTGCTCGACAACCATTACGTCATCGAAGAGGCGATCCAGGAAGTCCGCCGCGATTTTCCGCGCAAGTTCTATCGCCAGCTGCCGACAATGACGGTGGGCGGCGTGACGATCCCGCGGGTCATGGCGCTCGGCTGGCTTTATGTCGCACACACGCACAGCACGGTTTCGCGCGAAAACATGACGGCGCTGGTGGATGGCTACCAGACGTCGAAGACGCTGCAGATCGGCGAATTGTGGGCGCTGCCCTCCATCATCCGTTTCGTTCTCATCGAAAATCTTCGACGCATCTCCATTCGCGTGGAGCGCTCGCGCCGCATGCGCCAGAAGGCGAATGAAGTTGTCGACGAGATCATTCGTCTCAACGATGCGGAGGCCTCCGCGGCGCTTCTCAAGCAGGTCGATTCGCTGGTCGATGACCCGACTTTTGCGACGCAGTTCCTCTATCGTCTCCGCAACGGCTCGCAGACCTCTGGTTTTGCGGTGGCCTGGCTCGAAGAACGCCTGCATGCTGCCGGCACCGACGCCGAAAATGTCATGATGTCGGAACACAATCGCCTGGCATCCGGCAACGTGACGATGGGCAATATCGTCAAGAGCCTGCGTGAGATAGACGATACCGAATGGTCGGTGTGGTTCGAGGAAGTCAGCCATATCGACAAGGTTCTGCGTGAGGAAACCGACTACGAGGTTCTCGATTTCGGTTCCCGCAACACCTACCGCAACACGATCGAGCTTCTCGCGCGCCGCTCTCCCAAGAGCGAGGTAGAGGTCGCGCGCGCCGCCGTCGAAATGGCGCGATCCGTCGAGCCTGCCGAGGTGGCCGAAAACCACCGCGTCAATGTCGGCTCCGTGCTTGTCGGCCAGCGCCGGTTCGAGCTTGAAAAGGTGCTGGGTTACCGGCCGCTGGTATCGCAGCATATCGTCCGCTCGATGCGCAAGTTCAACTGGCTCGCGATTGCGGCGCCGGTGTTTCTCATTACCGCACTCGTCATGCTTGCTGTCGGCTGGTTCCTGGCGGAAGCGGGTATGCCCTGGTATGTGGTGACCGCATTCCTGCTGATGTTCGCATTGCCTGCTTCGGAAGGCGCTACCGGTCTGTTCAACACGCTTGTCACTTTCTTCGTGAAGCCGTTCCGGTTGGTCGGATACGAGTTCAAGAACGGTATTCCACAGGATGCCCGCACGCTTGTTGCTGTGCCCTGCATGTTGACCAGCCGCGACAGCGTCGACGAGATGATGCGCAATATCGAGGTGCATTATCTCGCCAATCCGCATGGTGAGATTTATTTCGCGCTGGTCAGCGACTGGCGTGATGCGCAATACGAACAGTCTGACGACGACCTCGAGATTCTCGACTATGCCAAGCGCGAACTTGCGGCGCTGAACAGCCGTTATGCCTTTGATGGCAAGACGCGTTTTTACCTGCTGCATCGCCGCCGCATCTACAATCCGGCCGAAGGCTGCTGGATGGGCTGGGAGCGCAAGCGCGGCAAGCTGCATGAACTGAACATGCTGCTGCGTGGCGACAAGGACACGACATTCCTCGGTGGCGCCAATATCGTGCCGACCGACGTCAAGTATGTCATGACGCTGGATGCCGATACGCGCCTGATGCGCGATGCGGTGACCAAGCTCGTCGGCAAGATGCATCACCCGATCAACCGTCCGGTGATCGATCCGGTGTCCGGCCGGGTCGTCGAAGGCTACGGGCTGTTGCAGCCGCGCGTAACGCCGTCGCTCACGACCGGCAAGGACGCCTCCGTCTTCCAGCGCGTCTTCTCGATCAACCGCGGCATCGATCCTTACGTCTTCACCGTTTCCGACGTTTATCAGGACCTGACCTCCGAAGGCACCTTCACCGGCAAGGGTCTTTATGACGTGGATGCCTTCGAGGCGGCGCTGAAGGGCCGTATCGAGGAAAACTCCATCCTCAGCCACGATCTGCTCGAAGGCTCCTTCGCGCGCTGCGCGCTGGTGACCGACGTGGAACTGGTCGAGGATTTCCCGACCCGCTACGAGGTGGAAGTCTCGCGCCAGCATCGCTGGGCGCGTGGCGATTGGCAGTTGCTGCCCTATATCGTTGACCGCGCCCGTGGCGTTACCGCCATCGGCCGCTGGAAGATGGTCGACAATCTGCGTCGTTCGTTGACGCCGATTGCCTGGTTCTTCGCTTCTATTCTCGGCTGGTATTTCATGGACCCGCTCGGCGCGCTGATCTGGCAGATCCTGCTGATCTTCTCGCTGTTCGTCGCACCGACGCTCTCGTTGCTTTCCGGCCTCGTGCCGCGCTCCACCGACATCGTGCCGCAGGCGCATTTCCACACCATCTGGTCGGAAATCCGCGCCACCAATGCGCAGGTGGCGCTGCGTATCGTCTTCATTGCCGATGCTGCCTGCATGATGACGGATGCGATTGTCCGTTCGCTTTATCGCCTGCTCGTCAGCCACAAGCTGATGCTGGAATGGCGTACCGCCGCCAGCATGCAGTCGAGCGCGCAGGGTGGCATCACCTATTATTTCCGCCAGATGTGGCATGCGCCTGTTGTGGCCATGCTCGGGCTGTTGTTTGCGGCGTTGCCGGGTGACAATGCTTTCCTGATCGGCATTCCCTTCACGCTGCTCTGGGTTCTGTCTCCAGCCGTTGCCTGGTATGTCAGCCAGTCGGCGGAAACCGAAGACCGGCTGTTCGTTTCGGAACATGTCTCCTTCGAGCTTCGCAAGATCGCGCGCCGCACATGGCGTTATTACGAGGCCTTCGTGACGCCGCAGGAAAACCACCTGCCGCCGGACAACTTCCAGGAAACGCCGGAGCCGATCGTCGCTTCGCGCACCTCGCCCACCAATATCGGCGTCTACCTGCTTTCCATCATTTCGGCGCGCCAGTTCGGCTGGATCAGCTTTGCCGATACTCTCGAGCGGATCGAGAACACGATCCAGACCGTCGAGAAGATGGAGAAACATCGCGGCCATCTCTACAACTGGTATCATACGGACACGTTGCAGACGCTTGGCCCCCGCTACGTTTCGGCGGTGGACAGCGGCAACCTTGCCGGTCACCTGATTGCGGTCTCGTCTGCCTGCCGCCAGTGGGCGGAAGCGCCTTCCGCGCATCTTCAAGGCAATCTGGACGGTATCGGCGATCTGGCCGGCATCCTGCGCGAAACGCTGAAAGCGCTGCCCGACGACCGCAAGAACCTGCGTCCGCTGCATCGCCGTCTCGAAGAGCGTATCGTCGGTTTTTCGAATGCGCTGGCCTCCGTCAAGCGCGAGCATGAATTCGCGTCGATCCGCGTCATCAATCTCGCGGTACTTGCGCGTGACATCCAGAAACTCGCTACCAACGTCGATCACGAGGTAAAGTCTGCGCAGAGTGCGGAAGTGACCCGCTGGGCGCAATTGCTCGTGGATTGCTGCGAAGCGCATATTTCCGACAGCGCCATCGACCTCACCAATATGGAACCGCTGCGCCAGCGTCTCGCATCGCTGCGCGACCGCAGCCGCAACCTCGCCTTCTCGATGGATTTCACGTTCCTTTACCGCAAGGATCGCCGTCTTCTGTCGATTGGTTACCGCGTCGAAAGCAAGGAGCTGGACGAGGCCTGCTACGACCTTCTCGCCTCTGAATGCCGTCTGACCAGCCTCTTCGCCATCGCCAAGGGCGATCTGCCGACCGAGCACTGGTACCGTCTCGGCCGTCAGGTCGTGCCGATTGGTGCGCAGGGCGCGCTGGTCTCCTGGTCCGGCTCGATGTTTGAATATCTGATGCCGCCGCTCGTCATGCAGGAGCGTCAGGGTGGCATTCTCAACCAGACCAACAATCTGATCGTCAAGGAACAGATGAACCACGGCCGCCGCCTTGGCACGCCATGGGGCATTTCCGAAGCGGCGTTCAACGCCCGCGATCACAACATGAACTACCAGTACACCAACTTCGGCGTGCCCACGCTTGGCCTCAAGCGTGGCCTTGGCCAGAATGCGGTGATTGCGCCCTATGCGTCGATCCTCGCCAGCCAGTACGATCCTGATGGTGCTCTGGAAAACCTCGACAAGCTGCGCAAGCTTGGTGCGCTTGGCCAGTACGGATTCCACGATGCGGTGGATTTCACGCCGACACGCGTGCCGGATGGCAAGGTCTGCGCGGTGGTCTACAACTACTACGCCCACCACCATGGCATGTCGATTGCGGCCGTCGCCAACGTCGCCTTTGATGGCGTGCTGCGCGAACTCTTCCATTCCGATCCGGTAATCGAGGCGGCCGAGTTGCTGCTGCAGGAAAAGGCACCGCGCGAAGTGCCTGTCATGAGCGCCAAATACGAGCCGGAAACGCCCGGCAAGGAACAGGCCGACCTGTTGCGTGCGGAAGTGCGCTCCATTGTCGACCCGGCCGTGCGCGACCGCGAAGTGGTGTTCCTCTCGAACGGCCATTATTCGACGATGCTCACCTCGACGGGTGCGGGTTATTCGAAGTGGAACGGACAGGCGATTTCCCGCTGGAAGGCGGACCCCACCGAAGATCGCTGGGGAACCTTCATCTTCCTGCGCGATACCACCAATGGACAATGGTGGAGTGCGACGGCTGAGCCGCGTGTCATCGAAGGCGAAAAGACCAAAACGATCTTCACCGACGACAAGGCCGAGTTCCACAAGAATGTCGGCGATCTGCAAAGTGTCGTCGAATGCATCGTCGCCACCGAGCACGATGCCGATGGCCGCCGCGTGACCCTGCTCAATGTCGGTTCCGAGGATCGCTACATCGAAGTGACCTCCTATATGGAGCCGGTCATTGCGTCTGAGGACGACGACAACGCCCATCCGCTGTTCTCGCGGATGTTCGTGCAGACGGAGATCGGCCGCCGCGGTGATGTTATCCGCGCCTGGCGCAATCGCCGCAGCCCGAATGAGCCCGGCACGATCATCGCGCATCTTGCTGCTGACAATGCCGGCCCGTCCCGTCCGACCGAGTTCGAGACGGACCGCGCCAAGTTCATCGGTCGCGGCCGGTCGCTTGGTGAAGCGGCGGCATTCGATGCCGGCGCTACGCTTTCCAGCACCGATGGTTTCACGCTCGATCCGATCCTTTCGCTGCGTCGCACCGTGCGTGTGCCGGCGGGCAAGAAGGTGAGCGTTATCTTCTGGACGATTGCCGCGCCGAGCCGTGAGGAAGTCGACAAGGCGATCGACCGTTATCGCCATCCGGACGCTTTCGCCCATGAACTCGTGCATGCCTGGACGCGCACGCAGGTGCAGATGCGCCATGTGGGCGTCACCTCGCAGCAGGCCGCCGCTTTCCAGCATCTCGGTCGTTATCTGACCTATCCCGACATGCATCTGCGTGCGGATTCGGAAACCCTGAAAACGGGCCTCGCCTCGCAGCGGGCGCTTTGGCCGCTTGCCATTTCGGGCGATTTCCCGATCTTCAGCCTGCGCATCAACGACGATATGGATATGGATATCGCCCGCGAAGCGCTCAGCGCCCACGAATATCTTCGTTCACGCGGCGTGATCTTCGATCTCGTCATCGTCAACGAGCGGGCCGCGTCCTATGCGCAGGACATGCAGCATGCGCTGGATCACATCTCCGAGGCGCAACGCCGTATCAATCCCGCCGATGGCGGCCGCCCGCACGTATTCTCCGTGCGTCGCGACCTGATGGACGAAGAGACCTGGAGCGCGCTCCTGGCGGCTTCCCGCGTTGTGCTGCACGTCCGCAATGGCAAGATCGTCGATCAGATCAACCGCGCGGTCTCGCTGTTTGCGGCGCATCGCGGTCCTGACGGTACGACTGAAACTGCGCAGACCCGCCTGCCGGTGCCGGCCTTCCCCGTTGCGGAGCCGGTCGAGGATGAAGGCGATCTCGATTTCTGGAACGGTTTCGGCGGTTTCGCCAAAAGCGGACAGGAATATGTCGTGCGCCTGCATGGTGGACAGTCCACGCCGCATCCGTGGATTAACGTCATCTCGAACGAAAGCTTCGGTTTCCATGTGTCGGCGGAAGGCGCCGGGTTCTCCTGGAGCCGCAATTCGCGCGACTATCAGTTGACCCCCTGGAGCAACGATCCGGTCATCAACCGGCCGGGCGAAGCCTTCTATGTTGCCGATGTGGAAACAGGAAAGCTCTATACACCTTTCGCCGCGCTATCGCGCGATCCGGAAGCGCTGTTCGAAACCCGTCATGGTCTCGGTTATTCCGTACTGACCGGCAAGACGGATACGCTTGAAGTCGAGGTGACGCAGACGGTCGACCGTGAAAAGCCGGTTAAGTTCTCGCAGCTCATCGTTCGCAACAAGGGTTCGAAAAGCCGCCGCCTGAAGGTCTATGCCTATGTTGAATGGGTGCTGGGCAATAACGGCCAGAAATCCGCGCCGTTCATCCTGAGCAGGCACGATGCCGGCAGCAATGCGATTTTCGCGTCGAACCCCTACAGCATCGACTATAGCACCCGCACTGCCTTCCTGACGCTCGACAGCGAGGCCAGCGGTTTCACCACCAGCCGCCGGGAATTCATCGGCCGCTTCGGTTCGGCACAGGCCCCGCAGGGCATCGTGTCCGGTGCAGCACTCAGCGGCAGCACCGAGGTCGATGGTGATCCCTGTGCTGCACTGATGCAGGAAATCCATCTGAAGCCCGGTGAAGAGCGGCATATGACGTTCATTCTCGGCGATGCCGATAATGCAGAGGAGGCGGCCACGCTGGTTGGAGAGGTTCGCAAGGCGGATTTCCAGTCGGTGCTGGAGGGCAGCAAGGCGTTCTGGACTGGCTTTACCGGCCAGTTGCAGGTTTCCACGCCCGATGCCGGCTTCAACCACATGGTCAATAGCTGGCTGCCCTATCAGGCGCTGGCGTGCCGTATCCTTGCCCGCACGGCCTTTTACCAGTCGAGCGGTGCCTTCGGCTTCCGTGACCAGCTTCAGGATACGCTGGCCTTCCTGCTCTATCAGCCGGATCTCGCCCGCAAGCAGATCATGCGCGCGGCAGGCCGTCAGTTTGCGGAAGGCGACGTGCAGCATTGGTGGCTGCCGTTGACCGGTGCAGGTGTCCGCACGACGATTTCGGACGATGTGGTCTGGCTCGCTTATGCGATCAACCAGTATGTATCGGCCACGGGCGATAGCGCCATCCTCGATGAAAGTATCCCCTTCATAAAGGGTCCGGCATTGATGCCGGGGCAGCACGATGCCTTCTTCCAGCCGGAGACAAGCGACAAATCCGCAAGTCTTTACGAACATGCGGCGCTGGCGCTCGATCTCGCCATCCATCGCACCGGCGAAAACGGTCTGCCGCTGATCCTCGGCGGTGACTGGAACGACGGCATGAACCGTGTCGGCATCGGCGGCAAAGGCACCAGTGTGTGGCTTGGCTGGTTCCTGGCCGGGGCGCTTCGCGATTTCATCGAGATCGCTGAGAAGCGTGGCGATACCGAGCGTGTCGGCAAGTGGGCGGCGCACCGCGAAAAGCTGCGCAATGCTCTCGAAACAGCGGGCTGGGACGGCAGCTATTACCGGCGTGGTTACTTTGATGATGGCACGCCGCTTGGTTCTGCCACCAGCGAGGAATGCCAGATCGATTCACTTGGCCAGAGCTGGAGCGTTCTTTCCGGTGAAGGTGAAGAAGGCCGGTCACGACAGGCGATGGACGCCGTGATGGAGCATCTGGTCGATGAAAAGACCGGCATCATCCGCCTGTTCACTCCGCCCTTCTCGCGGGCGCCGCATGATCCGGGCTACATCAAGGGATATCCGCCGGGTGTGCGCGAAAACGGCGGACAATATACCCATGCGGCGACCTGGGTAGTGCTCGCCCTTGCACGACAGGGCCGCGCCCAGGAGGCTTGGAACTGCTTCAAGCTGCTCAATCCGGTCAATCATGCGCTTGATGCGTCGTCGTCCGAAACCTACCGGGTTGAACCCTATGTGGTGACTGCGGATGTTTATGGTGAGGGCGCCTATGCGGGCCGTGGTGGCTGGAGCTGGTATACGGGTTCTGCCGGCTGGCTCTATCGCGCCGCGATAGAGGGTATCCTTGGCATCACCCGAACCAACGGCAAGCTTCATATCGCGCCTTCGCTGCCGGAAGACTGGAGCGGTTTCTCGGTGAAGATCACGCTCGACGGAAAGGCAAAGGACATCGTCGTCAGCCGCAAGGCCGGCTCGGCGGAGGTTTCCGTGTCCGTCGATGGCAAGCCCCTGTCGGCAGGTGATCGGGTCATTCCTTTCGACTGAGGCGACGAGGTCTCTATTCGCTTTTAAAATCGGCCCCCTGCGGTGACGCAGGGGGCCGAACTTTTATAAGCTGCCTTTTACCTCTGCGGTATGTCGGCCGGATCGTTGCTCAGAAGCCCAAGCTCCTTCTGAGATGAGGTTATCCATGAAAGCCTGGATGAAGCGCGGGGCGGGGCTGTCCGGTTCAACCTGGGAATCGACCACTTCGACCAGAAGCAGTCGTTGCGAGCGGTCCATTCTGAAAGATGTGCCGTGGCAGGAATCTATCGTCTATGGTCGGCTTCACGAATTGCCCGCAGGGGTTGGTAGCGGTTTCTGAGGGTTTCACGACAATCTCGGTAGATGGGAAAGGAC
Source organism: Rhizobium sp. AN73 (assembly GCF_030757975.1). Taxonomy (NCBI): domain Bacteria; kingdom Pseudomonadati; phylum Pseudomonadota; class Alphaproteobacteria; order Hyphomicrobiales; family Rhizobiaceae; genus Rhizobium; species Rhizobium sp. AN73. Next base: position 2,710,852 of record NZ_JARWME010000002.1, read on the forward strand.
GTTGTCTTGCAATTCAGCGGATCGTTTACAGGATCAGCATTACTGGTGTTGTTCGCCACTCTTTCCTTGGCGTTGTCGTGTTGGTTGGCGCGCTATCCTCGGAGAACGAGCGTCGGAATCGCACTTGGTGTGCTTCTCGGAGTTCTCTTGATCAATGCCACGGCAGGTCTTGTTGCCTTTTTGGGAAATGTCCTCCCATTCGGGCAGATAGATTTTTGGCTGGCAAATTCTTTGACCGAAATTGTCCGATAGGCGATCTATGCTTCTGCGTGGTCTTCACGAAGCGGACAAAGAAAAAGGGCGAACAGCATGCTGTTCGCCCTTTTTGCGTTCCGAAAGCTAAGAGCCTCAGGAAGCTATGGCCTTTGGCCGGGGCTGACCTTCGTCGTCGTTCAGCAGGCCGCTGGTGCGCAGCAGCGAGGTGAAGCGACCGCCACGCTGGCTGAGCTCGTCGAACGTTCCCTTTTCGACGATACGGCCCTGATCGAGGAACAGCACCTGATCGGCATCGCGAACCGTCGAAAGGCGGTGGGCGATGATGAAAGTCGTGCGGTTCATTCTCAGCGCATCCACGGCGGCCTTCACGCGTGCTTCCGTTTCCACGTCCAGCGCGCTGGTTGCCTCGTCGAGGACCAGAATAGGGGCATTCTTCAGGATCGCGCGGGCGATGGCGATGCGCTGGCGTTCGCCACCGGACAGGCGGTTGCCACGTTCGCCCACCTGCGTCAGGTAGCCGGTGATGCGGCTGTCGATGAAATCCGTCGCCGCTGCCGCTGCCGCCGCTTCCACCACCTCCGCGTCGGTCGCCGATTCGCGGCCGAGGCGGATGTTTTCGCGGATGGAACGGTTCAGCAGGCCCGCATCCTGGAACACCGTGGCGATGGAGTTGCGGAGCGAGTTTTTCGTCACCGTCGAAATATCGGTTCCGTCGATGAGAATCTGCCCGGAATCCGGATCGTAGACGCGCTGCAGGAGGTTGATGAGCGTGGTCTTGCCTGCACCCGTCGGCCCGACGATCGCAATGGTCTGTCCGGCTTTCGCCGTAAACGAGATGTCGTGAACGCCCTGCTTGGTGTTGGCGAAACCGAAGTTGATGTTGCGGAACTCCACGGTGCCGGAGACATTGGACAATTCGCGAGCATCACCCGGCTCTTCCCGTTCCTTGACGGAATCTTCCAGCACGAAGAAGTCCTCGAGCTTGGCGCGGGCTTCGAAAATCTGCGTCACGAACTGGCGCATCTGGTCGAGACGGCCGATGAGAAGATTGGCGAAACCGATGAAGGCAATGACGTCACCGACACGCAACTGGCCGCTCTTCACCAGCACGGTGCCGATGACGAGGATGATCATCATCGAAACAGTGGAGGCCGTGCGGTTCAAGGCACTCGCGAAAGCCCACCAATCGAGCACCGGATATTGGGCGCTCAGCAGTTTTTCGGTGAAGGATTTCAGCGCTTTCGTTTCAGCTTCGATGCGGTTGTAGCTATGCAGAACCGACACGTTGCTGATGGAATCGCTGACATGCGCAAAAACGCTGTGATAGTGCTCCTCGACGGACGCCTGGCCGTCCTTGGTGCGGCCCATCACCCACTTGCCGATGAACCAGTAGACGATGCCGAGGCCGATCAGGACGAAGCTGAGGCGCATGTCCATGGCCATGGCTGTCGGGATGAGCAGCGTCAGCGCCACGAAGGTCGCCAGATGCGTGCGCATGAATTCGAGCCACAGGCCGAACAGCGTCTCACTGGCGCGCAGCAGCGTGTGCAGCGCGTTCGAGGTGCCGCGCAGATGGTGCCAGGACAGCGGCATTGAGATGATCCGCGCGAAGGCTTCCGTCAAAAGCGAGGCGCGGCGGCCATGCGCCAGCCGGTCGGCCTCGCGGGCGACTGCGACATAAGCCACGGTGTTGAAGACACCGAAGCCCGCCCACAGGATAAGGATGGAGGTGACATCGGAGCCGGAAGAGATGGCGTCGATGATCCGTCCGAACAGCACGGGTTCGGCAATGGTGATCGCTGCAAGAATGACGTTGGCGATGACAACGACCAACACCCGCCATTTATGTACGGTCAGATAGCGCAGGGCGCGTGTGTAAACCTGAAACAAGGTCAAATTTTCAATCCAGTCCGGCGTCTGTTTCGAGCGGTTGATTGTTCGGTCTCAATGCAATGCTGTTTTAGCAAGGTTGCATGAGACGGCGAAATTTGTGTAATTATCGCTCTTTCAGTCTGAATGGCGGCTTAACAAACCGAGCGCGCGTGCGAACCGAAAAAAACTGAACCCCGATGTTTCTAGGGGACGCCGTCACAAGATTTCGCATGTTCGTTTCAGGTATTGCTAACGACGATATGTTCAGTCTGAACCGACCGGCGCCCGAGTAACATGATGTCCTCGCGGGACCATGTCCTTCATGTCATCCCTTTCAGCCAAGCTCCGGGCATGTGTCTTAATGCATGATATTCTTCACTTCATCTCTGCGTGCTACCAGGCGGGAAACGCTGATCGTGTTCGCTCGGAATTCGTAACGCTCATTCGCGAATACGGTTTCGAATATTTCCTCGTCAGCCGGCGGATGACCGGAGACCTTGCTTCGACAGGCCAGGTACTCGCACAACATCTCCCTGAAGGGTGGCTCGAGGTCTACCGGGCCAAGAAATATAATCTCGTCGATCCGGTCCGTAAGGTGATCGGCACGGTGCACAAGCCGTTTCAGTGGAAAGAGGCGCTGGAGGGTCTGCCCCGCGCGATGCATCGAAAAAGGGCGAATGTCTTTTTTCACGATGCCGGCCGTTACGGTCTGCAGGGCGGTTACGCCTTTCCCGTTCACGGACGGGCGGGATTTATCGGCGCGGTGTTCCTTGGCGGCGAGGACCGGCAATTGCCCTCGTTGCAGGTGGAGCTGCTCGATGCGGCCACGCGCGCGGTGTTCTGGCGCCTGCTCGATCTTTCAGGTCAGGCCCATGGCCTCACCAACGCGCCGAATATTTCCGCTCTTGACCTTACAAGGCGGGAAATGGAGGTGCTGACGCTGATGGCGGATGGCATGACCTCGACGGAAATTGGACGCCAGCTATCGATCTCCAACCACACGGTCGACTGGTACATCAATGGAATTCAGCGCCGCTTCAGCGCCAAGAACCGGCAGCATACTGTAGCACTTGCTTTTCGCCACGGCTTGCTGAGCTAGCGCAAACAGGACAGTTCTCGCCGGAATTGCCCTTTCCAAGACGGGGTTTTGCTGCTTAATTCCGCAGTGCAGCAGAAATTCTGTTTTGGCGTGTGGGGAGACCGTCTTGAAGATATCGAAAATACTTGTTGCCAACCGTTCCGAAATAGCGATCCGTGTTTTCCGGGCAGCGAACGAGCTGGGGATAAAAACCGTCGCCATTTGGGCGGAAGAGGACAAGCTGTCTTTGCACCGCTTCAAGGCGGATGAAAGTTATCAGGTCGGCAGAGGTCCGCATCTCGCCAAGGATATGGGACCGATCGAGAGCTACCTTTCGATCGAGGAGGTCATCCGGGTCGCCAAGCTTTCCGGTGCGGATGCTATCCATCCCGGTTACGGCCTCTTGTCTGAAAGCCCCGAATTCGTAGAGGCTTGCAACAAGGCGGGCATCACCTTTATCGGACCAACGGCGGACACGATGCGCCAGCTCGGCAACAAGGTCGCCGCCCGCAATCTGGCGATCTCGGTCGATGTTCCGGTAGTTCCGGCAACCAGTCCGCTGCCGGACGATATCGCCGAGGTGGAGCGACTTGCCGAAGAGATCGGTTATCCCGTGATGCTGAAGGCCTCCTGGGGCGGTGGCGGTCGCGGCATGCGCGCCATCCGCAAAAAGGAGGATCTGGCACGCGAGGTCACCGAGGCCAAGCGCGAGGCGAAGGCCGCCTTCGGCAAGGACGAGGTTTATCTCGAAAAGCTGCTCGAGCGTGCCCGTCACGTCGAGAGCCAGATTCTCGGCGATACCCATGGCAATGTCGTGCATCTGTTCGAGCGCGATTGTTCGATCCAGCGCCGCAATCAAAAGGTGGTCGAGCGCGCGCCTGCGCCCTATCTGAGTGAAGCGCAGCGTCAGGAACTGGCAGCCTATTCCCTGAAGATCGCCGCCGCGACCAATTATATCGGCGCCGGCACGGTCGAATATCTGATGGATGTCGATACCGGCAAATTCTACTTCATCGAGGTCAATCCGCGTATTCAGGTGGAACATACCGTCACCGAAGTCGTCACCGGCATCGATATCGTCAAGGCGCAGATCCATATTCTGGAAGGTGCCGCAATCGGCACGCCGGAATCGGGCGTGCCTCGCCAAGAGGATATCCGCCTCAACGGTCATGCGCTGCAGTGCCGCATCACCACGGAAGACCCGGAACACAACTTCATTCCCGACTACGGCCGGATCACGGCCTACCGCTCGGCTTCCGGCTTCGGCATTCGTCTGGATGGCGGCACGTCCTATTCGGGAGCGATCATCACCCGTTATTACGACCCGCTTCTGGTGAAGGTAACGGCCTGGGCGCCGCAGCCGGATGAAGCGATCAGCCGCATGGACCGTGCGCTGCGCGAATTCCGTATTCGTGGTGTGGCGACCAACCTGACCTTCCTCGAAGCCATCATCGGGCATTCGAGTTTCCGCAACAACACCTATACGACGCGCTTCATCGATTCTGACGCCGGAACTGTTCGCGCAGGTCAAGCGGCAGGATCGCGCGACAAAGCTGCTCACCTATCTTGCCGATGTAACGGTGAACGGCCATCCGGAAACCAAGGGTCGCGTCAAGCCGCCGGCAAATGCCGCAAAGCCGGTGGTTCCTTACATCGATGCGCCGGTGCCTGATGGCACCAAGCAATTGCTCGACCGGTTGGGGCCGAAGGGCTTTTCCGACTGGATGCGCAACGAAAAACGCGTGCTGGTGACCGATACGACGATGCGCGACGGCCATCAGTCGCTGCTGGCGACGCGCATGCGCACCCACGACATTGCCGGGGTGGCAAGCGTTTACGCCAAAGCTTTGCCGCAACTTCTGTCGCTGGAATGCTGGGGCGGTGCCACCTTTGACGTCTCCATGCGCTTCCTGACGGAAGACCCGTGGGAGCGTCTGGCTCTGATCCGCGAAGGCGCGCCCAACCTGCTTCTGCAAATGCTGCTGCGCGGCGCGAACGGCGTCGGTTACAAGAACTATCCCGACAATGTCGTGAAATATTTCGTTCGTCAGGCCGCCAAGGGCGGTATCGATCTGTTCCGTGTGTTCGACTGCCTGAACTGGGTGGAAAACATGCGGGTGTCGATGGACGCGATCGCCGAGGAGAACAAACTCTGCGAAGCAGCCATCTGCTACACCGGCGATATCCTCAATTCGGCGCGTCCGAAATACGATCTGAAATATTACACCAATCTCGCTGCCGAGCTGGAACGTGCTGGCGCCAATATCATCGCCGTCAAGGACATGGCGGGGCTTCTGAAGCCTGCTGCCGCCAAGGTGCTGTTCAAGGCGCTGAGGGAAGCAACCAGCCTGCCGATCCATTTCCATAACCATGACACATCCGGTATTGCGGCTGCGACTGTGCTTGCCGCGGTCGATGCGGGCGTGGATGCGGTGGATGCTGCGATGGACGCGCTTTCGGGCAATACGTCCCAACCCTGCCTCGGTTCCATCGTTGAGGCGCTGGCCGGGTCGGAGCGCGATACGGGTCTCGATACCGAATGGATCCGTCGCATCTCCTTCTATTGGGAGGCGGCGCGCAATCAATATGCGGCCTTCGAAAGCGATCTCAAGGGACCCGCCTCGGAAGTCTACCTGCATGAAATGCCCGGCGGCCAGTTCACCAATCTCAAGGAACAGGCACGCTCGCTTGGTCTCGAGAGCCGCTGGCACGAAGTGGCGCAGGCCTATGCCGACGCCAACCGGATGTTCGGTGATATCGTCAAGGTGACGCCGTCTTCCAAGGTCGTCGGCGATATGGCGCTGATGATGGTGAGCCAGGATTTGACGGTCGCCGATGTCGAAAACCCCGATCGTGAAGTGTCTTTCCCCGACTCGGTGGTTTCGATGCTGAAGGGTGATCTCGGGCAGTCGCCCGGCGGTTGGCCTGAAGCCCTGCAGAAAAAAGCGCTGAAGGGTGAAGCGCCCTATACCGTCCGTCCCGGTTCGCTATTGCCGGATGCCGATCTTGGCGCGGAAAGAAAGGCGATCGAAACCAAGCTCGAGCGCCCGGTGAACGACTTCGAATTCGCATCCTATCTGATGTACCCGAAGGTGTTCACCGATTTCGCACTCACCGCCGAGACCTATGGTCCGGTTTCCGTCCTGCCGACCCATGCCTATTTCTACGGTATGGAGGATGGCGAAGAGCTGTTTGCCGATATCGAACGCGGCAAGACGCTTGTCATCGTCAATCAGGCCTCGTCCGGCACTGACGATAAGGGCATGGTGACGGTGTTCTTCGAGATCAACGGTCAGCCACGTCGCATCAAGGTACCGGACCGCGCCCATGGCGCTTCCGGGTCTGCCGTGCGTCGCAAGGCCGAACCCGGCAATGCGTCACATATCGGTGCGCCGATGCCGGGTGTTATCAGCCGTGTCTTCATCAATCAGGGCCAGGAGGTTAAGGCCGGCGACGTGCTCCTGTCGATCGAAGCCATGAAGATGGAAACAGCGCTTCACGCCGAACGCGATGGCAAGATTGCTGAGGTTCTGGTGCGCCCCGGCGACCAGATCGACGCGAAGGACCTGCTGATCGCTTACGCTGAATAAAAGGCGTATTGGATCGAATGATACGAAGTCGGACGCCCGCCTTTTTTTGGCGGGCGTTGTTATTGGTGATGGCCGTCCATCACCCTCGACAATGCCCGCCCCTCGGCGGGCTTTTTTGTTGCGCCTTTGCTAAAACTCAAATATGCATGTTCGTGCACGTTTATTCCCGTTTATGCATGAGTCTCAATGAACGATCATTTTGTCAGCGAGCGGCAGGCGCTCATCCTTGCGCAGTTGCGGCAAAGCGGCCGTGTGCTTGCGCAGGATCTGGCCCAGAACTTCGGTGTGTCGGAAGATACGGTCCGCCGGGATCTGCGCGAGATGGCGGCGCGTGGGGAATGCCTGCGCGTTTATGGTGGGGCGTTGCTTTCCGACAGCAAGACGGTGCCGCTGAAGACGCGGATTGCGGAGGATGCCGATCGCAAGGCCTCACTGGCGCGCGCAGCCGTTCCGCTTCTCGAGCCGGGTATGGTGGTCTTCATCGATGCCGGCTCCACAAATCTTGCCATTGCAAGGGCCATTCCCGCCGGCCTCAAATTGACGGTGGTGACGAATACGCCTGCCATCGCGGCTGAATTGACGGGACGGGCCGATATCGATCTCGTTCTGATCGGCGGCAAGGTCGATCCGGCCGTTGGTGCTGCTATCGACGCCATGGCGTTGCGGCAACTCGAACTGATGCGGCCCGACCTCTGTATCCTCGGTGTTTGCGGCGTTGCGATCGAGACCGGCCTGTCGGCGGATATTTTCGAGGATGCTGTATTCAAGCGGCTCGCGTGCAGCGCCAGCCAGCGGATCGTTGCCGCCATCACCACGGAAAAGCTGGGCCACAAGGCGGCTTTTCACGTGCATGATTTTTCCCCGCCTCTCTCCCTGGTGCTGGAACACGACGCCGACCGTGCGTTGGTCGAAGCGTTATCGGCAAAAGGCATACAAGTTCATTGCGGCGACGATGACGCCGTCCAACTCTCCCAAGGTCAAGTCTGAAGGATACTACCGATGAACGGCCCCACGACATTTTCGCCGACGGTCAAGCGCTCGTCCTATCTGACGCGCCACAGGCTCGGTGTGTCCCTGCTGTTTTTGATGAACGGTTTCATGATGGGATCGTGGGCACCCAAAATTCCGGAATTTGCGGGGCGCTTATCCCTCAGTGAAAGCGCGCTCGGCCTCATCATTCTGGTGTTCGGCATCGGTTCGCTGGTTTTCATGCCCATTGCCGGTTCGCAGATTGCGCGTTTCGGATCGCGTACCGTTAGCCTCGTGACGGCGGCGATCTTTTTGCCGACACTGCTTTTCATCTCCTGGGCCAACACCGTCTGGGCGGGCGTGATTGCGGTTTTCCTGTTCGGCGGCCTGACGGGGGCGATGGATGTCGCCATGAACGCCAATGCGGTGGCGGTCGAGCGTGATATGCGCCGTGCCATCATGTCGTCATGCCATGCTTTCTGGAGCCTCGGCGGCCTGATCGGCGCCGGTCTTGGCGGTTACCTCATCACGGCGATTGGCGTGCAGGGGCATGCTATCGCGCTGACGGTTATTGCCCTTGTCTTGCTGGTCTTCGCATGGCCGCGCGTTCTTGCGGATCGTCCGCATGCCGAGGAGGAGCGCCCGAAAGGTGGCCTGCCGCTAACGCCTCTGCCGTGGATCATTGGCCTGATGGCGCTGTTTTCGATGATCCCGGAAGGTGCGATCCTCGATTGGGGCGCTCTTTATCTGCGCAACGAACTGGGTGCTTCCGTATCGCAGTCCGGTTTCGCCTTCGCTGCCTTTTCCATGACGATGGCGGCCATGCGTTTTGCCGGCGATCTGGTGCGTGATCGGTTCGGCGCGGTCAATACGCTGAGATTCTGCTCGGTCATGTCGATTGTGGGTCTTCTGATTTCCGGCCTTGCGGGAAATTCCACCTTCGTGATTATCGGTTTCGCCATTGCCGGCATTGGTATTTCCAACATGGTGCCGATTGCCTTTTCGGCGGCGGGCAATATGCCGGGGCTGGCGCCCGGCATCGGCCTGTCGGTCGTCACCACCATGGGCTATTCAGGCATTCTGGTCGCGCCTTCGGCCATCGGCTTCATTGCCGAACATACCGGCCTTGCCAGCGTCTTTGTCGCTCTGCCGTTGCTGCATGTGGTGGTTTTGCTGCTTTCGCGGCTCGCCCGGCATGCGGATGGTGCGGGCAAGGAATAGGCGTCTCGAATTTTGCCATGATTGCGGTAAAGTAGAAGCTCTTATGCGTTGGGTGTTGACAAGCAGGCCCCCTTGTTTCACCTCAATTGCCAGACCTTGCCGCAAGCTTCAGAGACCGCCATGACGTCACACGCCGATTACGATCCCAAGTCCCGCCGCGCATCCGTCGCCGTCGACGTGGGTGGCGTCATCGTGGGTGGCGGTGCACCTGTCGTCGTGCAATCCATGACCAATACCGACACGGCGGATATCGACGCCACCGTGCAGCAGGTGGCGGCACTCTTCCAGGCCGGTTCGGAATTGGTGCGCATTACCGTCGACCGCGACGAGAGCGCTGCCGCCGTGCCGAAAATCCGCGAACGGCTGCTGCGTCTTGGCATGGACGTGCCGCTGATTGGCGATTTCCACTATATCGGCCACAAGCTTTTGGCCGATCATCCGGCCTGTGCCGAGGCGCTGGCGAAATACCGTATCAATCCGGGCAATGTCGGCTTCAAGGACAAGAAGGACAAGCAGTTCGGCGAGATTGTCGAAATGGCGATCCGTTATGACAAGCCGGTTCGTATCGGTGTGAACTGGGGATCGCTCGACCAGGAATTGCTGACGACGCTGATGGACAAGAACAAGGAGGAGGGGTTTCCGCTCTCCGCCCGTCAGGTCACCCGCGAGGCCATCGTCCAGTCGGCGCTGATTTCCGCCGAGCTTGCCGAAGAGATCGGCCTGCCGCGCAACCGCATCATCCTCTCGGCCAAGGTCAGCCAGGTGCAGGACCTGATCGCCGTTTATTCCATGCTGTCGGAGCGGTCCGACCACGCCTTGCATCTCGGTCTCACCGAAGCGGGCATGGGTTCCAAGGGCATCGTCGCTTCGTCCGCCGCCATGGGTTACGTGCTGCAACATGGTATCGGCGATACGATCCGCGTATCGCTGACGCCGGAGCCGAACGGCGACCGCACCCGCGAGGTGCAGGTGGCGCAGGAACTGCTGCAGGTCATGGGTTTCCGCCAGTTCATTCCGGTCGTTGCGGCATGTCCCGGCTGCGGGCGCACCACGTCCACCGTCTTTCAGGAACTTGCCCAGAACATCCAGAACGATATTCGCAAGAACATGCCGATCTGGCGTGAGAAATATCCCGGCGTCGAGGCGCTCAATGTCGCCGTCATGGGGTGCATCGTTAATGGTCCCGGCGAAAGCAAACATGCCGATATCGGCATTTCGCTGCCCGGCACAGGCGAAAGCCCCGCCGCACCAATCTTCATCGATGGAGAGAAGGCACTCACCCTGCGTGGTCCCAACATCGCCGCCGATTTTGAAGCGCTTGTGATCGATTACATCGAAAAGCGTTTTGGCCGGAAAGATGCTGCGGAGTAAAAACTACCGTGAAAATGCCGGAATTCCACTGTCATACCGCCTGAACCCTTCGGAGCATCAAAACACATGATCAAAAAAATCGCGATCGTTGCCCTTTGCGGGACCTATCTTTCCGCCTGCACCACCACCGATCCCTATACGGGTGAGCAGAAGATGTCGAACACTGCCGGCGGTGCTGGCATCGGCGCTGTTGTCGGTGCTCTCGGTGGTCTGGCTGTCGGCGGTTCGCCGGTCGGTCGCCGTAACGCAGCCCTTATCGGCGCCGGCATCGGTGCTCTCGCCGGTGGCGCCATCGGCAACTATATGGATGGCCAGGAGGCCGAGCTTCGCGCCCAGTTGCAGGGAACCGGCGTTTCCGTTAGCCGCCGTGGCGACAGCATCGTTCTCAACATGCCGTCGAACATCACCTTCGCGACGGATCAGGATCAGGTCATCCCGCCGTTCTATCAGACGCTCGATTCCGTCGGCATCGTGTTGAACAAATTCAACCGCACGCTGATCGACATCAACGGCCATACCGATTCCACCGGCAGCCAGCAGCACAATCAGGCGCTTTCCGAGCGTCGTGCGGCGTCTGTTGCAAACTATCTCGGCGCACGCGGCGTCGATCAGCGCCGTATTTCGACGCTCGGCTTCGGTCCGTCGCAGCCGATCGCTTCGAACGCAACGCCGGATGGCCGCGCCCAGAACCGTCGCGTCGAAGTGCTGATTTCGCCCCTCAAGGGCTAATTGGGTGAAGGGAAGCTGAACGGGAAACCCGGCTCAGCTTTTTCGCTCGGCGATGAACCTTGCGGCCGCGATGAGAATCGCGGCCTTTTCGCCATAATGGGCCAGAAGTTCGGTGGCTTCGCTCACCTGTTCCTGAAGTTTGCGACGCGCCCAGTCTTCGCCGCGCAATGCCACCAGCGTTCCCTTGCCGCGTGCGGCGTCCTTGCCGGTCGCCTTACCCATGGTGGTGGCATCTGCCGTCAGATCCAGAAGATCGTCGGCAAGCTGGAAGGCGAGGCCGATTTTTTCACCGAAAAGACGCAGTCTTTGCCGTTCCGAAACGTCGCTACCGGCAATGATCGCGCCGGCCTCGCAGGCGAAACGCAGCAGAGCGCCGGTTTTCATAGCCTGCAATGTCACGATGCCGGTCTCATCAGGTGCCTTCTTTTCCGCAGCAAGATCGAGCGCCTGCCCGCCCGCCATGCCGCCGATGCCTGCTGCTCGGGCAAGTGCGAGTACGAGGGCGGCCTTGCGTTCCGCTCCGAGGGGATTTTCGTCCGAGGCGATAATATCGAAAGCCAGCGTCAGCAGGCTGTCGCCCGCAAGAATGGCGGTTGCCTCATCGAATTTGCGGTGCACCGTCGGCTGGCCGCGACGCAGATCGTCGTCGTCCATGGCCGGCAGATCGTCGTGGACCAGCGAATAACAATGCAGGCATTCCAGTGCGGCGCCGACATAATGGGCGGCTTCGGCGTCTCCGCCGAGCAGGGCAGTACTTTCGATGACGAGGAAAGGTCGCAGGCGTTTGCCGCCGTTCAGCACGCCATGGCGCATGGCGTCGAGCAGGTTTTGCGGACGCGTGATCTCGTCCGCGCGCGCTTCGCCGGATAGAAGGCGGCCAAGCAAGGCTTCGGTCTTTGCCGCGTTATCGCGCAGCCTCGTTTCGAAATTCGTCATCTGAGCGTCCATGCCGCGCTCTTTGGCATGCCGCGCGAATGCAGGCAAACCTTTTCGTTATTCCCCGGGGCAACTGCCTGACCGGACTCGCCTTGAAGGCGGCAATGGAATATGAAAGGCTTCGAATGGTGCGGGGCTTTGACGAATATTGAGCAGTACGCCTGAAAGCGACGCAGATTACGCCGTGCTGGCGGAAGACCGGAGCAGTCCGAAGGTGGATTTTCGCACGTTGGCAAAGCGTATTATCATGACCTTGCTGGCGTTGCTGATCCTGCCCTATCTGCTGATCCCGGTTTATGCGTTGCCGTTTGTCCGGCCGGTCTCGACGTTGATGCTTGCCGATCTTGTGACATTGCAGGGATATGACCGGCGCTGGGTGCCGCTCGAGGATATTTCACCGCGCCTTATCCAATCCGTGATGATGTCCGAGGATGGGCAGTTCTGTTTCCATGGCGGTGTGGACTGGAACCAGATGCAATCCGTCGTCAGCGATGCGCTTGAGGGGGCTTCCACCCGTGGCGCCAGCACTATTCCGATGCAGACGGCCAAGAACCTGTTTCTCTGGAACGGCCGGTCGTTTTTGCGCAAGGCGATGGAGTTGCCGCTGGCGATCGGGGCCGATTTCGTCTGGTCGAAAAAGCGGATGATGGAGATTTATCTCAATGTCGCCGAATGGGGGCCGGGCATTTACGGCATCGAGGCCGCCGCGCAGCACCATTTCAAGGTGCCGGCCGCAAAGCTCAACTCCCGTCAGGCAGCGCTGCTTGCCGTTTCCTTGCCCAATCCCATCGATCGCGTCGCCAGCAAGCCGGGGCGCGGTTTGCAGCGCCTTGCCGGCCTTATCGAGCGACGCGCCCGGGCATCGGGCAGCTATGTCGGATGCGTGCTGAACTGAAGTCCGCCAGGCGCCTCAGCCCTTCCTGAAAATATAGTCGGTTTCCTGACGCAGGGTCTCGCCGGGACGCAGGATCGCGTAGGGGAAGTCGGGGTGATTGACGGCGTCAGGCCAAATCTGCGTTTCCAGACAAAAACCGGCGAAGGGGCCATAGTGGCGGCCATCGAGGCCCGGAACGGCAACGTCCAGCTTGAATGCCGAATAGAACTGCACGCCGGGCTCTGTCGTGTGAACCTCAAGGGCAATATCGGAGGCGGGCGAATAGGCGCGGGCGACCTTGCGCTTGGCACGACGCTCGGGCGAAAGGCAGAAGTTGTGATCGTAGAGAACCTGCTCGCCATTCTCCTTGCGCCGCATTGGCGTCGGGTGGCGCAGGTCGAAGACCGTGCCTTCAACGGAGCGGATTTCGCCCGTCGGGATCTGTTTGTCGTTGGTCGGCAGGTAAAAGTCAGCGGCGATGCTAATTTCGTGCCCTAGGGCGGTATCTGCGCCGTCGAGGTTGAAATAGGAGTGCTGGCAGACATTGGCGATGGTCGGTTGGTCGGTCACCGTTTCATAGACCACCGAAAGCACGCCGCCGTCGAGGATCGTATAGGTGGCCGTGACAGTGCAATTGCCGGGATAACCGGCGCGGCCGTCGGGATCGATGATCTGCAGGACCGCATGGCTTTCGCCATGTTCCATCAGCATCCAGTTGCGTTTACCCATGCCGTCGCTGCCGCCATGCAGATGGGTGACGCCTTTTTCGTTCAGTTCAAGCTGATATTCGTGCCCGTCGATCGAGAACCTGCCGTCGCCGATACGGTTGGCATTGCGGCCGGGGGTGGCGCCGAAATAGGACGAATATTTGTAGTCCTCGAATTTATCGAAGCCGAGAACGAGCGGCGGCTGGTGGCCCTCAAGGCGCAAATCCTGAATGACCGCGCCCCAGGTGATGACCTTGGCTGTCAATCCGCCCTTCGAGATGATGACGCGTTCGACCTTTTCACCGGTCGCCGTGAAACCGAAATTCTCCCGTGCCGCCGCGTCGCTCATTCCTCATTCTCCAAGTTTTTATGAATTGCCGGGCGGACGTTGCGTCATTTTCCGGCAATTCGCAATCCCGCAATTCAAAGCATGTCTCCCAAAAGTGTCCCGCGGTTTTGGGACAAAGACATGCTTAAAACAAAGACGAAAGCGCGTCGCATGCGTTTGACCAAACGCGACGCGCTTTAAGCGGCCAATTCGCCGACGGTTTCGAGATCATAGGGTGTGGTCTGGTATATCTCGTTGATCCAGTTGCCGAAAAACAGATGGGCGTGGCTGCGCCAGCGGTTGAGCGGTGCCAGTTCCGGGTCGTTGTGCGGAAAATAATCATGCGGCAGCTTGATTGGAACGCCGGAGTTCACGTCGCGGAAATATTCATCTGAAAGCGAGGTCGAATCATATTCGACGTGGTTGAACATGTAGAGACGGTTGCCCTCTTTCTCATGCACCAGACACACGCCCATTTCCTCTGACTCCATCAGGATTTCGAGTTTCGGATTTTTTTCGATGTCAGCGCGGCGTACTTCCGTCCAGCGCGAGACCGGAACCTGAAAATCGTCCGAAAAACCGTTCAGATAGATCGACGAAGGGCAAAGATTGCGGTGACGATAAACCCCGAAAGCCTTTTCCTTGAGCTCGTACTTCGGCACGCCGTGGAAATGATAGATGGCGGCCATCGCGCCCCAGCAGACGTTCAGCGTCGAATGGACGTTGGTTTGCGTCCATTCGAAAATTTGTTGCATCTCGTTCCAGTAGGTCACGTCTTCATAGTCCAGCAGTTCGATGGGGGCGCCGGTGATGATGAAACCGTCGAACTTGCGGTGGCGCACTTCCTCCCAGGTCTCATAGAAGGAGAGAAGGTGTTCTTCCGGCGTGTTCTTGGCGCGATGGCCGCCGATGCGGATCAGCGAAAACTCTACCTGCAGCGGCGAAGCGCCAACGAGGCGCGCCATCTGCACTTCCGTCTTGATCTTGTTCGGCATGAGATTGAGAAGCCCGATCTGGAGCGGGCGGATATCCTGCCGGATGGCCGCCGTTTCGGTCATGACCCGCACACCCTCATGAACGAGGGTTTCGTAAGCGGGAAGCGTATCGGGAATCTTGATCGGCATGTCGAACTCTCTTTTCGGATGACGTAAAGAACGTTGCGAAAACAAAAAAACCGGCAGCGAAATCGCAGCCGGTCCCAGGAAATTGCCCTTTTCCTCGACCCTTTAGCGACTTCTTTAAAGTGGCTGCAAGCCGGTCGGCAAATCACCACTGAGGCGTTTCATAATCCCGAAGCCGACGAAAATCAATATCGGCTGATTTCATCGGGTTTCTGCCTTTCCATTTTTATCTGAGGTGCGATAAGGCAGGGCATGGATAAAGAACGCTTCACCATTCTGCTTGGCGGCGATGTCACCGTTACCGATCGCCTGAAAGCGGCGGTTGCGGGTAGCCGTGTGATTGCGGCCGATGGCGGCATGCGCCATGCCGCACCGCTTGGCCTTTCGCCGGAGCTTTGGGTGGGGGATTTCGATTCCACCAATAAAGACCTGCTGGACACCTGGCCCGATGTGGAGCGGCAACCCTATCCCACCGCGAAGGCCGTGACCGATGGCGAAATCGCGGTGTCGGAGGCTCTTGCCCGCGGCGCGTGTTCGTTGGTGCTGGCCGGTGCGCTCGGTGGAGCGAGAAGCGACCACGCGCTTCAGCATCTTCTTTACGCGGTGGCGCTTGCCGAACGCGGTCTGGAGGTTACGCTGACCTCCGGTGAAGAGGAGGCCCGCCCGCTGCTCGCCGGCTCGTTTGATCTCGATCTGCCGCCCGCTTCGCTGTTTTCCGTTGCCGGGTTTACCGACCTTGCGGGGCTCGATATCGGCAATGTGCGTTATCCGCTTGAGGATTTCGCGCTTGCTTTCGGCTCTTCCCGCACTATTTCCAATGTCGCGAATGGCGGCCCTGTGCATTTTTCGCTGAAAAGCGGCAAAGCCATCGTCCTCGCCCGCCCTTATGATCTGACCGGAGCCTGACGCCTTGGCACCCCCAATTTTGAAACTCGATGACATCAAGCTGACCTTCGGCGTGACCCCGCTGCTCGACGGTGCCAATCTTCAGGTGGAGCCGGGCGACCGCATCTGCCTTGTCGGACGCAACGGTTCGGGCAAGTCGACCCTGATGAAGATTGCCGCCGGTTTGGTCGAGGCGCAGTCGGGCGAGGTTTTCCGTCATCCCTCCGCCACCATCCGTTATCTGGAACAGGCGCCGGATTTCGCCGATTACAACACCGTTCAGGCCTATGCCGAGGCGGGGCTTGGACCTGGCGATGATCCCTATCGTGTCACCTATCTTCTCGAGCATCTCGGCCTGACGGGACAGGAACATCCGGAAAGCCTTTCCGGCGGTGAAGCGCGGCGTGCGGCCCTTGCCCGTGTCATGGCGCCCGAACCCGATATTCTGATGCTTGACGAGCCGACCAACCATCTGGACCTGCCCACCATCGAATGGCTTGAAGGCGAATTGCAGCAGACGCGCAGTGCGCTGGTGCTGATTTCGCACGACAGGCGTTTTCTGGAGAAGGTTTCGACTTCGACCGTCTGGCTGGATCGCGGCCAGTCCCGCCGTCTCAACCGCGGTTTTGCGCATTTCGAGGAATGGCGCGACAAGGTGCTGGAAGAGGAAGAGCTGGAGCAGCACAAGCTCGGCAAGGCGATAGAGCGCGAAGAACACTGGATGCGTTACGGCGTGACGGCGAGACGCAAGCGCAACATGCGCCGCGTGGGTGAGCTTCAGGCCATGCGCGCGGACTATCGCGGTCACAAGGGACCGCAGGGCTCTGTGCAGGCGACGGCTGCGGAAGTGCGGGAATCCGGCAAGCTGGTTATCGAAGCCGATGCCATTACCAAGTCTTACGGTGAGCGCGTGATCATCGCACCGTTTTCGCTGAGGGTGCATCGCGGCGATTGCATTGGTCTCGTCGGGCCGAATGGTGCCGGCAAGACCACGCTTTTGAAGATGCTCACCGGCCAGCTTCAGCCCGATAGCGGCACGGTGAAGCTCGGCACCAATCTGGAGATCGCGACGCTCGACCAGAAGCGTGAGGATCTCAATCCGAACGATACGCTTGCGCATTATCTGACAGACGGGCGCGGCGACAATCTGCTGGTCAACGGCGAATTGAAGCATGTCACGGGTTACATGAAGGACTTCCTGTTCCAGCCGGAACAGGCCCGCACGCCGATCCGCAACCTCTCTGGTGGTGAGCGTGCTCGCCTTATTCTGGCACGTATTCTGGCGCGGCCGACCAACCTCTTGATCCTCGACGAGCCGACCAACGATCTTGACATCGAAACGCTCGATCTGTTGCAGGAAATCGTCGCTGGTTTTTCCGGCACGGTCATTCTGGTCAGCCACGACCGCGATTTTCTCGACCGTACCGTCACCTCCACCATTGCGCCCGCCAATCCGGACCAGCCGGACGGGCGCTGGATCGAATATGCCGGCGGCTATTCGGACATGATGGCGCAGCGCAAGGGCGCAGCCGAAGAAAAACGCAAGGCTGAGAAGCAGGAAAAGGCAAAGGCGGCATCTTCGGGCTCCGCATCGCAGGACCCTTTAAAAGCCAAAGGCAAGCTTTCCTTCAAGCAGAAATTCGCGCTCGAAAATCTTCCGAAGGAGATGGAAAAGGCGCAAGGCGAAATCGCCAAGCGCGAGGAGCGCATGGCTGATCCCAATCTTTTCACCAAGGATCCGGCTACCTTCAACACGCTGGCGAAGGAAATGACGAAGCTGCGTGAAAAGCTCGAGACCATGGAAGAGGAATGGCTGGAGCTGGAGATGCTGCGCGAGGAACTGGAAGGCTGAAGGTGAAGCGCGCTTTGTTGATTGACGCTTCATCCGCCTTTGACAGGGAGGCGGAATTGCCGTTTTCTATGCCGGTTCGGAGGAGTTCAGAAAATGCGCATGATCTTCGTTAACCTGCCCGTCAAGAATATCGAGACATCCAGAAATTTCTTCACGGCACTCGGTTTCAGCTTCAATCCGGAATATTCGGATGACCGCACGCTCTGCATGATCGTTGAAGAGAACATCTTCGTGATGCTGCTTCAGGAAGAGCGTTTTCGCGATTTCATCAATGGCGATATCGCTGATGCGACGCGCAGCACCGAGGTGCTGACCTGTCTGACGGCGGGAAGCCGCGAGGAAATCGACCGGATGATCGCGACGGCGCTTGCCTCCGGTGGCAGCAACTGGAAACCCGTGCAGGATCACGGCTTCATGTATGCCGGCAGCTTTCAGGATCCCGACGGTCATGTCTGGGAACTGGTCCATATGACGGCCCAGGCCTGACAGCGGCCATCTTGCCAATCAGAGACGGCGGGACTACATCATCATCATGATCTAACGGGGTGTCTTTTGTGCTTGCGTGCAAAAGGCTGAGAGGCTTGCCAACCCGAAGAACCTGATCCGGTTCATACCGGCGGAGGGATTAGACGGCTTCAAGGCAAGCGGCTATTTCCCTTATCGTTTTTGAGGAGGTACCCGTGCGACGTCGTCTTTTCCTGAATTCCCTCGTTGCCGCTTCGCTGTTTCTGCCCGCTCTTGCCGTTGCGCAGGACAGACAGGAACTGACCGTCTACACCTATGAAAGCTTCGTTTCCGAATGGGGTCCCGGCCCCAAGGTGAAGGAGGCCTTTGAAAAGGTCTGCGACTGCATGGTCAATTTCGTCGGCGTGGCCGATGGTGTGGCGCTGCTCAACCGTCTGAAGCTCGAGGGGGCCGGGTCCAAGGCGGATGTCGTGGTCGGTCTCGACACCAATCTTGTCGCGGAAGCGAAACAGACCGGTCTTTTCGACGCCAGCGGCATCGATGCATCGGCGGCCAAGGTGCCAGGCGGCTATAAGGACGATGTTTTCGTCCCTTATGATTACGGTCATTTCGCAGTGGTCTACGACACGCAGACGATAAAAAATCCGCCGACGAGCCTCAAGGATCTCGTCGAAGGCGATCCCTCACAGAAGATCGCCATTCAGGACCCACGCACTTCCACGCCGGGCCTTGGTCTGTTGCTGTGGGTGAAATCCGTTTATGGCGACAAGGCGCCGGAGGCCTGGGCGAAGCTCAGGAAGCGTATTCTCACCGTCACGCCGGGATGGTCGGAATCCTATGGCCTCTTCACCAAGGGCGAGGTGCCGATGGTGCTTTCCTACACCACGTCGCCGGCCTACCACATGGTCGCGGAAAAGACGGATCGTTATCAGGCGGCAGCTTTTTCCGAAGGGCATTATATCCAGATCGAGGTATCCGGCCTTCTGAAAAACGCGCCGCACAAAGAACTGGCGAAACAGTTCCTCGCTTTCACGCTGACATCAGGTTTTCAGGATGCCATTCCCGAAAACAACTGGATGATGCCGGTCGCGGCAACGTCGACGCCGTTGCCAGAGGCGTTTTCCAAACTCGTCGTGCCGCAGAAGACCTTCCTGATGGACCCGGAAGAGGTGGCGAAGAACCGCAAGGCCTGGATCGATGAATGGCTTGCGGCCATGAGCATGAACTGACGAAGAGGCACGCCCGCGCATGATGCTGCGTCGCGATTACAGGTGGTCGATCATTTTCGGAACGGCGGCCTTTGTCGCCATTTTCCTGTTCATGGCGCTTGCCGTTGCGGCTCTCCTGTCTTTCGATGCCGGCGCATCCGCTGCCGGCATCATGGATGCCTATACGCTGCGCATCCTGCGGTTCACGCTTTATCAGGCAACGCTTTCCACTGTTCTATCGATTGTTCTCGGCTTGCCGGTGGCGCTGGCACTCTCCCGGCAGCGAGACTTTCCGGGGCGGATCTGGATCATCAGGCTGATGGCGGTGCCGATGGGGCTGCCGGTCATCGTCGGTGCTTTCGGCATCATCACCATCTGGGGCAGACAGGGTATTTTGAACGCGGCTCTTGTTTTTGCCGGTGCGGATCAGCCTTTCAGTATTTATGGCCTTTCCGGCATTCTCATTGCCCATGTGTTTTTCAATCTGCCGCTCGCGGTGCGGTTGATGCTGGCCGGGCTGGAACGCATTCCGGGCGAATATTGGCGGATGGCCGCAAGCCTCGGCATGGGACCGGTCTCGGTTTTCCGCTTCATCGAATGGCCTGCCGTCTCGCGTCTCGTTCCCGGCATTGCCGGGCTTATCTTCATGCTGTGCGCCACCAGCTTCACGCTCGTTCTTCTGCTGGGCGGTGGGCCGGCGGCCACGACGCTGGAGGTGGCGATCTATCAGGCACTACGGTTCGATTTTGATCCGCAGCGGGCAATCGCGCTTTCGGTTCTGCAGATTGTTCTCACGGCAATACTGCTCGGCCTTCTTGCCTTTTTGCCTTCGCCTGAGGCGGAAATTGTGTCGCTTGGCCGTCCCGTTCGTCGTTTCGACGACAAAAGCGTCGGCGCCCGCCTATGGGACGGGGTTGCAATTATTTTTGCAATCCTGCTGATCGGCCTGCCGCTTGCCGCGATAACCATATCAGGCTTGAGGGCCGATCTGCCACGCCTCTTGTCCGCGCCGATCTTCCTGCGTGCTGCAGCGACCAGTCTCGCAATCGCGGCGCTCTCCGCAATCCTCGTCGTGTTCTGCTGCATGGCGATCATAAGTGCGCGCCAGGCCGTGGGTTCCAGACGGCGCGTGGCCCGGCCCTTGCGCTTCCTTTCCGCCACGCTCGGGGCGGGGTCGTCGCTGGTGCTGCTTGTGCCGCCCGTCGTGTTGGGAAGCGGCTGGTTCCTGTTGTTGCGGCCATTCGGTGATGTCAGCTTCTATGCTCCCGTTCTCGTGGCGCTCATCAATATGCTGATGGCGCTGCCGCTTGCCATGCGGGTGCTGGAGCCGGCCTTCACCAGTCACTTTTTGCGGACCGGTCGGCTCTCCGCCAGTCTCGGGCTTCAAGGGTTGACGCGGCTGCGGTTCGCCGATCTGCCGGTTCTGTGGCGGCCACTGCTCATGGCGTTTTCCTTCGCCATGGCCCTGTCGCTTGGCGATCTCGGGGCGGTTGCCCTGTTCGGATCGGAAAATTTCGTCACCTTGCCATGGCTGGTTTATAGCAATATGGGCAGCTATCGCACCAATGATGCCGCCGGATATGCTTTCCTTCTCGGTGTGGTCTGCCTGCTGCTTGCCGCAGGTGGCGTTTCACGGCAATCGCAATCCAGAGAAGCGAAATCAGCAAGGGCGAGCATATGACAGGCGATGATTTTGCAGTGGAACTGGACAAGGTCAGGCTGCGGCTTGGGACGCAGGATTTCGATCTTGATTGTACATTCCCGCAAGGCCAGATAACCGCCGTCGTCGGTGCATCCGGTTCGGGCAAGTCAACGCTCCTCAATCTCGTTGCCGGTTTCGAAGTGCCCGATTCCGGCCGAGTGGTGATCGGCGGACAGGATATGAAGGCGCTGGACCCTTCCGAAAGACCGGTCTCGTTGATCTTTCAGGACAACAATCTTTTTGCCCATCTCGATATCTTCACCAATGTCGCGCTTGGTGTCAGCCCCGGGCTGAAATTGCAGGCGGAAGACAGGCAAAGGATCGACATGGCGCTCACACGCGTGGGTCTTATCGGTTTTGGCAAACGTTTGCCGGGAACGCTTTCCGGCGGGGAAAGGCAAAGGGCGGCGCTGGCGCGTGCGCTGGTCAGGAAAAAACCGGTCATGTTGCTCGACGAGCCTTTCGCCGCGCTCGATCCGGGGCTGCGGGCGGGCATGACCTCCCTGCTTCTCGACTTGCATGCCGAAACAAAAAATACGGCGATTATTGTCACGCACCATCCCGACGACATAAAAAAGCTGGCGCAGCGGGTGGTTTTTCTTGATCGCGGCCGCGTTGTCTATGCCGGATCGACCGCAGATTTCTTCGCCACACAAAATGTGAAGGCGGTCGACAGTTTTCTGAACGGCTGATCGCCTTATTTTCGACGCGCCTCGCTGGCAATCGCTTTAGATAACTTCAATGGCGCTAATTTGCACTTGCCAGTTTCAAGTTGTTGCCCGAGAAAAGACGAGAATTATTGCGTTCTTCAGGAATATTCCGGACTTGATGGATCGTTTTTACCGTTTCGACATTCATGGCTCGTTGGGGCGAGATCTGTTATTCTGGTCTGCAATTAACGGATGATCAGGAACGTTAGGGGCAGGCATACAGAATGAGAAATAGCATGACTGCACAGTGGAGGCTCTTCTCCCGTTCAGGCCTTCGCCGTTCGGGCAGGATGGTTGCTGCCTGTTCCGTGCTGACGGCGACCGCTGTGTTCCTGTCGTCGTGCCAGTCTCTCTTCAGCCCGGCCTACCAGTCCACATTGCGTCCGTCGGACAATCCGCAGACCGTGGAAGAGGTGCAGAAGAACGATCCCCGCGCCCAGATGGGTGCGCGCGAGCATCCGCGCATCGTGGCGAGTTACGGTGGCGAATATCGCGATGCCAAGACGGAGCGGCTTGTCGCCCGCATCGCCGGCGCGCTGACGGCGGTGTCGGAAAATCCGCAGCAATCCTATCGCATCACCATCCTCAACTCGCCGGCTATCAACGCCTTTGCGCTGCCGGGCGGATATCTTTACGTGACACGCGGGCTTCTGGCGCTTGCCAATGACGCTTCGGAAGTGGCCGCCGTGCTTTCGCATGAGATGGGCCATGTCACTGCAAACCACGGTATCGAGCGCCAGCGTCGGGAGGAGGCGGAGGTGATTGCAAGCCGCGTGGTCGCCGAAGTGCTGTCGAGCGATCTCGCCGGCAAGCAGGCGCTTGCACGCGGCAAGCTGCGGCTCGCGGCGTTTTCGCGCCAGCAGGAATTGCAGGCGGACGTGATCGGTGTGCGTATGCTCGGCGAAGCCGGTTACGACCCTTACGCATCGCCGCGTTTTCTGGATTCCATGGCGGCCTATGCGCGGTTTTCCTCTGCCGATCCTGAGAACGACCAGAGCCTCGACTTCCTTTCCAGCCATCCCAATACACCGCAGCGCATCGAGCTCGCGCGCCGGCACGCCCGCGCCTTCGGCCAGGAAGGCCAGGTAGGGGATCGTGGTCGTGACTGGTTTCTGGATGGCATAGACGGCCTGCTTTACGGCGACAGCCCGCAGGAGGGTTATGTCCGGGGCCAGACGTTCCTGCACGGAACGCTCGGTATCCGCTTCGATGTGCCGGAAGGTTTCGTCATCGATAACAAGGTGGAGGCCGTTCTTGCGACGGGGCCGGGCGATGTGGCGATCCGTTTCGACGGCGTGGCCGATCCGAAGCAGACCACTCTTGCCAACTACCTGACCAGCGGCTGGGTTGCCGGTCTGATGCCGGAAACCGTGAAGGAAACGCAGATCAACGGCCTGGAGGCCGCGACGGCACGGGCAACGGCGGACAAATGGGATTTCGACGTGACCGTCATCCGTGTCGGGCAGCAGATATTCCGTTTCCTGACGGCGGTGCCGAAGGGTAACACGCAGCTCGATTCCATCGCCAACGTGCTGCGCACAAGCTTCCGCAAGATGACGCCGCAGGAGATCGGCTCCCTGAAGCCGCTGCGGGTGCGGGTGGTGACGGTCAAGCCCGGTGAAACCGTGGCGACGATTGCCGCACGGATGATGGGCACCGACCGCAAGCTCGACATGTTCCGCATGATGAATGCGATGAGCGCCACCGCCACGCTTCAGCCCGGCCAGCGGGTGAAGATCATTGCGGAATAATTTGGCGATCTCTCAGTTGCTGGTTTCCCGGCACAGATAAGCCTCAACGAGTGCGATCATTTCCCGTTTGATTTTGGGTGACTGCAATTCCCCGCGTCGGGCGGCGTTGTGAATGATGCCGTCGATGGCGTCGGACACGATCAGTGCCATAGTGCCGCTTTCCGCCCTTGAGCCGGGCGTCATATGGGCCGCAAGCGCTTTCGAATAAAGACCGAGGTATTCTTTTTCGAAAGCGCTGTTGGGATCGTTCATTCCCTCATGACTGGGTGCGTCATCCAGAAGGACCTTGTGGAGGCCGGGATGGATGCTGTGGACCGCAATCATGCCGGTTACGAGTTCTTCCACGAATTGCGGGAGGGCGTTCCGCTGCTCGGCCATTCTTTTCATGACGGTCAGACAGTCCTCGAGGTGGCGATGGCGCACCGCCTCCACAATCGAAATCTTGTCAGGGAAGTACTGGTACAACGAACCGATGCTGACGCCGGCGGTTTCTGCGACCCTGTTGGTGGTGAAACCCGCCCAGCCATGATCGCTCAAAATGCGAGCCGCCGCGTGGATGACGGCATCGACCGTGGCCTTCGAACGCTCCTGACGCGGCTCTTTGCGCATCGTGGTCTTGCGTTTGGCAATGCGAGTAGACAAGGCAGCCTCCGTGACGAAAATATAAACATAGTGCTCACATTTTCCGGATGTAAAGGATATTGCCGTGAAAGATTTGCTCAGGAGTTTGCTCGGCTATCACGCATGGGCGAACAGGGATTTGTTCGAGAAGCTGCAACAACTCGATCCCGGCCAAAACGCATCCGAACGGCATACCGCAATTCGGCTCATCAATCACTACTACGTGGTCGCAAGGATTTTTTTCGGGCCATCTCACCGGAACGGCGCACGGCTTTCTCTCCGACAATACCGAGGCAACGCCGCAGCTGGATGATCTTGCGAAGGAGGTCGCGGCTCTGGATGGCTGGTATCTCGACTACATCGAGAAAACATCGCCGGAATCGCTTGGCGACTTTGTCGCTTTCACCTTTACGGACGGTGACAAAGGTTACATGTCCCGGGCCGAAATGATCTCACACATGGTCCTGCATGCCGGTATTCATCGAGGAGAGGTCGCGCGTATCTTGAGCCAGCTCTCCATCACGCCGCCCTGGGATACTTTTGCCGTGTTTCTGCACGGGACGCAGCCGCAACGGCGTTTGCAAGGCCTGTAATGCAAAAGCCACCCGCCCCGGTGCGGGGCAGGTGGCTTCCATAAAGGCGTGGCTTCAGGATTTTATTGCCAGTCGCGGACGTCGACGAAATGGCCGGCGATTGCCGCCGCCGCCGCCATGGCAGGGGAGACGAGGTGGGTGCGGCTCTTGTAGCCCTGACGACCCTCGAAATTGCGGTTCGAGGTGGAGGCGCAGCGTTCGCCGGGCTTCAGGCGGTCGTCATTCATGGCAAGGCACATGGAGCAGCCCGGTTCGCGCCATTCGAAACCGGCTTCGAGGAAAATCTTGTCCAGGCCTTCCTTTTCCGCCTGTTCCTTCACGAGACCGGAGCCGGGCACGATCATGGCCGAGACGGTGGGCGCGACCTTGTGGCCGTCGACGATCTTTGCGGCTGCGCGCAGATCCTCGATGCGGCCATTGGTGCAGGAGCCGATGAAGACGCGGTCGATAGCGATATCGGTGATGCGCGTGCCGGGTTGCAGGCCCATGTAATCCAGCGCACGCCATTTGGAAGTGCGCTTGTTTTCTTCTTCGATGTCGTCAGGATTGGGAACGATGCCCTCAACGGAGGTCACGTCTTCAGGCGACGAGCCCCAGGAGACGATGGGCGGCAGATTGGCCGCGTCCAGCACCACGACCTTGTCGTAATGCGCGCCTTCGTCGGATTTCAGCGTCTTCCAGTAGGCGATGGCCTGCTCCAGCGTCTCGCCCTTCGGCGCGCGCGGCTTGTCCTTGATGTATTCGAAAGTGGTCTCATCGGGCGCGACCAGACCGGCGCGGGCGCCGCCCTCGATGGTCATGTTGCAGACCGTCATGCGACCTTCCATGGAGAGCGAACGGATCGCCTCGCCTGCAAATTCGATCACATGGCCGGTGCCGCCTGCCGTGCCGATCTCACCGATAATGGCGAGAATGATGTCTTTGGCGGTAACGCCTTCCGGTACCTTGCCATCGACACGCACCAGCATGTTTTTGGCCTTTTTCTGGATCAGCGTCTGGGTCGCCAGCACATGCTCGACTTCCGAAGTGCCGATGCCGTGTGCGAGTGCGCCGAAAGCACCATGGGTGGAGGTGTGGCTGTCGCCGCAAACGATCGTCATGCCGGGCAGGGTGAAACCCTGTTCCGGGCCGACGATGTGGACGATGCCCTGCCGCTTGTCGCGCTCGGAATAATATTCGACACCGAAATCCTTGGCATTTTGCGCCAAAGCTTCCACCTGAATGCGGCTTTCCTCGTTCTTGATGCCTTCCAGCCGGTCGGCGGTGGTCGGAACGTTATGATCGACCACGGCGAGCGTGCGGGTGGGCGAATGAACCGGTCGGCCGGCCAGACGCAGGCCTTCGAAGGCCTGCGGGCTCGTCACCTCATGGACCAGGTGACGGTCGATATAGAGAAGACAGGTTCCGTCCGGGTCACGATTGACGACGTGGTCGTCCCAGATCTTGTCATACAGGGTGCGGGGTGCGCTCATGGCTCTGTGCCTTGTCATGGAAAAGGGTAAATCAGGGTTCAGCAGGCGGTGGACAGCGGGTGCTGTCAGGCGAGCCTAAGTCGGCTGTTGAGCGCCCCGGAAATACGCGCAAAAAAACGTGCCGGCAGACGCTTGTGGTCCTGCAGCACATAAACATTCTGCGCGAGACATCCGAATTTAGATCCCATGACGGTCTTCATAGCAGATTGCCGGTTTCGCGGCAATATGAATGCGTGCCGCCGGTGAGGCCGTTTCCAAGACCTCGTTATATGCGACGCAACATTGGCTTTAGGTAGAAAAAGCCCGATTCTCTGAAGTTACGCCCTTGGCTATGACGCGCCGCAACTTGCGTATTTTGCGCTGCACATATAGATGGGTCCCCTTATCATTTGCATTTCGACGAGCAATCGAAGGGAGGGAAAAGCACATGGTATCGGAAAAATCCCTTATCTCGAAGATCACCTGGCGGCTGATGCCGTTTCTTGGCCTTCTCTATCTCATCGCCTATATCGACCGGCAGAATGTCAGCTATGCCAAGCTGCAGATGGTCGATGCGCTCAGCCTCAGCGAATATGCCTACGGTCTAGGCGCATCGCTGTTCTTTATCGGCTATTTCCTCTTTGAGGTTCCGAGCAACCTGTTCCTCAACCGTTTCGGCGCCAGTAAGTGGTTCGCCCGCATTCTGGTTTCCTGGGGTGCGGTCACCATTGCGCTCGCCTATACGCAGAACGCGACGATGTTCTACATCCTGCGCTTCCTGCTCGGGCTTTGCGAGGCCGGTTTCTTCCCCGGCGTGCTGTTCCTGATGACGCTCTGGTTCCCGCGCGATTACCGCGGCCGTATGATCGGCCTGTTCATGATCTTCAGCGCACTCGCCAATGCGGTCGGTGCGCCGCTTGGCGGCATGCTGCTCGATCTCGATGGTTTCCTCGGTTATGCCGGATGGGAATGGGTGTTCCTGGCGACGGGCATTCCCGCCGTAATCGCTGGCATCGTCACTTTCTTTTATCTTGATGATACGCCGGAAAAGGCAAAGTTCCTGACGCAGGCTGAAAAGGACTGGCTGAAGAACCGGCTGGCCGAAGAAAACAAGGGTATGGAAGAGCATGCGGAGGACGGCTTCAAGGCGCTGATCAATCCGCGCGTGCTGTTCATGGCGCTTTGTTATGTCGGTTTTCCGTTGGCAGCCTATGGTCTCAGCTACTGGCTTCCGACAATCGTCAAGGGCTTCGGCGTTTCCAACACCACCAATGGCTTCATTAACATTATCCCCTGGGTGGTCGTCGCTATCGCGCTTTTCGTCGTGCCTTCGGCGGCCGACAAGGCGAAGAACAAGACGCCCTATATCGTCGTCCCCGCCTTCGTTGGTGCATTTTGCCTGCTGATGTCGGCGCTGCTCAGCGATCCGGTTCTGCAGTTCGCCTTCCTCTGCATCGCAGCTGCGGGCATTTTTGCCGGCCAGCCGGTGTTCTGGAGCTTGCCCGGCCGCTTCCTCAAGGGGGCAGGCGCTGCTGCCGGTATCGCCGCCATCAATTCCGTCGGCAATCTGGGTGGGTTCGTGGCGCAGAATGTGGTGCCGTGGATCAAGGATCAGACCGGCAGCACGATCGCGCCGATGTTCTTCCTTGCTTTCTGCCTGGCGCTTGCCGGGGTGCTGGTCATTATCGCAACGCGCAGAATGGGTAATCAGGTCAAGGTCGCCTGACTTTGGAAGATAGCGACGGCTGACACGATTGCCGACCGTCGCACCTGTAAAAAATCGTGGCCCGGATGTTTCCGGGCCACGATCATTTTAAGCGGCAAATAATGAAATTCTCTTCGAGAGAATTACGCGGTGAACCAATCGCTACCGGTCAGGTGAACACCGGAGAGAACGATCTTTTCGCCCTTGTGCTCGCCAGTGACGTTGTAGCTGAGGATGGTGTCGTTATCGATCGTCGATACCGCCCAGTTATCGATCACCGTGCCGACCAGCTTGAGCTTGTCCATGGCGGCGTTGAAGCCTTCGATGGTGTCTGTGGCAATGCTCTTCGCCATGTCGCCCAGATTGAAGACGAAGGTATCGGCGCCACCGCTTGCAATGATGTGGTCGATGCCCTTGCCGCCGGTTACCAGCGACGAAGCGAGCTTTACACCGCTCAGGTCGATCGTATCGTTGCCTGCGCCTGCGTCGATCTTGACGGAGGTGAAGCTGCCATCGGTGATGCCTGCACCGCCATTCACAGCGCCGGTGTTGGCAGCAAGACCGCCCGTGCCCGCGGCCGACGCGTCATTGAATGCAGCGCCAGCTTTTACGATGATCGTGTCGTTGCCTGCGCCGGTGTCGATGTTGAAATTGTTTACCCAGGTCTTTTCGTTGGAAACGACAGATACGGTAACCGTGTCGTTGCCTGCGCCGGTCGTGATGTTACCACGCTTGGCATTGAGAACTTCAACGCTGGACGAACCGGTGCCGCCGAGGTGAACGTCCACCTGAACGAAATCCTTGAACGTCAGGTTTTCAGAGGTGTCGGACTGGGCGAGAGCATTCTTCACCGAATTCCATGCCGACGATACGTCAAATTTGAAGCCGTTCGAGGCGGCGTCATAACCAACATCAACCGTGCCGCCCGCGCCGGTGCCGGCAACCGCAACAGCGCCGACGCTGACAACGCCGGAGTCGATCGAAGAACCGTTTTTGACCTGTGCCGTCGATTCCGTGAGGAGCTTGTAAGCTTCCTGATCGATCAGGCTGGTGAGCGACGAAACCGAAGCGGCACCGCCATTACCAAAAGTTACTTTTAACGCCATTTTACTCTCCTATAAATTTTTGAGAATTCGATGAATCGAAATTAAATTTATACTAAATATTACGGGTGATATTTAATACATAAAACATGATAATACAATATAAGAAATTGTCTTTTTGAGGAAATCGCGTCTTTGGTGTATTTCAAGATTTTCTCTCAAAAAATCATGTAGTTGAAATCATTCACTCCTGCAGGAATGTCTTTTTAAGCCTGTCCTGAAATGGTTTTACAAAATAGGAAAGAACACTTCTTTCGGTTGTCTGTATGAAGACTTCGGCTGGCATGCCGGGATACAACCGCCCGCCAGGCAAATGCTCCATTCCAGTTTTGCTTGGCTTGATGCGCAGCGCATAAAATGATGACCCGGTTCGGGAATCTGTCTGCAAGTCGGGAGCGACGACCGCGACTTCAGCGCTCACATCCGGCGTCGTGCTCTGATTGAAAGCCGTGAACCGAATGGTCACCGGCTGCCCGACGTAAATCTGGTCTATGTCACGGGGAAGGACATTGGCGTCGATTGCAAGATCTTCCTTTGCCGGCACCACCAGCATAAGCACTTCGCCCGGCTGGATGACGCCGTTTATATTGTGCACCGACAGCTGGTAGATGCGCCCCGCTATCGGCGAGCGAATATCGAGGCGATCCAGCTGGTCGCGTGTTGCCGCAAGCCGTTCTTCGTATTCCGCGACCGTCGCTTCGATTGAGGTCAAATCCTTGGTGACTTCGGATTTGCGGTCCTCGTCAAGCTGAAGCGATTGCAAGTCCATTTCGCTGAGCTTACCCACCGTCTGTGCACGCGAGGCCATATATTGGCCCTGCTGGCCTTCGAGATTGGAAAGCTGCCGCTTGAGAAGATTGAGGCGCTGAAGCGTTACGAGCCCCTTTGCGTAGAGTTCCTGCGTTTTGGAAACGTCTTCCCTCACAATAGTCAGCTCATTGTTGGTCGCCTCAATCTGGACGTCCATGCCATGCGCCTCGTCGGCGAGCTGATCCTTGCGCGTTGCCAATTGCTTTTTCATGCCGATCAGCGCGCTGCGGCGGCTGTTGAAAAGGTTCTGCTCACTGTCGATGAAGGTTTTGGCAGCCTTGGAATTGGTCAAGGTGGCCAGATCTTCCGGCGTCGTGAAAGAGGGCGCATCGGAAATTTCGGCACGCAGACGCGCACGGCGCGCATAGAGCTGCGCAAGCGTATTCTCAACGATGGACAGGTTTGCCTGAACGATCGTGCCGCTCAGCCGCAGCAAAACCTGACCGGCCTCCACCGTGTCGCCTTCGGCAACATCGATCTCGCTGACGATACCGCCGGAAAGGTGCTGGATCTTTTTGGAGTTACCTTCGACAACAACCCGGCCCGTGGCGACGACCGCGCCGGAGAGTTTCGCCAGAGCTGCCCAGCCGCCCAACCCGAAAAGAAGGCCGGCGGCAAGAACGATCACGGCGGTTGAGTGTTTGACGATAGATGTTTTCGTCACGCCGGTTTTTTCTCCCTCAGCCATTTTCACCCACCCGGCTTTCCAGCTTGCGTACATCTTCTTCTGTTTCGGGTACCTGGCGGATGTTCTGTCGCAGGATCTGCGCAAGCACCTCTTCCTTGGTGCCAAAGCGAAGCATGCGGCCGTTGCTCATCACCATCACGAGATTGACGCTTTCGATGGCGCTCGGACGATGGGCAATGACGACGACGATGCCGCCGCGCGCCCTGATGTCGCCAATGGCGTTGCGCAGGGCTGCCTCGCCTTCGCCGTCCAGATTGGAGTTCGGTTCATCGAGAATGACGAAGAACGGCTCCCCGAAAAGCGCCCGCGCAAGGCCGATGCGCTGTTTTTGCCCGCCTGACAATGCCTCTCCACGGTCACCGATGTAGGTGTCGTAACCGTTGGGCAGGTTGAGGATCAGATCATGAACCTGAGCGGCCTTGGCTGCGGCAATGATGGCTTCCGCCGTCGCATCGCGGTCGAAGCGTGCGATATTCTGCGCGACTGTGCCCGGCATCAGCTCCACCTGCTGGGGCATGTAACCGATGGATTTACCGAGAACGTCGAAATCCCACTGGTTTAGTGCTGCCCCATCGAAGCGCACGGAACCGCGCTCATATGGCCAGATACCGGTTATCAAACGCGCCAGTGTGGATTTACCGGAGGCGCTGGGGCCAATGATCCCAAGACCATCGCCCGCATTCAATGTGAAGGAAATATCGGCGACGGTATCGCGCGCGCCATTGGGAGGACCGCCGGTCACACGATCAACAGCCACGGTATATTTCGGTGAGGGCAGGGAGAGCGGCTGCGTTGGTTCCGGCACGAGTTCGAGAAACTCGTTGATACGCTTCCAGCCCTGTCTCGCGGTCATGAAGCTGCGCCAGTTTGCAATCGCATGTTCGACAGGGCCTAGCGCCTTTGCCGAGAGGATCGAGCCTGCAATAATGCTACCCGCTGACGCGTGCCCCTCGATAACCAGCAGGGCGCCGATTGCCATCACGCCTGACTGCAACAACAGGCGGAATGTTCGGGAAATTGCGGCGAGCATGCCCGCCGTGTCCGATGTTGACAGAGTGACGGCGCGATATTTGGAGTGCAGCTCATCCCACATGGATGTCACCGCGTTCATCATGCCCATGGTCTTGATGGATTCGATATTGCGCTGACTGCTGCCAACGAGCGCGTTTCTCTGTCCGCGCACGGTATAGGCCTGCTTGGTCGCCCTTTCTGTCAGCCAGTTGGTTATGAGCGTCAGCACGACAAGGACCAGTGCACCACCAAGCACGGCAAAGCCGATCCAGGGATGCAAGGCGAAACAGATCAGCAGATAAATGGGCAACCAGGGAATATCAAAGAAAGCTGCAGGCCCCGGCCCGGACAGGAACTGGCGTATCTGATCGAGATCGCCGACGATCTGCAGTCCATCCACTTTGCCATAGGTGGCAAGCGGCGCGCTGATTGATGCCCTGAAGAGTTTCTGATTGAGCGCGTCGTCCATATTGTCGGAGATACGCGCCAATATCCGGCCGCGCAGAGCGTCGAACCCCACCAGAAAGGCGTAGAGAATAACCAGCAGAAGA
Organism: Rhizobium sp. AN73; assembly: GCF_030757975.1. Lineage (NCBI taxonomy): Bacteria > Pseudomonadati > Pseudomonadota > Alphaproteobacteria > Hyphomicrobiales > Rhizobiaceae > Rhizobium > Rhizobium sp. AN73. The sequence continues at coordinate 2,742,970 of NZ_JARWME010000002.1, forward strand.
ACCAGAGCGACAAGAGAAGGAATACTCTTGCTCGGCAGAATCCGGTCATAAACCTCCAGCATGAAAAGTGAGCCGGAAAGGTTGAGAATATTCATGAGTGCGCTGGCAAGGCCGACAGCAAAGAAAGCGCGCTTATTTTTTGCTAAAAAAGAATTAAAAAAAAACATATCAACACCTAAAACTGCGCGAAAATTGCACAATAAGTGAAACTAGGCAATGCTATTCGAGAATGTTCTAAATAAATTGGGCAAAGAGATAAGTAGCAATACGACTTTGATCTTGATCTGTCGATATGGAGACGGGGTCGAAGGGTAGACGAGAGGTAATGCCGTCCACCTGATTGTTATGGCGCGTTGGCGCAATAAAAAAGGCGGTCCGAAGACCGCCTTTTCCGTAGATCCATCGAAATGGAAATCTTATTCCGCTGCGGTTTCAGCAGCCTTTGCTGCTTCTTCCGCTGCCTTGGCTTCTGCGGCTTCGGCTGCTGCCTTTTCGGCGGCGAGAGCCTGTGCTGCTGCTACCTTTTCAGCTTCCAGACGTGCCTTTTCTTCGACGATTGCCTGGCGCTCGGACTCGTTCAGCTTGCGGGCGCGCGTACCGGTGTTTTCAACGATACGGGCAGCCTTGCCGCGACGGTCGCGCAGGTAGTAGAGCTTCGCGCGGCGAACCTTACCACGGCGAACGATTTCAACGCCTTCGACCAGCGGGGAGTAGATCGGGAATACGCGCTCGACGCCTTCGCCGTAGGAGATCTTGCGAACGGTGAAGCTTTCGGACAGGCCACCGCCGGAACGGGCAATGCAAACGCCTTCGTAAGCCTGAACGCGGGTACGGTTACCTTCGGTAACGCGAACGTTGACGCGCAGCGTGTCGCCCGGAGAAAACTCAGGCAGGGTGCGCTTTGCTTCGATCTTGGCAGCCTGTTCGGCTTCCAGCTGCTGAATGATATTGGTCATGTTAACCTCTGATTTCTTCTGAAACAGCCAGAGCGCTCAACGTTCGTCTGTCGGTCAATGCCTTCAGACCATGCCTTGCGGCAGGAGCGGGTTCGCCATTCTTTGCTTGCGGTTAAAGGGGAAAACCCCAATTCCACGCGGGCACATACACGAGGTAGCGCCGTTTGTCATCCCTTTCATGACAATATTTTGTCAATTAGGCGGGACGTCCCTGCTGTTGCGCAGGTGCATTTCCCCGGTTATGGCATGAAAACCTTGGGAGGGGCCATGTCTGTATTTATCATTCTGATGCTGTTTGCGACCGGTTTTCTGTCGGGCGTGGTCAATGCGATTGCCGGGGGCGGCACCTTCCTGACCTTCGGGGCGATGACGCTTGCCGGCCTGCCGCCCATTGTCGCCAATGCCACTTCGGCGATCGTGCAGTTCCCGGGCTACGTTACTTCCGTGATCGCCTACGGGCCGGAAATCCGCGCCCACTGGCGCGAGGCGATACTCCTGTCGGCCGTCTCCATCGTTGGTGGGCTGGCGGGGTCGCTTTTGCTGTTGTCACTCGACAACCCCTCCTTCCGCCAGCTCGTGCCGTGGCTGCTTCTTGCCGCAACCGCCGTTTTCGCCGCTGGCCCGTGGCTGCGGCCGAAGGCAAGTACCGAGCGTTCGCCCGGTAATCTTCCGAGCCTTGTCTTTCAGGGGCTTGCATCCATCTATGGCGGTTTTTTCGGGGCTGGCATGGGTATCATGATGCTGGCCATCCTCGGGATAACCTCGGGCGGCAGCTATCATCATCTGAATGCGCTGAAGAACCTGTTGTCGGTGGTAATCGCCGTCATCGCCATTACGATCTTCGTCAGCGGCGGTGTCGTTTCCTGGTGGGCCGCTCTCATCATGTTCCCGGCGGCCGCACTTGGCGGATATGTGGGTGTGCACACGGCAAGGCGGGTGCCGCAATGGATCATCCGCTGGCTGGTGATTGCGGTCGGACTGGTATTGACGGCCTATTATTTCGCCTCGACCTGAGCCTTGGCCTTTTCCAGCAGGTCGGGCCGTCTTTCCTTCGTCAGCGCCCGCGCCTGCTCGTGCCGCCACTTGTCGATAACGGCGTGGTTGCCCGAGGTGAGAACGGCGGGAATGTCACGGCCCTCCCAGACCTGTGGGCGGGTATAATGCGGGTGCTCCAGCAGCCCACCCTCGAAGCTCTCATGAACGCCGGAAAGATCGTTGCCCATGACGCCTGGCAGAATGCGCACAATGGCGTCCAGAAGCGTCAGGGCCGCCGGCTCGCCGCCGGAGAGGATATAGTCGCCGATCGACACCTCCTCCAGCCCGCGCGCATCGATGACCCGCTGGTCGACGCCTTCGAAGCGGCCACACACGATGATCGCGCCGTCGCCTGCCGCCAGTTCGCGCACACGGTCCTGCGACAATGGTTTGCCGCGCGGGCTCATCAAGAGACGCGGTCGCGTATCCCCGTCTGAAACATGGTCGATGGCCGCGGCCAGAATGTCGGGTTTCAGCACCATGCCGGCGCCACCGCCTGCCGGCGTGTCATCGACGCTTCTGTGCCTGTCGGTGGCGAATTCGCGGATCTGCACGGCCTCAAGCGACCATTGCTCGCGTTCCAGCGCCTTGCCCGCCAGCGAATATTGGAGATGCCCCGGAAACATTTCCGGGTAGAGCGTCAGAACGGTAGCCTTGAACGTCATGGCCTTATTTCTTGCCGAAAGGCGATGCGCCGGTTTCGTCTTTGTCGTCCGGATTGTCGATCAGGCCGGCGGCCATCGGATCGATGAGAATACGTCTCGCTTCCAGATCGATTTCAAGCACGGCCGCCTCCGAAAAGGGAATGAGGGCGGGCCGGCGGCCGGCGCCTTTCAGCTCCAGAAGGTCACCCGCGCCGAAATCGTAAACGGCGCTGACAGCGCCATAGCTTTTGCCTTCGGCATCGACGGCTTCCAGCCCTTCGAGGTCGGCATAATAAAATTCGTCGTCGTCCAGCTCTTCATCCGGCAGATTGTCGCGCTCGATGAACAGTTCCAGCCCGTTCAGGCTTTCCGCCGCATTGCGGTCGTTGATGCCCCTGAAGCGGACGACGACGACATTCTTGCCCTCGCGAACTTCCAGAATTTCAAAGACGCGGCCGTCGGCGCTGACCAGATTGCCATAATCGCCGAGCGCCATCGGTTCGTCCGTATAGGTGCTGACACGGACTTCGCCGCGCAATCCCTGTGCGCCGCCGATCTTTGCCATGAGTATCGGGTTTTCCAGCTTTGCCATCGGGCCGTCCGTCTTCTGGTGTTGGTTGCGTCTGGTTTACAGCATCGGCGTGAAAATCGGAATCGATTTTCGCAAGGCGCGATGCGCAGATTCAACACGTTAGAGCACAGTTCCTGACGCTCTAAAGTTTGTTGATACCAAAATAAACAAAAAACGGGCGGCATGGAAAACCACGCCACCCGTTCTTTGAAGTTCTAATGCAGATTATTCTGCGGCAGAGGCTTCTGCTGCGGCAGCAGCTGCGTCTTCAGCCTTCTGCTTCTTTTCTGCAACGCGTTCCAGAGCGCGCTTGCCCGGCAGTGCCTTTTCCGGGTTGCTGCGAGCAGCGCGGTCGGCAAGGCCTGCCTCTGCGAGGAAGCGCAGAACGCGGTCGGTCGGCTGTGCGCCCTTGGCGATCCATTCCTTGATGAGGTCAGCCTTCAGCTCGATGCGCAGCGGGTTGTCCTTTGCGAGCATCGGGTTCCAGGAACCGACCTTCTCGAGGAAACGGCCGTCGCGGGGCGAACGGGCGTCAGCAACGACGATCTGGTAATACGGACGCTTCTTGGAACCACCGCGTGCGAGACGAATTTTAAGTGCCATGTTATTTACTCCTTGAGGTGCTTGTCCGCCGGTCAGGCGGTCTTTTCGTTACCGCCATGTTCGGCGGCTATTGCTTCATGATGCCGGATGACTTCCTTGATGACGAAGTTTAGAAACTTCTCGGCGAAATCCGGGTCCAGATTGGCATCCTTCGCCAGACGGCGAAGGCGTTCGATCTGGTATTCCTCGCGCGCCGGGTCCGCCGGCGGCAAATTGTATTTTGCCTTCAGCACGCCCACCGCCTTGGTACAGCGGAAACGTTCGGCAAGAATGTGAACCAGTGCGGCATCGATATTGTCGATCGACTGGCGGTATTCGGAAAGCTGGGTTTTCACTTCTGCGTTGTTCACTGGCGTCGCCCTCACTTCTTTTTCGGGAAGCCGGGCAGGCCCGGCATGCCGCCGAGACCCGGCAGCTTTGCCCCGCCCAAACCAGGCAATCCACCCGGCAGACCACCAAGACCGGGCATTGCGCCCGGCTTGCCAAGACCGGAGGCTTCAGCCTGTTTCTGAAGCGCTTCGAGCTGCTTCGGGTCGATGTTCGACAGGTCAGGCATGCCGCCGCCCATCATGCCACCAAGCCCCATCTTGCCCGCAAGGCCGCCCATCATCTGCTTCATGATGCCGCCCTTGCCCTTGCCGCCCATGGCTTTCATCATGTCGGCCATGCCGCGATGCATCTTCAACAGCTTGTTGATTTCAGCGGCGTCGGTACCGGAACCGGCGGCGATGCGCTTCTTGCGGCTATGTTTCAGAATATCGGGATTGGCGCGTTCCGCCTTGGTCATCGACGAGATGATGGCGATCTGGCGGTCGAACATCTTGTCGTTGAGGCCAGCGGAAGCCATCTTGTCCTTCATGCCGGCCATGCCGGGCATCAGCCCCATGATACCGCCCATGCCGCCCATCTTCTTCATCTGGGCAAGCTGGTCGGAGAGATCGTTGAGGTCGAACTTGCCCTTGGCCATCTTCTCGGCCATGGCGCGGGCTTTTTCCGCATCGATATTTTCGGCGGCCTTCTCGACGAGCGAGACGATGTCGCCCATGCCGAGAATACGGTCGGCGATACGGCGCGGATGGAACTCGTCGAGTTCGTTCATACGCTCGCCGATACCGATCAGCTTGATCGGCTTGCCGGTGACGGCGCGCATGGAAAGGGCAGCGCCGCCGCGTCCGTCGCCGTCCATACGGGTGAGCACGAGGCCGGTGATGCCGACGCGCTCATCGAAGTTGCGGGCGAGGTTGACGGCGTCCTGACCGGTCAGCGAATCCGCGACCAGCAGGATTTCGTGCGGGTTGGACTTCTTCTTGATGTCGGCCATTTCCAGCATCAAGGGTTCGTCGATGTGGGTGCGGCCGGCGGTGTCGAGAATGACGACGTCATGGCCGCCGAGTTTTGCGGCCTGCACGGCGCGCGCGGCGATATCGGTCGGCGACTGGCCGGCGATGACCGGCAGCGTATCCACGCCGGTCTGCACGCCGAGCTGGCGAAGCTGTTCCTGTGCGGCCGGACGACGCGTGTCGAGAGATGCCATCAGCACCTTCTTCTTGTCGCGGTCGGTCAGGCGCTTGGCGATCTTGCCTGTTGTCGTGGTCTTGCCCGAACCCTGCAGGCCCACCATCATGATGACGACGGGGGCGGCCGCATGCAGGTCGATCGAGACGCCTTCGGTGCCGAGCATTTCGACAAGTTCGTCATGCACGATCTTGACGACCATCTGGCCGGGCTTGATGGATTTCAGAACGGCTGCGCCGACAGCCTTTTCACGCACCTTGTCGGTGAAGGAACGCACGACTTCCAGCGCAACGTCCGCTTCCAGAAGCGCACGGCGAACCTCGCGCAGGGCGGCAGCAACATCAGCTTCCGTCAGCGCGCCACGGCCGGTCAGTCCATTCAGAATGGAACCAAGGCGGTCCTGGAGGTTTTCAAACATCGTTTCTTCCTTCTTCGTTCCGGGGTTTCCGAAACGTCGGTGCTTTCGCTGCCAAAAACAAGACGCAAAGCCAAAAAGCACCCGAGGGCGCATCGCGCTGTCGGGTGTTGACCTCCGGGATCTCTTTATACCTTTGCGGGTCCCGGTCGGCGGCTTGGAGTCGTGAAACTGCCAGCTGATTGGCGGCGATAAACAGGAAAGCGCTGCGAAAGTCAAGGCAGTACCGGTTTTCATGCGGCAAAGCGTGCCCTGTCATCTTTGCGTGATCGGCCGCAAGCCGCGATGGCAGTGCTTGAACGGCGTCGTTCGGCTTCCTATACCTTGTCCATGGAACGTCGAAACTTCTTTCGTTTTTCTGCGCTTGGCCTGCTTGCTCTTGCGGGTGGCGGCCTGTTTGCGCGCCGTTCGAACGCCAGCGTCTATTATAGCGGCCCGGTCTCCGATCATTTTGACGGGGTGCGTTTCTTCAATCCCGGCGGCTCACCGCCCGGCAATTTCATGGGCCTGTTGAAATGGCGCTTCAACGGCGAACGCGCCACATGGCCGGAAAACTACCCCAGCCCTTTTCCGCTCGCAAAGCCCGAACCCCGGGTCGACGGCAAGGATATTCGCGTTACCTTCGTCGGTCACGCCTCCTTTCTCATCCAGACAGCCGGGCTGAATATTCTCATCGATCCTGTGTGGTCGCAGCGCACCAGCCCGTTCAGCTTTGCCGGCCCCAAACGGGTCAATCCGCCCGGCATCCGTTTTGAGGATTTGCCGCCCATCGATTTGGTGCTGGTGACGCATAATCACTACGACCATCTGGACATGGAAACGCTGAAGCGCCTGCATGTCGCGCACAAGCCGCTTTTTGTCACACCGCTCGGCAATGATGCCATCATCCGCACGGGCGTCGAGGCGGCGCGCATCAAGGTGGGTGACTGGGGCGATGTCGTGGAGGCGGGTCCGGTCAAAATTCATTTCGAACCCTGCCATCACTGGTCCGCACGCGGCCTGAACGACCGGAGCATGGCGCTATGGGCCGCCTTCGTCATCGAAACGCCGGATGGCAAGATCTACCATATCGGCGACACCGGCTTTCACGACGGCCTCAATTATCAGGCTGCCCGTAAGAAGCATGGCGATTTCCGCCTCGCCAACCTGCCCTTCGGCGCCTACGAGCCGCGCTGGTTCATGAAGGGCCAGCACCAGAACCCGGCGGAAGCCGTGGAAGGCATGAAGATTTGCGGTGCCGCGCATGTCTGCGGCCACCATTGGGGCACGGTGCAGTTGACCGATGAAGCCGTGGATGCGCCTCTTGTCGCGCTGAAGGCAGCGCTTGCGGCGCAGGGAGTAGAGGAGAGCCGTTTCCGGCCGATGCGCCCCGGCGAGGTCTTCGACGTGCCTGTCGCCTGAGCGCTCACCGGTTTGCGCTGCAACAGTCTGGTAATTTACCGTCCTTTCCGCCATATAGGGCGAAAGCGCGGGGAAAACCCGTATATATTTCGGTTTTCAGACAATCTCAGGTTCAAGGCGATGGCGGATACGGTCGAATTTGCGAAGATGAACGGGCTTGGCAACAAGATCCTCGTTGTCGACATGCGCGGCCGCAAGGATATGGTGACGCCTTTGGCGGCAATCGCGCTCAATGCCGATCCAGCCACGCAGTTCGACCAGATCATGGCGATCCACGATCCGCGTGTCAGCGGAACTGATGCCTTCATCGATATTCTCAATTGCGATGGCACGAAGGCGCAGGCCTGCGGCAACGGCACGCGTTGCGTGGTGCAGGCGCTGTCTTCTGAAACCGGCAAGACCTCTTTCACCTTCCAGACGGTGGCGGGCATTCTCAACGCTGTCGAGCATGAAGACGGCATGATTTCCGTCGATATGGGCCTGCCGCGTTTCCGCTGGAGCGATATTCCGCTTTCGGAAGAATTCCACGATACGAGCCGCATCGAATTGCAGATCGGGCCGATCGATGCGCCGATCCTGCATTCGCCCGCCGTCATGTCGATGGGCAACCCGCACGCCATTTTCTGGGTGGATCGCGATCCGATGGATTTCGATCTGGAGCGGTTCGGGCCGCTTCTCGAAAACCACCCGATGTTCCCGGAAAAGGCCAATATCACGCTGGCGCAGGTTATTTCCGACAGTGCGCTTCGCACGCGCACCTGGGAGCGCGGCGCCGGGCTTACGCTTGCCTGCGGTTCCGCCGCCTGCGCCGCCGCCGTTTCCGCCGCCCGTACCGGCCGCACGGACAGGAAGGTCACCATCGATGTCGCCTCCAGCCCCGTGCGTGTGCCGCTGACCATCGACTGGCGCGAGGACAACCACGTCATCATGACCGGGCCGGCCGAATGGGAATGGTCCGGCATGGTCGATCCTGTCACCGGCGTCTGGTCGCGGGATGCGGCGGCCGAACAGGGGGCCGTATGAGCGGCGTCGAGGTCATAACCTTCGGCTGCCGTCTCAACACCTATGAATCGGAAGTGATGCGGGCGGAGGCCGAGAAGGCCGGGCTTAACAATGCCGTGCTGGTCAATACCTGCGCCGTGACGGGTGAGGCGGTGCGCCAGGCGCGCCAGGCCATCCGCCGGGCAAGGCGCGACAATCCGCATGCCCGCATCATCGTCACCGGCTGCGCCGCGCAGACGGAAAAACAGACCTTTGCCGAGATGCCCGAGGTGGATGCGGTGCTGGGCAATGAGGAAAAGCTGAAAAGCGCCTCCTATCGTGCGCTGCCGGATTTCGGCGTTTCGGCGGAAGAAAAGCTGCGCGTCAACGATATCATGAGCATCAAGGCAACCGCGCCGCAGATGGTCAAGCATATTGACGGGCATGTCCGTGCCTTCATTCAGGTGCAGAACGGCTGCGATCATCGCTGCACCTTCTGCATCATTCCCTATGGACGCGGCAATTCCCGTTCGGTGCCGATGGGAGCTGTGGTCGAGCAGGCGCGCAGGCTGGTGGAAAGCGGCTATTGCGAAATCGTGCTGACCGGCGTGGACGCCACCAGCTACGGTGCTGACCTGCCGGGCGAGCCTTCGCTTGGGTTTCTCGCCAAGACATTGTTGAAGCAGGTGCCGGAAATTTCAAGGCTCAGGCTGTCCTCCATCGATAGCATCGAGGCAGACAGCCATCTGATGGATCTGATTGCCGGTGAAGCGCGTTTCATGCCGCATCTGCATCTGTCTCTCCAGCATGGTGACGACATGATCCTGAAACGCATGAAACGCCGTCATTCACGGGCTGATGCTATTCGGTTCTGTCATGAGGTGCGGTCGCTGAGGCCGGACATCGCCTTTGGCGCGGATATGATCGCCGGTTTTCCGACCGAGACGGAAGAGATGTTCGAAAACGCTGCGACGCTGGCGGAAGAATGCGGCATTTCCAGCCTGCATGTGTTTCCCTACAGCCCGCGCGCCGGCACGCCCGCTGCGCGTATGCCGCAGCTTGATCGGGCTTTGGTGAAGGATCGGGCGGCAAGGCTTCGCAAGCGCGGTGAGACGCTCAGGCTCGCGCATCTGCAAAACATGGTCGGCTCGGTGCAGACGATCCTCGTCGAAAACACCGGTTTTGCGCATACCGACAATTTCACGCTGGTGGAGGCGCCGCATCTTGCGCCGCGCACTCTTGCGCAGGTTGCGATTACCGGCCACAACGGCAAACATCTGAACATGAAGCTTCTGTCGGCGGACGCTGCCTGAAGCGGCACAGGAAAAGACACGGAAACGACCATGGCCCTCGGCTTCATCAAAAAAGTCTTTTCGTTCGGCAAGGATAAGGCCGGGACGGACGACAGCGCCAAGGAAAACGCCTCTTTCGACGAGGCGCTGAGCGAAGCCGAAGCACATCCCATCATCGAGAAGGACCCGGTTTCCGAACTGGAAATCGAGACGGCGGGCGGGCCGGCTCCGGACCTCGATGCGACCCTTTCCGACGACCAGGAGGAAGAAGACGCGCCGCTACTGCCCGGTGCCGAGCTTGCCGGCGATATCGGTGTTGTTCCGCTGTCGCTGTTGCAGGCCGAAGCTGCTGCCGAAGAACAGGCCGAGGTTTTACCGGAAGCGGCAGAGGCCGTACTCGACGCAGATGCGATGGATGCGCTGCTCGATGAGGCGGAGGCCGCGCGTACTGTCGAACCCTCTGAGGCTCCGCCCATCTTGCCGAAGGGTTTTTCATCGGCAAGTGAACGCGAAGAGCCTGTTGCCGAAGCACCGCAGCCGAAGCTCAGCTGGTTTCAGCGTCTGCGCGCCGGGCTTGCGCGCACATCCTCGCAGCTGACCAACCAGATTTCGGCGCTGTTCACCAAACGCAAGCTGGATGAGGATACGCTCGACGAGCTTGAAGATCTTCTCATCCAGTCGGATCTGGGTGTCGAGACCGCCATGCGTATCACCGGCGCCCTGTCTTCGGAGCGTTATGGTAAGGATGTCAGCGGCGAGGACGTAGCGCGCATCATGGCGGGCGAGATCACCAAGGTCCTGAAGCCCGTCGCCAAACCGCTGGAACTTGATCTTTCACACAAGCCACACGTCATTCTCGTTGTGGGTGTGAACGGCACCGGCAAAACGACGACAATCGGCAAGCTAGCCTCAAAGCTTTCCGGCTCGGGCCTCAAGGTGATGCTTGCGGCTGGCGATACGTTCCGTGCAGCGGCAATCGAGCAGCTTAAGATCTGGGCGGATCGCACCGGTTCGCAATTCATCGGCACCAAACTCGGCGCGGATGCGTCGGGTCTAGCCTACGACGCCTATGAGCAGGCGCGGGCGCAAAAAAGTGACGTGCTCATCATCGATACCGCCGGCCGTCTGCAGAACAAGACGGAGTTGATGGCGGAGCTGGAAAAGATCGTGCGGGTACTCGGCAAGCTCGATCCGGATGCGCCGCATACCGTGCTTCAGACGCTGGATGCGACGACCGGGCAGAACGCCTTGAACCAAGTGGAAATATTCCGCAATGTTGCGGGCGTTTCGGGCCTGATTATGACAAAATTGGATGGCACGGCGCGGGGCGGTATCCTCGTTGCCATCGCCGCCAAACACAAGCTGCCGGTTTATTTCATCGGTGTGGGTGAAGGTGTGGACGATCTGGAGCCCTTCGAGGCGGAAGATTTCGCCAAGGCCATTGCGGGAGTTTGAGTATGGATATCGAAAGCAATTCCAAGGAAAGCGAAAAGATGGTGGCGGAAATCAGCCCGCTCCTGAAATTCGTGCTCGAGCTTGGCCCGCTTATGGTGTTCTTTTTCGCCAATTCCCGCGGCGAATGGCTGGCGTCGACTTTTCCGGTGCTGACGGAGTTCGGTGGACCGATCTTCATCGCCACCGGCCTGTTCATGATCGCAACCGCGACTGCGCTCACCGTTTCATGGATGTTGACACGCAAGCTACCGATCATGCCGCTGATATCAGGCATCGTGGTTTTCGTGTTTGGCGCGCTGACGCTGTGGTTGCAGAACGACACCTTCATCAAGATGAAGCCGACCATCGTCAATGCACTGTTCGGCGTCATCCTGCTGGGCGGCCTGTTCTTTGGTCAGTCGCTGCTCGGTTATGTCTTCAATTCGGCCTTCAGACTGAACGATGAGGGCTGGCGCAAGTTGACGCTGCGCTGGGGTGTATTTTTCCTCTTCCTCGCGGTGCTGAACGAGGTGGTCTGGCGCATGTTCTCCACCGACGCATGGGTTGCCTTCAAGGTGTGGGGCACGATGCCGATCACCATCATCTTCACCATGGCGCAAATGCCGCTCGTCATGCGTCATTCGCTAGAGCCGCTCAACAAGGACGAAAAATGACAGTTGCGGAGATGTCGGCTTCCCGTTCGCGCTCGCTCAAATGGTTCGGTGTGGCCGCCGGGCTACTTCTCCTGCAGATCGTCATTCTTTATGCCATGGGCCGCATTCCCATTTGCGAATGCGGTTATGTGAAGCTGTTCGAGCCGGGTGTGAACACGCCGGGCAATTCACAACATCTGGCGGACTGGTACACGCCTTCGCATATCATCCATGGCTTCCTGTTTTACTGGTTCGCGTGGCTGCTGTTTCGCAAAAAGCCGCTTTCCATGCGGCTTTCTTTCGCGGTTCTGATAGAGGCGGCGTGGGAAATCCTCGAAAACTCGCCGCTCATCATCGATCGCTACCGCACCGCGACCATGGCGCTGGGTTATACCGGTGACAGCATCCTGAACTCGGCGATGGATACGGTTTTCATGGCGCTGGGTTTCCTGTTCGCCGCCCGCGTGCCGGTTTGGCTGACGGTTTTGATTGCCATCTTCTTTGAAATTTTCACCGGCTGGCTGATCCGCGATAATCTGACGCTGAACGTGGTGATGCTGGTATGGCCCGTCGAGGCAATCAAGGAATGGCAGAACGCGCTCCCGCAAATGTGAACATGCCTGCCGGTATCTGGGCAGGCAAGGCGCATAAAGTCCGTTGCATATGCAAGTTTTCTTAATGGCATTGGGGTAGTCTTCGGGTTCAGAAGCTTGTCTCCCCACCCGGCAGAACACTGTGCAAGATAATTTCGCCTATCTTCTCCCTTTCATCATGCTGACATTCGGTGTGGTGTTCCTGTTCCTGCAAAGGATCGGCCATGCCTCGGCGCGGTATTGGGGTATTGGATATCTTGCGGCGGCGTTTGGTTTTGCGGCACCTCTGGTGCTCGGCGGTCTGCCCTTCGAAGTGCAGGCGATCGTCTCGAACCTGTTGTTCTTCTCTGCCTTTTTTCTCTACGGCCATGCGCTGCTCATCCATTTCGGGCGGCCGCTTTATACGAGGGTGCGGCTGTCGATCGTGCTTGCCGCGATTTTGCTGGTCTCGTTTCACGTTCTCATCACACCGGATCTGAAACGCGAACTCGTCATCGGCGATGTCGTCTGCGCCCTGCTGCTCGCCTTTCCGGTTCTGGTCGTGCGAAAGCGGCCCATCGCCCTTGCCGACAGGCTGATGGTGGCGATCGCGTTGCTGGTGGTGCTTGAAACGCTGGTGCGGGTCACCGTTCTGCTGGTGATGACGCCAAGCGGTTCGATGGTGGAACTCAGCGAGTTCTTCGAGTCGGACTACGCATTTTACATGCAGGTTGCCGCGAGCATATTCGGCTTCCTGCTTGCGCTATCCGTACTTGCAAGCCAGATTTCCGTGACTGTCGACCGGCACCTGCAAGCGGCTGAGCACGATCCGCTGACGGATGTGCTGAACCGTCGCGGGTTCGACCGACGCGTTCCCGATTTTCGCAGCGAGACACCTGATGGTGCTGTGATTGCCTGCGACATAGACCATTTCAAGCGTATCAACGATGTTTATGGCCACGCCGCCGGCGATATCGTTCTCATCGGCCTTTCAGATCTTCTCAGGAAAAGCGCACCTCAAGACGCTCTGGTGGCGCGTTTCGGCGGCGAGGAATTCGTGGTTTTCCTGCCCGGCCACACGGCTGCCGCGGCCGGTCACCTTGCCAATGGCATGCGTTTGAACCTCCTGTCACAGGATTGGCGCAGCTGGGGCGTGGCCACCAAGGTCACTGCGAGCTTCGGCGTCTCAGCCGTCGCGAGGGGAGATCATTCCATTCACGATACGATCAAACGCGCCGACGACAGTCTTTATGCGGCAAAGCGGGGCGGCCGAGATCAGGTCGTGCTTGAAGGCATACGTTTGCAGGCGACAGCCGAAGGGCCGTCGCTCAGGGTAATTTCCAAGGGATAATGCCTTTCGGCGCGCAGGTTATTTTCCGGCTGCGGCGGTGATTGCCGGCAGCAGATCACGCTCGACGCTGCGGGCATCAAAGGGGCCGACCTTTTTATAAAGGATCGTGCCGTCGGCGCCGACAAGATAACTTTCGGGAATGCCGTAGACGCCCCAGTCGATCGCGGCCTTGCCGTTCGGATCTACACCTATTGCAGCAAAGGGATTGCCGAGTTCGCCGAGAAAGCGAAGCGCGTTGTCCTGGCCGTCCTTGTAATTGATGCCAACGACGGTAATGCGGTTGTCTTTCGCCAGTTCCTGAAGGATGGGGTGTTCCTGACGGCAGGGAATGCACCAGGAGGCGAAGACGTTCACCAGCGTCAGCTTGCCCTTGATGGCGGCATCCGTTAGCGCTGGCAGGTTCGAGCCTTCAAGCGGCGGCAGAGACAATGCGGGTGCCTTGGTGCCGATGAGTGCTGACGGAATGGCGCTGATATCCAGCCCGTTGACATCCTGATCGTAGAGCATCTTGCCGGCGATGAGGGCGAAGCCGCCAAAAAGCAGCAGCGGCAGCAGCGCCAGTGCATATCGTGCGCGACCCGTCGCTTTGGCCTTGGTGTTCTGGTCGTGGTCGGTTTGCGTCATCGGGCGTCACCTGCGGAGCCGGCCTTCCTCCTGCGGCGCACGCCGGAGGCTTCCAGTTCCTTCAGTTCCCGTTTGCGCGCCTGACCATCGAGGATGACCCAGGCGATGAGACAGAGGACAACAAGGCCGGTCGCCGCATAGGACATGCCGATATAAAAGGCGTGTGTCATGGCCTCATGCCTCCCGGTTTGCCATGCGGGCGGCAAGCCGCCGCTGCGCGGCCACACGTCGGCGCCAGATTTCGTTGCGCATGGCGGCGATGTGCAATGTGAAGAACAGCAGGGTGAAGCCGATCGCCATGGTCAGAAGTGGCCAGAGAAACTCCGCATCGATGGCCGAGCCGCCCATGCGGATGACGCTTGCCGGCTGATGCAGCGTGTTCCACCACTCCACCGAAAATTTGATGATGGGAATATTGACGAAACCGACAAGGATCAGCACGGCGCTGACGCGGGCGGCTCTGGAAGGATCGTCCATGGCCCGGTTGAGCGCGATCAGCCCGAGATACATCAGGAAGAGGACGAAGACGGAGGTCAGCCGTGCGTCCCACACCCACCAGGTTCCCCACATGGGTTTACCCCAGAGCGAGCCGGTGACCAGTGCGATCAGCGTGAAGGCGGCGCCGATGGGTGCGGCAGCCTTGTGGCTGACATCCGCAAGCGGATGACGCCAGACGAGCGTGCCAATCGCCGAGACGGCCATGACCGTATAACACATCATCGAAAGCCAGGCGGAAGGAACGTGCACATACATGATGCGAACGGTGTAGCCCTGCTGATAATCGCCCTCTGTCGTGAAAGACAGGTAGAGACCGGCGGCCAGCACCAGCGCCGTTATGACCGCAAGCCAGGGCAGAATACGTGCCGCCAGCGCCAGAAATCGCGTGGGATTGGCGAGATCGCTGAATTTGGTGATGTTGAAAGTCTGCTCGTTCATGCCGTTTGTGTAACCCGAGAATGGCCGCCCCGCAATTGATCCCTGTCAATGGTAGATCGGCAATCGCGGTTTCATCAATCCATAACATTGCGCAACGCCAAAGCGGCGAAGAAAGGACCGGTCACGGCTGAAAATAACGTGATCGCGCAGAGAATGAGGAATGGCGGCAGAAAAGGTGCCGGGTCCTGCACCGCCGCATAGGAAGCGCTGACACCGAAGATTAGGACCGGAATGGCCAGCGGCAGGACGAGGATGGAGACCAACAGGCCGCCGCGCGGCAGAGCGACGGCGACAGCGGCTCCTACCGCGCCGATGAAGGTAATGGCGGGCGATCCGACCAGCAGCGTCAGCATCACGGCGCCGATCGCCACCTCGTCCATGTTCATGAATAGGCCGATGAGCGGCGAGGCGATGACCAGCGGCAGGCCGGTCCCCACCCAATGCGCCAGGCATTTGACGAGTACCGTCAGCACCAGCGGGTTTTCCTGCATGAGTATGAGGTCGAGCGAGCCGTCTTCGCGCTCGGCCTGAAACAGCCGGTCGAGGCCGAGAAGGGCGGAAAGAAGCGCGCCGATCCAGACGATGGCCGGGCCGATGCGCGCAAGCAGGTTGAGATCAGGCCCGACACCGAAGGGGATGACGGCCACCACGGTCATGAAAAACAGCACGCCGATCAACGCACCGCCGCCGGCGCGGATGGAGAGTTTGATGTCTCGGAGGAAGAGGGCGGTCATTGGGGTTGCTCCGCGTCTGAGGTTTTACCCCCTCTGCCCTGCCGGGCATCTCCCCCTCAAGGGGGGAGATCGATCTGCGGCAAAGTTTCGCCCATCTCGAAGCCCGAGAATGAAGTGATGGGAAAGCCTCTTGCCGATCTCCCCCTTGAGGGGGGAGATGCCCGGCAGGGCAGAGGGGGTATGTCCCGCGTACATACCCATCATGCCCAAGCCTCCACACCCGCAAACCCCGTCATCTGCAATTCCCGAGCATTCTCAAGCCCCAAAGGCTGGTGGGTTGCTGCAATGACGATGCCGCCGCCGGACAGGTGGTTCTTGACGAGATCGGTAAACATGTGATCCGCGGCCTTGTCGAGCGCCGCGGTCGGCTCGTCGAGAATCCACACCGGCCGCCATGCGATCAAAAGCTTCGCCATGGCAAAACGCCGTTGCTGGCCCGCGGACAGATAACCGAAAGGCAGATGGGTGATGCCCGCAAGGCCGACGATCTCCGCTGCCTCATCGATGCCCACCCCGGTGCCGCCGGAAAAATCACCGAGAAAGTCTTTCCAGAACCTGAGGTTCTCCGAAACGGTCAATTCCGTTTTCATCGCATTGCGATGGCCGAGATAATGGCAGGCCTCCGACGGGCGCATGTCCGGCTCTATTCCTTCGCCGGCTATCTCTACCCATCCCTGTTCGGGACGCAACAGGCCAGCCACCGTGCGCAGGAGCGTGGATTTTCCAGAGCCGTTGCGGCCGGTCAGCACCAGCGCTTCGCCGTCGCTTAACTTGAAGGAAATATTCATGAATATGAAATCTTCGCCGCGCCGCACGCCAAGATTTTCCGCCGTCAAATCCATGCCGCGGTTCCGTGTAAGATTTTCATCGTCTCGATCATAAAAAATCGATTAGGGTCATTGAATGGTCTGGCACGTTTCTCCGAAATTATCTATATGGGTGTCAACCACGCCAGCGGCCGGCGTGAACATCATCTTGCGCCGGACTTGAATGTTACGAGGAGTAACTTTCACGTGCGGACAGCGGAAATGGTCGTACCCGCATCCTGATGTGCATGAGTGCATAGGTGTCTGCACGTACGTGTTGGCTATCAGAGTAAGCGGGGTTTTTAACCATGCCCAAATCACTCGACAGTTTCCATTGTCGTTCCGTCCTTACCGTTGACGGTAAGGATTACGTCTATTTCAGCCTTCCCAAAGCTGAAGCCAACGGCCTGAAGGGCGTTTCCAAGCTGCCCTATTCCATGAAGGTTCTCCTGGAAAACCTGCTTCGCTTCGAGGACGGCCAGTCCGTCACCAAGGAGCACATTCTGGCCGTTGCCGAATGGCTTGATAATAAGGGCCTGACCGAAAACGAAATCGCTTATCGCCCCGCCCGCGTTCTCATGCAGGATTTCACCGGGGTTCCGGCCGTGGTCGATCTCGCCGCCATGCGCGACGCCATGGTGTCGCTCGGCGGCGATCCGGAAAAGATCAATCCGCTCGTTCCCGTCGACCTCGTGATCGACCACTCGGTCATCGTCGACGAATTTGGCACGCCGACCGCGTTTGCCCGCAACGTCGAGCTTGAATATGAGCGCAACGGCGAGCGTTACCGCTTCCTGAAGTGGGGCCAGCAGGCGTTCAAGAACTTCCGCGTGGTTCCGCCCGGCACCGGCATCTGTCACCAGGTCAACCTCGAATATCTCGGCCAGACCGTCTGGACGAAGGAAGAGGACGGCGAAACGATCGCTTACCCGGATACCTGCGTTGGCACAGACAGCCACACCACCATGATCAACGGTCTTGGCGTTCTCGGCTGGGGCGTTGGCGGTATCGAGGCTGAAGCGGCCATGCTCGGCCAGCCGGTGTCCATGCTTCTGCCTGAGGTCATCGGCTTCAAGCTGACCGGCAAGGTGAAGGAAGGCGTAACCGCGACCGACCTCGTGCTGACCGTGGTGCAGATGCTGCGCAAGAAGGGTGTGGTTTCCAAGTTCGTCGAATTCTTCGGCCCCGGCCTCGATTCGATGACGCTGGCCGACCGTGCGACCATCGGCAACATGGGTCCGGAATATGGCGCAACCTGCGGCTTCTTCCCGGTTGACGGCGAAACCATCAACTATCTGACCATGTCCGGCCGCGCCAAGGATCGCATCGCGCTGGTCGAAGCCTATTCGAAGGCGCAGGACATGTGGCGCACCGGCGACGGTTCCGACCTCGTCTTCACCGACACGCTGGAACTCGACCTTGGCGACGTCGTGCCGTCCATGGCCGGTCCGAAGCGTCCGGAGGGTCGCCTGCCGCTCGAAACCATTGCGCCGAATTTCGCAACGGCGCTCGAAAACGACTACAAGAAGCCCGGCCAGCTCCACAGCCGCTACGCGGTTGAGGGCGAGGATTTCGATCTCGGCCATGGCGATGTGGCGATAGCTGCCATCACCTCCTGCACCAATACTTCCAACCCCTCGGTTCTCATCGCCGCCGGCCTTCTTGCCCGCAATGCGGTTGCCAAGGGTCTGAAATCCCAGCCGTGGGTAAAGACCTCTCTGGCACCGGGATCACAGGTCGTTGCCGAATATCTCGCCAAATCGGGTCTTCAGAAGGATCTCGACGCGATCGGCTTCAATCTCGTTGGTTTCGGCTGCACGACCTGCATCGGCAACTCCGGCCCGCTGCCGCCGCCGATCTCCAAGACGATCAACGACAAGGGCCTGATCACGGCCGGTGTCCTCTCGGGCAACCGCAACTTCGAAGGCCGTATCTCGCCGGACGTTCAGGCGAACTATCTGGCCTCTCCGCCGCTCGTCGTGGCTTACGCCCTTGCCGGTACGGTCCAGAAGGACCTGACAAAGGAGCCGATTGGCGACGACCAAAACGGCAACCCCGTCTACCTCAAGGATATCTGGCCGACCTCGCAGGAAATCCAGGAATTCATCCTGAAATACGTCACCCGCGAACTTTACGAATCGAAGTATGCTGACGTCTTCAAGGGTGACGCGAACTGGCAGGCGGTTCAGGTTCCTCCGGGCCAGACCTATGCCTGGGACGACAAGTCGACCTATGTTCAGAACCCGCCTTACTTCGTGGGCATGGGCAAGACCGGTACGGGCCTCAAGAACATCAAGGGCGCCCGCGTTCTCGGTCTCTTCGGCGACAAGATCACCACCGACCATATTTCTCCGGCCGGTTCGATCAAGGCTGCCTCGCCGGCAGGTGCGTATCTCACGGAGAACGGCGTCGCCGTTGCCGACTTCAACCAGTACGGCACGCGTCGCGGCAACCATGAAGTGATGATGCGCGGTACCTTCGCCAACATCCGCATCCGCAACCACATGCTCGGCCCGAACGGCAAGGAAGGTGGCTACACCATCCACTATCCGTCCAAGGAAGAGATGTCGATCTATGACGCCGCCATGAAGTACAAGGCGGAGGGCGTTCCGCTGGTCATCTTCGCCGGTGTGGAATACGGCAACGGTTCCTCCCGCGATTGGGCAGCGAAGGGTACCAACCTGCTTGGCGTCAAGGCGGTCATCGCACAGTCTTTCGAGCGCATCCACCGCTCTAACCTCGTCGGCATGGGCGTCGTTCCCTTCGTCTTCGAGGAAGGCACGACCTGGGCGAGCCTCGATCTTAAGGGTGACGAAATCGTCGAGATCGATGGTCTCGACGGCGAAATCAAGCCGCGCGAAAAGAAGATCGCCAAGATCACTTACAGCGACGGTTCGGTTAAGGAAGTCCCGCTTCTGTGCCGCATCGATACGCTGGATGAAGTGATTTACATGAACAATGGCGGCATTCTGCAGACCGTTCTTCGCGATCTGGTCGCCTGAGAAAGCTTAAACCAATAAAAGACGCCGGGAAAAATCCCGGCGTCTTTCCGTTTCATCACCTCTTTTTTTGTGATTGCCACTCACCCCTTCGTGACTTTCTATTGAAGTGGAATAGACGTTATTTTCCGGATTGCATCCGGTTGGGTTGATCGCATCAATTCGTCCGGATATCTGGTCTGGACAAAGGTTCTTGTAATGCCGCTGAAATTGCCCCTGTCGATATGTCTTCTCGGCACGCTCCTCGTCACATCCGCGCATGCGCAGGAGGCTGTGAAGGGCGTTGTCGAGTTGTTTACGTCGCAGGGATGCGCGTCCTGCCCGCCGGCGGACGAGGCGCTCCGCAAGATGATCCAGAAGGGCGATGTCGTCGGTCTCTCTTACCATGTCGACTACTGGAATTATCTGGGCTGGACGGATTCGCTAGCATCGAAGGAAAATACCGAACGGCAATATGGTTACATGCGCGCTCTCGGCCGTAACGGGGTCTATACGCCGCAAGCCATCCTGAACGGTCGCGATCACGTCAAGGGCGCCGATGTGCGCGGCATCTACGACAGGCTCGATGCTTTCAAGCGCGAGGGGCAGGGGCTGAACGTGCCGGTCTCGTCGAAGTTTGCCGGAAACGAGGTAGAGATCGATATCGGCGCCGGCAACGGCAGGGCCGACGTCGTGGTTGCCTATTTCACGCGCGAACAGACGGTGGATGTGCAGAAGGGCGATAACCAGGGGAAAAAAATGTCCTACTGGCACAGCGTCTATGACGTGCAGACTGTCGGCATGTGGGATGGTTCACCGATGACCGTGAAGCTTCCGGCGAGCGTGGTGGCAAAGGTGAAAAAGGGCGGCTGCGCCGTGCTGTTGCAGACGGCCAATGCCAGCGGCGATCCGGCGGCAATCGTCGGCGCAAGTATTTTACTGGGGAATGACACGCCCTAATCGCCTCACTGGCGATGGAAGATCCGATCCGGGCATTGGGGGCTGGGGGTAAAGGGTCAATGCACCGGACCGGGTCATCTTGGTGCCTAGGCATCAATTGACAATAGGACTATTCCACCCAATTCGGGCCATGGTTTGACCGAAATACGGCAGGCCATGCTAAAACGGCTGCCTAAATGGTTACCATTTTTTACCCCTGCTTTTATCGCAGGCAGCGTCTGCAGGGGCGTTGACGGGTGTTATTCTGCGCCGCAGCCGCCAGGTTTAAAGGCCGCCAAACCCTCCGCCAAAATCCAGATCTCGCGCTCAAGGGCCTTGCGAGGCTTGCAATTTTGTCTTCTCCGGCTCACATTAATTGGAAGACTTGGGTGGAATCGGAGGTATTGGATGACCGATCAACCGGATGTGCAGCAGGTGCAGACCGCTTCACGCGACAGTTCCACCGTTGTCGATCTCCGCGAATACAAAAAAGACAAAGACCCTCTGCCAATCACCTTTCACCGGCGCGAGCTGGATGCGATTTTGCGCATCTATGGCCGCATGGTGGGAGAGGGCGAGTGGCGCGATTACGCCATCGACCACCTGAGGGAAAAGGCGGTATTTTCAGTCTTTAAACGCTCGGGCGAAATGCCGCTCTACAGGATCGAGAAGAACCCCAAGCTGGCTGCGAAACAGGGCGCCTTTTGCGTGGTGAATACGGATGGCCGCATTCTCAAGCGCGGCCACGAACTGCCGCAGGTTCTGAAGGTCTTCGACAAGGTCCTGAAGCTGATCGAGTGAGCTTCAGAGGGGCGGGTTACCCGTTGCCGTGGGATGTGGGCGAGCGGGCCGAGAGGCGATCAGGTTTCGAATGTTGGTCAATAAAAAAGGCGGCCGAAGGGCCGCCTTTTGCGTATTTGCCTGTCGGGCTCCTGCCCTTACTTGTCACGGTTACCCATGAACTGCAGGAGGAACATGAACAGGTTGATGAAGTCGAGATAGAGCGTCAGCGCACCCATGATCGCCTTGCGGCCGGCCACGGCAACTTCGTCGCCATCGAAATACATTTCCTTGATCTTCTGCGTGTCGTAGGCGGTCAGGCCTGCGAAGATCAGCACGCCGATTGCGGAGATTGCGAACTGCAGCGCGGAAGAGGCGAGGAAAATGTTGACGATGGACGCGATGATGAGGCCGAACAGACCCATGATCAGGAACGAGCCAAGACCGGAGAGGTTCTTCTTCGTCGTGTAACCGTAAAGCGAGAGCGCGCCGAACGAGGCAGCGGTCACGAAGAAGGTCTGTACGACGCTCTGGCCGGTATAGACCAGAAAGATCGAGGACAGAGACACACCCATCAGCGCCGCATAGACCCAGAAGGTCATCTGGGCGGCGGAAACGCTCATGTTCTGGATACGGAAGCTAAGAAAGAACACCAGTCCGAGCGGTGCGAGCATGACGACCCAGCGCAGCGGCGACGCATAGAGCAACTGGGCGAAAGCCGGGTTGGTGGTCGCGAGCGTAAAGGTCGCAAACGCAGCAACGCCGGTGATGACCAGAGCCAGCGCCATCAGGTTGTAAACCTTGAGCATGTAGGCGCGAAGACCTTCATCGATCATCGCACCAGTCTGTGCACGGGTCTGCGCCATGCGGTTCTGGTAGTTATTGAAGTCAGCCATTGTTTCCTCTTTTGAGCTCCGTAATTGCTACGGTGTCGGGATACCTCCCGGGCGCCGCTGCGGAGCTTCAGCAAGCCTGCCCAAGAATATGATGGCAGAACGTGTCCGATACAAGGCCTTTTGCTGCTGAAAAGACACCATATGCGCGAAAAGCGCTCACGTTTCGGCGATCATTACAAAGAATTAATCGTTAAAGTTAAGCAGCGCACAACCGAAGATTATTCACCCGCCTGCCGCAAAACCGGAGCGGCCTTCTGGCCTAGAATACGCCAGGTGCCGATGAGGCCGATACTCACCGTCATGACGAGGGCGACGATGACCGTGCCAATCGCCACATCCGGCAGGAAACTGGAGGGCAGCTTCATGATGCGGGAAATCACGAACCATGCGGAAACGCCGCCGGCGAAAAGTGCGAAAACGGCGGTGGCGAGACCAAGCATCATATACTCGTAGGAAAAGGCGCGGATGAGCAGGCTTCGCGTGCCGCCCAGCGTTTTCAGGATGACCGCGTCGTGGGTGCGGGCGCGGTTTCCAGCGGCAAGCGCGCCGGCGAGAACGAGGACGGAGGCTATCAGGGCAACGGCGGCGGCAGCGCGGATGGCGGTGGCAAGCTGGCCGACCAGCCGGTTGACGACATCGAGCGCATCTTTCACGCGCACGCTTGTTATCGTCGGGTAGGCGTTGGTGACGGCGCGCAATATCTGGCCTTCCTCGCTTGCGGATGCGGAAGGATCGGCGAGTGTGGCCAGCCAGGCGTGCGGTGCTCCGCGGAAGGTATTTGGCGAAAACACCATGACGAAATTGATCGACAGCGATTCCCATTCGACATTGCGCAGATTGGCGATCTTCGCCGTGATGCTGCGGCCGAGCACGTTGACGGTGACGGTGTCGCCGATCTTCAGGCCCAGATCCTGTGCCTCTTTCGCGGCGAAGGATACCAGCGGCTCGCCGCTGTAATCCTGTCCCCACCATGCTCCTTCCGTCAGCGTCGCGTTTTCGGGAACATCCTGCGAATAGGTTATGCCCCGGTCGCCGCGCAGCAGCCAGCGCCCGGATGGTGGCACCTCCTTCTTCGCCACGTCCTCACCGTTGAGCGCCAGAATGCGCCCGCGCAGCATCGGCACCTCGGTCAGCGTGCCCCCAGGTGCTTCCTGTTTGAGAAGATCACGGAAGCCCTGCAGCTCACTGCCCTGAATATCCACGAAAAAGAAATTCGGTGCTCGTTCAGGCAGGCTGTCGGTCAGTTCGCGACGTAGATTGCCGTCGATCAGCGTCAGCGTCACGAGCAGGGTCAGGCCAAGGCCGAGCGAAAGAACGACCGAAGGTGTGAGCGCGCCCGGCCGGTGAATATTGCCGATCGCCAGCCGAAGTGCGGCGGAATGAACGCGCGGACTACGTTTGGCGATGGCCTTGACGCCCGATGCGACGAGCCGCAGTACCACGAAGGCAAAAGCGATGGCGGCAAGGAAAACCGAGGCGATGAAACGGTCTTCTGCCGAAAAGATGGCGAGAACGGCCAGTGCAGCCAAAAGCAAAGCTGTTGCAGCGAGATAGGGCCAGGAGGGCCAGCTGCCTTCTTCGAAGCCCTGCTCGCGGAATAGCGCGGTTGCCGGAACCTCACGCGCCTGACCGAGAGGCACGATGGCGAAGGCAAGCGTCGTCAAAAGGCCGAACAGCGCGGCAAGACCAAGCGCTGCGGGGTAGAAGGCAAGCTCTTTCGGCACCGGAAGCACGCCCTCCAGAAACCGCATGGCGATCAGCGGGGCGATGGCGCCAACCGCAAGGCCGATGACGATGCCGACGACGGCGATGAAGGCGATCTGGAACAGATAGGTCATGGTGACCACGGAAGCCGGTGCGCCCAGGCATTTCAGCGAGGCGATCGTGGTGCGCTTGGAATCGAGAAAGGCGCGAACGGCGTTCGCAACACCAACGCCGCCAACGATGAGGGCGGTCAGGCCTACCAGCGTTAAGAATTGCGAGAAGCGGTTGACGTTTTCGGTGAGCGAGGGAGCCGCTCGGTCACTGGTGCGGATGGACCAGCCGGCATCGGGAAATGCCTTGTTGGCCGCATCGGTCATCGTTGCCCGTGCCGAAGGATCGTTCAGCCTGATCTTGTAGGCGTGTTCGACCAGACTTCCGTTCTGAACGAGACCCGAGGCGAATAGAGCGTCGCGGCTGACCATCAGCCTTGGGGCAAAACCGAAACCGTCGGACAGCGCATCCGGTTCGTCAACCACGGTGCCGGTCAGTTTCAGCTTCACATTGCCGAGCAGGATTTCATCGCCGACCTTGACGCCGAGCCGTTCCAGCAACAGCGGTGCTGCAATGGCGCCGTAGGTGTCGCCGGATCCAGTCAGCAGTTCGGTCAGCGGCCGGTTGGGATCTGCCAAGAAGGTGCCATAGAGCGGATAGAAGCCGTCGACGGCTTTCACTTCCGTCAGGGTCTGTTCGGAGCCGTCGGCGAGGCGGGCCATGGAGCGCAGCCCGGTGGAAACCGCGATCTTGCCGAGGCCGTCGAGATAGGCTCGCTCTTCTTGCGTCGCCTCCCTGTTGCGCAGTTCGAAACGTACATCGCCCGCCAGAATGGACTGGCCTTCCGTAGCAATGGCGCTGGTGACAGCGCGGGACACGGAATTGACGGCAGCGATGGCGCCGGTTCCAAGCGCGATGCAGGCGAGGAAAATGTAAAAGCCCCGCAGCCCGCCGCGAATTTCGCGCCGCGCGAGCCTCGATGCATTCCTGATATTGGCAAGAGACGGAAGAATGGAGCCGATCATGCCGATACCGCCCGGGCTATATGGGCAGTGGCGCTGTCCCCCTCAATTTCACCGGAGCGGACCTTGATCTGCCGCGAGCAGCGGGCGGCCAGTGACGGATCATGGGTGACGAGGATCATCGTCATGCCGCGTTCGGCCTGTTTCGCAAAAAGAAGATCAGCGATCTGCCTGCCGGTGTCGGTATCGAGATTGCCGGTTGGTTCATCGGCGATCAGCACGGCGGGTGAGGGTGCAAGCGCACGGGCGATCGCGACACGTTGCTGTTCACCGCCGGAGAGCTGGCCGGGATAATGATTGAGGCGTTCGCCAAGACCGACGGCGACGAGTTCGCGGGTGGCGATCTCGAAGGGGTTCGGTACGTTGG
The DNA here is from genome assembly GCF_030757975.1 of Rhizobium sp. AN73. Classification (NCBI taxonomy): domain Bacteria; kingdom Pseudomonadati; phylum Pseudomonadota; class Alphaproteobacteria; order Hyphomicrobiales; family Rhizobiaceae; genus Rhizobium; species Rhizobium sp. AN73. The sequence goes on from NZ_JARWME010000002.1 coordinate 2,768,230, forward strand.
CCAGTTCCAGCGGAACGGCGACGTTTTCCAGCGCCGTCATATTGGCGATCAGGTGGAAGGACTGGAAAACGATGCCGATATTCTTGCCGCGAAAATCCGCGAGAGCATCCTCTCCGAGCTTGTGCAATTCCGTTCCCGCTATGACGATCTCGCCGCTATCGAGCCTCTCGAGGCCGGCAAGCACCATCAGAAGCGTCGATTTTCCCGAGCCGGAAGGGCCGACAATGCCGACCGCCTCGCTTTCGCCGATGGCAAGATCGATGTTCTTGAGAACGTGAACGGAGGCGGCGGCGTTGCCGAGCGTGAGGTCGGCTTTCTTCAGCTCTATGATGCTTTTCGTCACAATTCTCGTTCCTATATATGATGAAAACAGTCTGGCGGTGTCGATGCGGTCGGTATTTCAGACAATGCGAACCAAGTTAGGAAAGCCGAGATGAGATTTAAAGCTGCCCTGTTTCACTTCATCGTCATTTTCGCCGCTGCCTTTTCCGCCTCGGTGGCCGTGGCTCAGGAGCGGACATTGCAACTGGTCGGCCTCGGCGACAGCCTCATGGCCGGGTACCAGCTGCCCCCCAATGACAGCTACACTGCACAGCTTGAAGCTGCATTAAAGGCGAAAGGCATCAATGTTGTCGTCACCAATGCCGGCGTGTCCGGCGATACCTCCTCCGGCGGTCTGGCGCGGGCGGAATGGTCGGTTCCTGATGGTACCGACGGGGTCATTCTGGAACTCGGCGCCAATGATGCGCTGCGTGGTATCGCGCCGGAACAGACGGAAAAGAACCTCGATGCCATCATTTCCGGTTTTCAGAAACGCAACATAGCCGTCTTGCTGGTCGGCATTATGGCGCCGCCGAATATGGGCGAAGATTATGCCAAGCGCTTCAATCCGATCTATCCGCAGCTTGCGGAAAAGTACAACCTGGCGCTTTATCCGTTCTTTCTGGATGGCGTGGTGACGGATGATAAGCTGAAGCTGGACGACAAGATGCACCCCAATACGCAGGGAGTTGCCATGATGGTGGAGAAATCTTTGCCGGCTGTTGAAAGCTTCATCAAGACAATCGGTGCGCAAAAAAATAAGCACTTGCGCCCGTCTGCATTGCGTGATTCGCTATGCTTGTTCTGCCAAGAGATTCGGGGAGCTCGCCATGCCGAGACTGTTTATCGCCCTCGAAATTCCGCGCAATGCGGCTATGAGCCTTTCATTGTTGCGCGGTGGTCTGCCGGGAGCCCGGTGGATCGATGTGGAGAATTATCACATAACCCTGCGTTTTATCGGCGATATCGACGGGAGAACCGCCGATGAGGTCGTTGATAGGCTGGACCGGATCGAGAGGCCGGAATTCCAGCTCAATCTCAACGGTATGGGTTCCTTCGGCTCCAAGAAACCGCATTCCATCTGGGCAGGGGTTTCCCCCTCGCCGGAAATGCATGCGCTTCAGGCGGAGGTCGAAAGAATTTGCCAGAGGATCGGTCTCCCGCCGGATCCGCGCAAATTCATGCCGCATGTGACGTTGGCGCGGCTGCGCTCCTCTCGTCTGGACGATGTGGTGCACTATCTCTCCGGACGCGGCAATTTCCGCACTTCGCCCTTCACGGTCGGTCGTTTTGTGCTGATGTCGTCGAAGGAATCGGTGGGCGGTGGGCCTTACATCGTGGAAGAGGTGTTTCCGCTTCACGAGGCGCGGTCCAGCTCCATCTTTTCGAGCAACGAGCTGCATCCCGCCAAAAGCATGTTGTAGACGGCCACAAAGCCGTCCTCGCCACCGAAATAGGGATCGGGGACGCTTTCATGGCGTCCCGAAGCATAGTCCAGAAACAGGTGGATTTTGTGCCTCTGGTTTTCGGGTGCCTTTTGAAGCAGCTTCGCCAGATTGCTGCCGTCCATGGCAAAGATGAGATCGAAGGTTTCGAAATCGGCCTGGCTGACCTGCCGCGCGCGCTGCCGGGAAATATCGATGCCGTGTTTGTGGGCTATCGCGATGGATCTGCGGTCCGGGGCGGTGCCGGTGTGCCAGCCGCCGGTGCCGGCGGAATCGACGGTGAGTTGGCGGGATAGGCCTTCGCTTTCGGCAAGGTTTGTCAAAATGCCTTCGGCAAGCGGTGAGCGGCAGATATTGCCCATGCAGACAAAAAGAACGGCTGTATGTTTCATGAAATATGCGTCGATCCGGTCGTTGAGGCGTTAATGTTTGTCCGAAACAGCGGATCGCATGTCAAGCGGAGGCAAGATGCATGAAATATCCCAGACTTGAACCGGAAGCCGTCCGGCAGGCGCTTTTAAAACTCGAAGGCTGGTCCCTGCGCGAGGACGGGGCGGCAATCGTCCGGTCCTTCAAGTTTGCGAGTTTTGCGGAGGCTTTCGGTTTCATGGCCGAGTCCGCTCTCGTGGCGGAAAGGCTCAATCATCATCCCGAATGGTCCAACGTCTATTCGCGGGTCAGGGTCTGCCTTACGACCCACGATTCGCAGGGCGTGACCGAGCGGGATTTTCTTCTGGCCGAGGCCATGCAGAAGGCGGCGACGGGCCGTGGGAATTGAACAGCGGGCTTTAAGTCCCATATAATAGCCGTGACCGGAGGACCGTCGATCATGGATGATGTGAAAATCGGTGAAATTCTTTTGCCCGGGGAAACCGGGAGCCAGGGTGAACGCGAACGCGTCGTGCGCGCCAAATTCTGGCCAAAGCTGAAGCGTGTGATGACCAAGGTGCCCTTCGCGCGCGATGCGGCAGCGGCCTATTATTGCGCGATCGACCGGGATACGCCGCTGCGTGCCAAGGGCATCATTCTGGCCGCGCTCGCCTACTTCATTATGCCGCTGGATGCCATACCGGACATGCTGGCGGTCGTCGGCTTCACCGACGATATCGCTGTCATGACGGCGGCGTTTGCAATGATCCGCGCCCATATCAAGATGGAACATTACGATGCGGCGGATGCCATGCTGAAACGGCAGCAGGAGGCCGAATAACACGTCTGTGATGAGGAGGCTCTTCGGAGCCGGGCAGGCGACAAATTGTTGCCTGAATTTGTGTGTCATAGACATGACGGGAAGGGCGTGCCACGCCTTTCTTCTCAGGGTGCGGGCGTAGCCGATCTGTAACACTGCAAGACGTTTTCGGCATTTTATGCGTGTTGTTGACGGTTTGGTAACCGCTTCCTGACCACAATGAGAAAAGACGATCCGCACCTGAACGTGGCCGATCCAGAAAATGGAGCCCGCCGCTGCTTCGGGCTAATGGAAGACAATAACCCGGCAGGAAATTCTATGTTTGTAAGAAGTGTAGCAACCGCAGTGGCCATTTTGCTGACCAGCGTCGGCGTAGCATCTGCACAGTCGCCCACGCGTATCCAGCAGTTCAATGCATGGGGCGCCTATTCGTACAAATCGGGTAACAGCACCGTCTGCTACGTTCTTTCCATTCCGACCTCCAAGGAACCGGCGAGCGTCGATCACGGCGATATCTTCTTCATCGTGTCGCAGCGCCCCGGCCAGAATATTTCCTACGAGCCGCAGGCCATGGTTGGTTACACGCTGAAGCAGGGCTCCAAGGTCAACGTCACGATCGACAACAAGAACTTCGTGATGTTCACCAAGGACAAGGCTGCCTGGGTTGAAAATGCCGCTGAGGAACCCGCTCTCGTGGCCGCGATGAAGGGCGGCAAGTCGATGACGGTCAAGGCGGTTTCCGGTCGCGGCACCGCGACCTCCTATTCCTATTCGCTGTCGGGTATTTCGGCTGCTTTCAAGCAGATCGAGAGCTGCAAGTAATCCTGACGCTTTGTCAGCTTTGTGAATGGCCGGTCATCGACCGGCCATTTGCATTTTTGCTTGTTTGATGCTAAAGGCGCGGCAACATTGACAGGCGGACGCGCGAAAAGTGCTCCGCCTTTGATTTTCTCGACATGCAGACGATTTTCCGCCTTTCCGAAGGGCTGGTCGTGCGATGCATTGGATGATGGGATAGCGTGATGTCCGTATTGCATGCCCCTGCCGGTCTGGCAGTCAAAACTCCCTGATCGCCAATAGCGATCTCATGTCCGGCAAGCCATCGCTGATTGGTTTGACGCGTGAGGAAATGGGCGAGGCGCTGGCCGAGATCGGCGTGCCGCAGAAGCAGCTGAAGATGCGCGTCAGCCAGTTGTGGAACTGGCTTTATGTGCGCGGCGTCTCGGATTTTGACAACATGAACAATGTTGCCAAGGAGCTTCGGGAAAAGCTGAAGGCCGCCTTCACCATCGCCCGCCCGGAAATCGTCGAGGAGCAGATCTCCAATGACGGTACCCGCAAATGGCTGATGCGTTTTCCGCCGCGCGGAGCGGGGCGTCCCGTCGAGATCGAGACGGTCTATATTCCCGAAGAGGGGCGCGGCACGTTGTGCATCTCGAGCCAGGTCGGCTGTTCGCTGACCTGTTCCTTCTGTCACACCGGCACCCAGCGTCTGGTGCGCAACCTGACGGCCGAGGAAATTCTCGCCCAGCTTCTGCTTGCCCGCGACCGGCTCGGCGATTTTCCCGATGGTTCGACGCCGGTTGGTGCTTACGTGCCGAACGAAGGCCGCAAGGTTTCCAACATCGTGATGATGGGTATGGGCGAACCGCTCTACAATTTCGAGCATGTGAAGACGGCACTTCTGATCGCCACCGATGGCGATGGCCTATCGCTCTCCAAGCGCCGCGTGACCCTGTCCACCTCCGGCGTCGTACCGGAAATCTTCCGCACGGGCGATGAGATCGGCGTCATGCTGGCGATTTCGCTGCATGCGGTGCGTGACGATCTGCGCGACATGCTGGTGCCGATCAACAAGAAATATCCGCTGAAGGAGCTGATCGAGGCCTGCCGTAATTATCCTGGTGTCTCCAACGCCCGCCGCATCACCTTCGAATATGTGATGCTGAAGGATGTGAACGACAGCCTGGAAGACGCCAAGATGCTGGTGCAGCTTCTGAGGGGCGTTCCGGCCAAGATCAACCTCATTCCGTTCAACCCGTGGCCGGGCACGAACTACCAGTGCTCCGAATGGGCGCAGATCGAGAAATTCGCAGATTTCATCAATCAGGCGGGTTATGCCTCGCCGATCCGCACCCCGCGCGGCCGCGATATTCTTGCCGCCTGCGGTCAGCTGAAGTCGGAATCCGAGCGCATGCGCAAGACCGAAAGGCTGGCTTTCGAGGCGATGATGATCGCCAACCACGGTGCGGACGACTGAATCGACGCCAATTGCGGCAGAAAGCTTGCTTCGTTGCGGTTCTTTGATTGATTTCGGGCGGTCTTGTTTCTAATAAGACGGCAATAAGAAACCAACTGGAGGATACCTATGCGTGCATTCATTCTGGCGCTCGCAGCCGCGAGCGCCCTCGTTCTGCCGGCCAAGGCCGAAACCGTTACCGTCGCTGTCACCGCCATTGTTGAACATCCGGCGCTCGACGCTGCACGGGATGGCGTCAAGGCGGCTCTTGCTGAGGCCGGTTACAAGGAAGGCGAGAACCTCAAGTTCCTCTACGAGTCCGCGCAGGGCAATCCCGGTACCGCAGCACAGATCGCGCGTCAGTTCGTGGGCGAAGCTCCGAACGTCATCGTGCCGATCTCCACGCCATCAGCTCAGGCCGTCGTTGCGGCCACGCGTGATATTCCGGTCGTCTTCACGGCAGTTTCCGATCCGGTTGGCGCACAGCTCGTCAAGAGCATGGAAAAGCCCGGCCGCAACGTGACCGGCCTTTCCGACATGCTGCCGGTCGGCGAACATCTGGCGCTGATCAAGGAAATCTCGCCGAACGCCAAGTCCGTCGGCTTCATCTACAACTCCGCCGAAGCCAACTCCGTCTCGACGCTTGCAGCGCTGAAGGCTGAAGCCGAAAAGGCAGGTCTGAAGGTCGTTGAATCCGTCGCTACCAAGTCCGCTGAAGTTCAGGGCGCAACGCGCGCGCTGGTCGGCAAGGCTGACGTGATCTACGTGCCGACCGACAACACCATCGTCTCCGCTTTCGAGGCGGCAGCAGGTGTTGCGAGCGAAGCCAAGATTCCGCTCTACGCTGCCGATACGGATTCCGTCGCGCGCGGTGCGGTTGCGGCCCTCGGCTTCAACTATTTCGACGTTGGCAAACAGACTGGCGCTGTCGTGGTCCGCATCCTCAAGGGTGAAAAGCCGGGCGACATTCCGGCAACCGTTGCCGTTGGTACGGACCTGGTGATCAACAAGAAGGCCGCTGAAAAAGCCGGCGTCACCTTCCCGGAAAGCGTGACCAAGCGCGCCACCAAGGTCATCGACTAAACAACCGAACTTCGGGCGGCGGCAAACCCGCCGCCCGCTTTGCGCGGCACGAAAACGATGCCCGCATCCGCCGACGTGGCGGCAATAACAAGGACATTACCGTGAGCCAAATCGCTTTCTGGGGTGCCGTGGAGCTTGGACTGGTCTTCGCCTTTGTGGCGATCGGCGTCTATCTCGCTTTCCGGGTACTTGATTTTCCTGATCTGACCGTGGACGGTTCGTTTCCGCTCGGCGCGGCCGTTGCGGCCGTGATGATCATTGCTGGTCTCAATGCCTGGGTGGCGACAGCGATTGCGATGGTTGCCGGCGCCGGCGCCGGCATCGTTACGGCCACGCTGAATGTCCGGTTCAAGATACTCAACCTGCTTGCGTCGATCCTGACGATGATCGCACTGTTTTCGGTGAACCTTCGGGTGATGGGAAAACCGAATGTGGCATTGCTCAATCAGGATACGATGATCTCGCCATTCTACGGTCTCGGTCTTTCCGAATATCTCGTGCGGCCGCTTTTCGTAGGTGCGCTGGTATTGATCGCCGTCATTCTCGTCTGGCGTTTCCTTGAGAGCGATGCCGGCCTTGCCATGCGGGCAACCGGCGCGAATGCACGGATGGCGCGGGCGCAGGGTGTGAAGACCGGTAACCAGATCTATCTCGGCATGGCGCTTTCGAATGCGCTTGTCGCTCTCGGCGGCGCGCTTTTTGCGCAGACCAATGGTTTTGCGGATGTGACGGCCGGTGTCGGCACTATCGTCGTCGGGCTTGCCGCGGTCATCATCGGCGAAACGCTGTTTGGCTCGCGGGGCATTCTGATTGCGCTGATCGGCTGCGTTTTCGGCTCCATCGCCTATCGTCTTGCCATCCAGCTCGCTTTGTCGAGCGATGTGCTGGGTCTCAAGGCGTCCGATCTCAATTTCGTTACGGCGGTATTGGTGGCCATCGCGCTGATCCTGCCTCGACTGCGCCGCGGGGGAGCAACATCGTGATTTCCCTTTCCGACATTCAGGTCATCTTCGGGCGCGGCACGCCGTTGCAAAAGCAGGCGCTGGCCAAGATCGATCTTACCATCGAGGATGGTTCTTTCGTTACCGTTATCGGCTCGAACGGCGCGGGTAAATCCACGCTGCTCGGCGTTCTGGCGGGTGACGTCCTGCCGACGGCCGGAAAGGTGATGGTTGGCGGTGCCGATGTCACACGCAAAACGACCGCCAGCCGGGCGGGACGCGTGGCACGCGTGTTTCAGGACCCGCTGGCAGGCAGCTGCGGCGCGCTCACCATCGAGGAAAATCTCGCGCTTGCGGCATCTCGCGGGCAGCGACGCGGGTTGTTGCCGGCGCTTGGGCGCGGCCGGCGGGATTTCTTCAAGGAACGTATCGCCTCGCTCAATCTCGGTCTGGAAAATCGCCTGAAGGACCGCATGGACCTGTTGTCCGGCGGGCAAAGGCAGGCGGTCTCGCTTGTCATGGCGACGCTTTCCGGCTCGGACGTCTTGCTGCTTGACGAGCATACGGCGGCACTTGATCCGGGCATGGCGGAATTTGTGATGGAGCTGACCCGCAAGGTGGTTTCCGAGCGCAAGCTGACGACGCTGATGGTCACCCATTCCATGCGTCAGGCACTGGATTATGGCACTCGCACGATCATGCTGCATGCCGGCGAAATCGTGCTCGACGTCTCCGGTGACAGCCGCAAGGATCTGGAAGTCGAAGACCTGATCGACATGTTCCGCAAGATACGCGGCCAGACGCTCGATGACGACGAGCTGTTGATTGGCTGATTTATTCGAAAGGCGCCTGCGGGCGCCTTTTTTGTTTGTCCGTCAGCGCGTCTGCGTGAGAAAAATCTTGACGGCGAAAAGCGAAAAGACGCCGGCGATCGTATAGTCCAGCCCGCGCAGAACCTTTCGGTTGCGTTGCAGCCAGGCGGATAGGACATCGGCGGCGACAACGATGCCGATGCCGATCGGAAGCGCCACGATGATGGACCAGAGCCCAAGGAAAATCAGCTTGCCGGTGACGTGCGGATCGGACGCGCTGACGAATTGCGGCAGGAAGGTCATGAAAAAGATGATGACCTTCGGGTTCAGGAGATTGACCCAGATGCCGTTCAGCAACGCCGATTTCAGCGAGGATTGCGGTTTTTCGCCTGTGGTCTTGACCATCACGAAATCCGAGCCCTTGCGGATCGCCTGAATGGCGAGCCACACCAGATAGGCAGCCCCGCCGGTCTTCAGGATCAGGAAGGCTGTCGGAGATGCGACGATGAGGGCAGCGACGCCAAAGGCGACCAGCATCGTATGCACGGTGATGCCGAGATTGGTTCCCACAAGGGTCATGAAACCCGCTGCCCGGCCCTCGCGTATCGACCGGCTGATCCACAGCGTCATGTCAGGCCCGGGCGTTACCGCCAGAAGCAGAATGGCGACGGTGAAAGCGGCAAGTGTTGGCAGGCTCGGAACGAAATCCATTGCGGCACCCATAAAACTGGAGATTGCCGTTGCTTAACGCGAATTCGTGTTTCTGCCAATGTTTTTGCGCGTGAGCATATCTCGGGGCGAAGGCGAAACCGATCAAAAAAAGCGAGGAGCCGCCGCAACGTTCAAATCGCGGCGGCCCAGAGCATTCAGTTTTTGAGGAAGGTGGTGAAGGCGGCGGAATATTCCGTGTGCCAGCGCGACAACGGCGGACGGTTGTGGACGATGTCTTGAGCGGCCCAGAGAATGCGTTTCTCGTCCGTCGGACGATCCACTTCGCCATCCGGGCAGAGAATGTAGAAATCCCCCCTGGCGATGCTCTCGATCATGAAATCGACGGTCTGTTCACCGGTCCATGCCCCCGCGGGTTTTTCCGTTCTGCCGTGGGCGGTCAGGCCGGTGAAGACGAAACCGGGGATCAGAAGATGGGCGGAAACCGCACAGCCTGGAATATTGCGCAGCTCGTGCTGAAGCGCTTCCGTGAAGGCTTTGACGCCGGCCTTGGAGACATTGTAGGCCGGATCGCCCGGCGGAGTGGTGATGCCCTGTTTCGAGCCGGTATTGATGATGAGCGAGGCCTCGCCATGGGCGACCATGCCCTGCCCGAACACCCGGCTGCCATTCACGACGCCCATCAGGTTGACGTTGATGACTTTTTCCCAATTAGCCTGTGCGCCGAAGATGGCGCTGCCCGGCTGGATGCCGGCATTGTTCATCAATACGTGAACCCGCCCGAAACGCTGGATGACGGCGCGCTCCAAGGCCTCCAGCTCATCGAGCTTCGATACGTCGGTCGGTATTGCGACGATCTGTGCCTCGCCGTCCTTTGCGATGGTCAGAATATCTGCGTGCGCCGCGGCGAGCCTGTCGCCGTCGAGATCGACGAGCACGACGCTCATGCCGAAACCGGCGAATTTTCGGGCGGCGGCAAGTCCGATACCAGAGGCCGCGCCGGTGATGACAGCGACATTATCTTCCTTGAATGCGGGGTGGATGGTCGTCATAGGTTTTCCCTTCGCGTCGTTTTTTGCTGTTTCCAGCCGTTTGCAACGTTGCCTGAACCCTGATTGGCTTCATTCACGGTCTTCAAGTCGATCGCGCCGCTCCATGTTAAAGCGCGAAACCGCATAATGCATGTGACAATCCGTTCGTTCCGGTCATGACGAGCTGTTGCGGGGATTTGACCTTTCGCAAATGCCTATTGCCCTTTCGTCCTATTCGTTGTTTTGTCGGGCATCTTTTCCGAAAATCGCTTCACAGTTTTCGGGTTGCACTGTAAAAGTGCCGAAATCCCAAGGAAATGGCGGTACTCTGATGCCGTCATCATGCAGATGGACATCACAATGGCACTCCCGAAAGACGTTAAGAAAGTCGTTCTCGCCTATTCCGGCGGCCTCGACACCTCGATCATCCTGAAGTGGCTTCAGACGGAACTCGGCGCTGAGGTCGTGACCTTCACCGCCGATCTCGGCCAGGGCGAAGAGCTTGAGCCGGCGCGCAAGAAGGCCGAGCTGCTGGGCATCAAGGAAATCTTCGTCGAGGACGTCCGCGAAGAGTTCGTGCGTGATTTCGTTTTCCCGATGTTCCGTGCCAACGCCGTTTATGAAGGTGTCTATCTGCTGGGCACCTCCATCGCGCGCCCGCTGATTTCCAAGCACCTGATCGAGATCGCCAAGAAGACCGGCGCCGACGCCATTGCGCACGGCGCCACCGGCAAGGGCAACGACCAGGTTCGTTTCGAGCTTTCGGCCTATGCGCTGAACCCGGATATCAAGATCATCGCTCCGTGGCGCGACTGGACGTTCAAGAGCCGGACCGATCTTCTCGAATTTGCCGAACAGAACCAGATCCCGGTTGCCAAGGACAAGAAGGGCGAAGCGCCTTTCTCCGTTGATGCCAACCTGCTGCATTCCTCGTCCGAGGGCAAGGTTCTGGAAGACCCGGCTAAGGAAGCCCCGGAATATGTGCATATGCGCACCATTTCCCCGGAAGCGGCCCCGGACAAGGCAACCGTCATCAAGGTCGGTTTCCGCAAGGGCGATGCGTGCTCCATCAACGGCGTCGAAATGTCGCCTGCCACGCTTCTGGCGACGCTCAACAATTACGGTCGCGAAAATGGCATCGGCCGTCTCGATCTGGTCGAGAACCGTTTCGTCGGCATGAAGTCGCGCGGCGTTTACGAAACGCCCGGCGGCACGATCCTGCTCGCCGCACATCGTGCGATCGAGTCCATCACGCTTGACCGCGGCGCTGCGCATCTGAAGGACGATTTAATGCCGCGTTACGCGGAACTCATCTATTACGGCTTCTGGTTCTCGCCCGAGCGCGAGATGCTGCAGGCCCTGATCGACAAGAGCCAGGAACATGTGGAAGGCGAAGTGACGCTGAAGCTCTACAAGGGCAATGTCATGGTAACCGGCCGTGAGAGCGCGAAGTCGCTCTATTCCGACGCACTGGTGACGTTCGAGGACGACCACGGCGCTTACGACCAGAAGGATGCTGCGGGCTTCATCAAGCTCAACGCCCTGCGCCTGCGCACTCTGGCCAAGCGTAATCTCGGCAAGTAATTCTGCTGAAGCGTGAATTAGAAAAACCCGCAGGTGGCAACGCCTGCGGGTTTTTTCATGTCTCTCTTTTGGAGACGATACGGAAACCGATGTAACTGGCAACAGCCACGAATTCCATCACCGGGATGATGATGCCGAAGCCGATTAGCGGCGAACCAATGAGTGAGGCCGCAGTCCCGCCCGCAAAACCCGATCCCATCTGGATGAAGCCCATCATGGCCGATGCCGAGCCGGCGATATGCGGGAAGGGGGCAAGTGCTGCCGTGACCATCGACGGCGTCAACAGCGCGATCCCAACTGTCGCCACCGCGACGGGCCCCATGATGGAGAGGAAGGATGGCGGTACCAGGAACACTGACAGCATGATGAGAAGACCGCCTGTGCCGGAAAAACAGAGGCCAAGCATGACCGAACGGCGGTCGCCCAGCCTCGGCGTGATATAACGCAGGGCAATCGAGCCGAAGAAATAAGCGCCGGTCTGCATCAGCATGCCGACACCGAAGGCGGTTGGGGACATGCCGACCTTATTGATGAGGATGAAGGTGAGCATGGTGGCTTGCGCATAAAGCGCGCCGATGGAGCCGCCGAGCACGAGGGCAGCCAGGAGAAAACGCGGCTGCGTTAGTAACGTGCCATAGGCAGACAGAAGGCGTCGGGGTCGGATCCTGCTTTTATCCGGCACCGTCGTTTCACGCAGGAAAAGCACCACGGACAGAATGGCGATGGCTCCGAGGCCGGCCATGAGGAAAAACACCGATTGCCAGCCGAAAGCCGCAAGCGAAAGCCCGCCGATCGTCGGTCCAAGAGCGGGACCAACGGCGAGCATGATGCCGATGAGGTTCATGATGCTGGAGGCTTCCGCACCGGTGAACTGGTCGCGCACCACGGCGCGCGCCACGGTCATGCCGACGGATGCCCCGATGCCCTGAACCAGCCGGGCAAAGAGCAGCACTTCAATCGTCGGGGCGAAGATGGCGAGCAAGCCGCCGCCCAGAAAGATCGAGAGGAAGAAGAGGCTCGCCTTGCGCCGCCCGAAGGCGTCGGAGGCTGGCCCCGCAAGCAGTTGGGCTATGGCGAAACCGGCAAAATAGAGCGAGAGGCTGAGTTTTACGGCGGACTCTGTGGTTGCGAAAGCCCGTGTCAGTTCCGGCATGGCCGGTGTGTAGATCGACATGGAAATGGGCGCCAGCGCCGTCAGAAACGCGCCAAGCAGTGCCGTGCGCTTTTTGGACATGATGGTTTTTGACAATTGCGATCAGCCGTTCTGGACCGGATGTTCCGGTTGCAGATTGTTGCGAAGCGTCTGCAGGAAGCTGCGGAAGAGGGCGACTTCTTCTTCGTTCAGCCCCTGTGTGGCCTGAAGAACGAGCTGGTCGATTTCCTGCCCGACGGCTTCCAGCATGTCGGCGGAGGTTTTCGTCAGGACGATGCGTTTGGAGCGTCTGTCCTGCGGGTCCTGCTGGCGTTCTATAAGATTGAGCGACTGCAACTTGTCGAGATAGGCGCAGATCGTCATGGGTTCGATGCCGAGACGGGCGGCGATATCCGCCTGCTTGCTGCCATCGACAACCGCAACCGTCAGCAACGCTCTCGCTTCGCCGGGGGTAAGGCCCAGCCCTGCTTCGGATATACGGCGCTCAAATGCACTGTTCAGCAGACGTGCGCCGCTGTTCAGCAAAAATGCCAGTGAATCTTTTTCGCGTTTAGTGCCCATGCTTCGCCTTTTCGTAAGTCAGCCTTACTAACTTCCGGGCGATAAGCAATGGTGCATAAATCATATTATCGAAAATCGAGTAAAGTATTTGTCAGTTTGATTGCGGGACGTCCAGCAACTTTGCCTGTCATCATTACGTCGAGGCAAAAAAAGACAAGACGTCCTGCATTTTTTCCACTTCATCCGTCGTGCCGATGGAACGGGCAATTTCGATCCGGTCGGAAAAATACGTCACGAAGTCGAAATTCGTGTCGTCGGTCACGTCGGCAATGTCGATCACCTCGCCATTGGCATTCAACGTTTGTGCCGGAAGTTCGGATGAAAGCTCAAGCCAGGTATCGTGGCTGATTTTCCCCGTATCATAATATTCCTGTGCGATTTCCCGTAATTGCCGGGGGCTGACACGGGTGAAATCGATGCGGTCTATGGTTTCTTCAAAGCCGGTGGCTGCATCGGACGGGGCTGCCTTGCCGAAATCGGTACTTCCCACGGATCTGGTGTTTCTGGGATTGTCCCTGAAAAGGAAACTATTAGCAGACCTTAAAGAATAAATCTCCATAATACATATCTCCATCATGGGATATTATTGCGAGAAATCAAAACATGCCATCATCATGCCGGTCAATACTTGGTGGCGGCGGTGATTGCGTATTCCACATCAAATTCCGGCATATTGAATTGGTGGTGGAGGCGTGCCCATATGGGCTTAAACCGGAATTGTACAAGGAAGATGAAATGCCATCCAAGACCGCGCCCTATCCCGCACTCGTTAACTGGAACGGTCAGAACGGTCTGCCGAAATTCGATGCGGTCAAGGATGAGGATTTTGCCCCGGCCTTCGAAGCCGCCCTTTTGTCCCACGAGCTGGAAATCGATGCGATTGCCGGCAATCCACAGGCGCCGACCTTCGAAAACACCGTGACCGCACTCGAAATTGCCGGAGACGAGCTTTCGCGCATTTCGGCGCTGTTCTGGAACCGGGCTGGCGCACACACCAATGCCAACATTCAGGCGCTGGAGCGGGAAATAGCGCCGAAAATGTCACGGCACTATTCAAAGATCGGTATGAACGAGGCGCTGTTCAAACGCATCGACACGCTGTGGGAAACGCGCGAGGCGCTTGCCCTGACAGGCGAGGAAAAGCGCGTTCTCGAACGGCACTGGAAGGGTTTCGTGCGCTCCGGCGCTAAGTTGCAGAAAGGCCCGCAGGAACGGCTGGCGGCGATCAACGAGGAGCTTGCCGGTCTCGGCGCCAATTTCGGGCAGAATGTGCTGGCGGATGAAAAGAGCTGGAAACTTCTGCTTTCCTCGGACGATGAGCTTGCCGGCATTCCCGGTTTTCTGCGTGACGCGATGGCGGGTGCTGCCCGTGAACATGGCGAAGACGGCAAATTCGCAGTTACCCTTTCCCGCTCCATCATCGAGCCTTTCCTGACCTTTTCCGAGCGCCGCGATTTGCGTGAACAGGCCTTTAAGGCATGGGCAGCGCGCGGCGAAAACGGCGGTGAGACCGACAATCGCGAAATCGTCCACCGCACGCTGGAACTGCGTGAGGAAAAGGCGAAGCTTCTCGGCTACAAGAATTTTGCTGCCTACAAGCTGGACGACACGATGGCGAAGACGCCGGATGCTGTGAACGGCCTTCTGGGGCAAGTCTGGGAAAAGGCGGTGCTCCGCGCAGGTGAGGAAGAGGCTGAACTTGCCGCCCTCATCACGCAAGAGGGCAAGAACCACGAGGTCATGCCCTGGGACTGGCGCCACTATGCGGAAAAGCTGCGGGCGCGGAAATTCAGCTTCTCCGAGACTGAATTGAAGCCCTATCTGCAACTGGAAAAGATCATCGAGGCTTGCTTCGATGTGGCCAACCGGCTCTTTGCAATTCGCGCCGTCGAAACAAAGGGCGTTGCCGCCTATCACCCGGATGTGCGGGTTTTCGAAATCCGCGACGACAAGGGTGATCTGAAAGCCATGTTCCTCGGCGATTATTTCGCCCGTCCCTCCAAGCGTTCCGGCGCGTGGATGAGTTCGTTCCAGTCGCAGCACAAGCTGCCTTTAAAGAACGGCACAGTCGGCGAAATACCGATCATCTACAATGTCTGCAATTTTGCAAAACCGGCCGAGGGAAAACCTGCGCTGCTGTCGCTTGATGATGCGCGCACGCTGTTCCACGAATTCGGCCACGCCCTGCACGGCATGTTATCCAATGTCACCTATCCTTCCGTTTCCGGAACAGGTGTCTCGCGCGATTTCGTCGAGTTGCCGTCGCAGCTTTACGAACATTGGCTGACCGTGCCGGAAATTCTGGAAAAATACGCCCTGCACTATGAAACCGGCGCGCCGATGCCGAAAGCTCTGCTGGACAAGGTTCTGGCGGCCCAGACCTTCAATGCCGGTTTCAGCACTGTCGAGTTCACCTCTTCTGCCATCGTCGACATGGCCTTCCATACCCGCGAAAGCGTTGGCGATCCCATGGTCGTGCAAGGCGAGGTGCTTTCCGCCCTGAACATGCCGAAGTCCATCGTCATGCGGCATGCGACGCCGCATTTCCAGCATGTGTTTTCCGGTGATGGTTATTCGGCCGGTTATTATTCCTACATGTGGTCGGAGGTGCTGGACGCCGATGCGTTTTCTGCCTTCGAGGAAACCGGTAATGCCTTCGATGGCGAGATGGCGCGCAGGCTGAAAGACAATATCTACTCCGTCGGCGGCTCGATTGATCCGGAGGAGGCCTATCTCGCTTTTCGCGGCAAGATGCCAAGTCCGGAGGCCATGCTTTTGAAGCGCGGCCTCGTATAAAAGACTGTCATATTCTTGAGCTAGAACCTCAACGCAGGGGGCATATGACAATGCCCCCCTTTCGCATTTGCAAAAAAAAGGTTATGAGCGCGCCAAACTAAATTGGCGCATCTCACGACGGTAGCGCCCAACCTCAGAGATTTTGAACAATGGCAATTCGCAACATCGCGATCATCGCGCACGTTGACCATGGAAAAACGACGCTCGTTGACGAGCTTCTGAAGCAGTCCGGTTCGTTCCGCGATAACCAGCGCGTTGCAGAACGTGTGATGGATAGCAACGACCTCGAAAAGGAACGCGGCATCACCATTCTCGCCAAGGCGACCTCGGTGGAGTGGAAGGGTGTTCGTATCAACATCGTCGACACCCCCGGCCACGCCGACTTCGGCGGTGAAGTTGAGCGTATCCTGTCGATGGTGGATGGCGCGATCGTTCTGGTCGATAGTTCCGAAGGCCCGATGCCGCAGACGAAGTTCGTCGTCAGCAAGGCGCTGAAGGTTGGTCTTCGCCCGATCGTTGCGATCAACAAGATCGACCGTCCGGATGGCCGCCATGAAGAAGTCATCAACGAAGTCTTCGACCTTTTCGCGAACCTCGACGCCACCGACGAGCAGCTCGACTTCCCGATCCTTTACGGTTCCGGCCGTGACGGCTGGATGAATGTCAACCCGGAAGGTCCGAAGGATCAGGGTCTTGCGCCGTTGCTCGATTTGGTTCTCGAACATGTTCCGGAGCCCACGGTCGAAGAAGGTCCGTTCCGTCTGATCGGCACGATCCTCGAAGCCAACCCTTTCCTGGGCCGTATCATCACCGGCCGCATCGCCTCCGGTTCGATCAAGCCGAACCAGGCGGTGAAGGTGCTTGGCCAGGACGGCAAGACGATCGAAACCGGTCGTATTTCCAAGATTCTCGCCTTCCGCGGCATCGAGCGCACCGCGATCGATGAGGCCCATGCGGGTGACATCGTCGCCATCGCCGGTCTTTCCAAGGGCACTGTTGCCGACACCTTCTGTGATCCTTCCGTCACCGAAGCGATGACCGCGCAGCCGATCGACCCGCCGACCGTTACCATGTCGTTCATCGTTAACGACAGCCCGCTTGCTGGCACCGAAGGCGACAAGGTCACGAGCCGCGTCATCCGCGACCGTCTGTTCAAGGAAGCCGAAGGCAACGTCGCGCTGAAGATCGAAGAGGCTGAAGGCAAGGATCTCGTTCTTTGTTTCCGGCCGTGGCGAATTGCAGCTGGCAGTTCTGATCGAAACCATGCGTCGTGAAGGCTTCGAACTTGCCGTTTCGCGTCCGCGCGTTGTTATGCACAAGGATGACAACGGCACCCTGCTGGAGCCGATCGAAGAAGTCGTGATCGACGTCGATGACGAGCATTCCGGTGTCGTCGTTCAGAAGATGTCCGAGCGCAAGGCTGAAATGGCCGAGCTTCGCCCTTCCGGTGGCAATCGCGTTCGTCTGAAGTTCTACGCACCGACCCGCGGCCTGATCGGCTACCAGTCGGAACTGCTGACCGACACGCGCGGTACGGCGATCATGAACCGTCTGTTCCATGATTATCAGCCCTTCAAGGGCCAGATCGCCGGTCGCGTCAACGGCGTCCTGCTGTCGAACGGTTCGGGCGAAGCCGTCGCCTACGCCATGTTCAACCTTGAAGATCGCGGCCCGATGATCATCGAGCCGGGTGAAAAGGTCTATGCAGGCATGATCATCGGCATTCACACTCGCGACAACGATCTCGAAGTGAACGTGCTGAAGGGTAAGCAGCTGACCAACATCCGCGCCGCCGGCAAGGACGAAGCCGTCAAGCTGACGCCGCCGATCCGCATGACGCTCGATCGCGCTCTTTCCTGGATCCAGGAAGACGAGCTGATGGAAGTCACGCCGAAGTCCATCCGTTTGCGCAAGATGTTCCTCGACGCCAACGATCGCAAGCGTTTCGAAAAGTCGAAGCTCGCAGTCTGATTGCTGCTTCCTGTCAAGAATTTTAAAGAACCCGGCCTCGAGCCGGGTTTTTTATGCGCATGTTTTTATTTGCGCGTGAGTCGAAAGACTCTTGTGTCAAAGGTTAAGGATGCGTTAATTTTTCCTGGTCGTCCACATGAATAGGCTGTGGGTAAGCTTGCTGACGTTAACCTTTATGGCTGGCAAGTTTTCACGGTCGGGGCCAGAATCGCGTTATGAAAACGTTATCCATAGATGTTCGCCGAGCCGAACCACAAGACGCGCGCGCCATATCCGAGGCGCACCGTCTGTCGTGGCAACAGGCCTATGCCGGGCTGATCCCGCATCGCCCGTTGACGCAGATGCTGGAGCGTCGTGGCGAGATCTGGTGGAAGAAGGCGACCCGGGGTTCCGCGACCATGTTGGTGGTGGAGGTGAAAGGCGTGGTTGCCGGATATGCGACCCTTGGCTTAAGCCGGGCGCGCGGGCTGCCGCATGATGGCGAGATTTACGAGCTTTATCTCCGTCCGGAATATCAGGGCATCGGGCTTGGCTCTGTGCTGTTCACGGAAGCCCGTCGGCTGCTGACCTCGCTCGGCTGCAACGGTATCGTCGTCTGGTGCCTCGAGGACAGTGACGTCGCCAATCGGTTTTTCCGTTCACATGGCGGCCGGGATATCGCCGAGGGCATGGAAGATTTCGGCGGCAAGTCATTGCGCAAGATCGGTTTCGTCTGGAACTGACCAGGGAGCCGGGTGATTCCACGCCGGTTTCATTTTTTCGGCCGGCCATGCGCAATTGCAATACCCTCAAATCCGGCATTCTGCCTTATCCGCCTAAAGCCATGTTGCAATGCGGCGACTTTCCCAGTATCGAAAACCAAATCCAACCCGCCGAATGAGGGAAGCGAATGCGTATTGATGCAATTTCCATAGGCAAGAATCCGCCGGAAGACGTAAATGTTATCGTTGAAGTGCCGGTTGGCGGCCAGCCGATCAAGTACGAGATGGACAAGGACGCCGGTGCGCTGATCGTCGATCGCTTCCTCTACACGCCGATGACCTATCCGGGTAACTATGGCTTCGTGCCGCACACGCTGTCCGATGATGGCGACCCGATCGACGTTCTCATCTGCAACACCCGTCCGCTGGTTCCCGGCTGCGTGATCAACGTTCGTCCCATCGGCGTGATGATCATGGAAGACGATGGCGGCAAGGACGAGAAGATCCTCGCCGTGCCGGTTCCGAAGCTGACGCGCCGTTACGACAAGGTTCACAACTACACGGACCTGCCGGAAATCACGCTGAAGCAGATCGAGCACTTCTTCGAGCACTACAAGGATCTGGAACCCGGCAAGTGGGTGAAGATGGGCGGCTGGCAGAATGTCGACGTCGCCAAGAAGCTGATCGTCGAAGCCATCGAGCGCTACAAGACGCAGGGCTGATTTCAGCCCGGTGCTTCAGACTTCCAGCTTTTGAAAAAGCTCTTTGAAATCCTCCGGGTCGGTATCGATCCGGAGGATTTTTTTACGTGCCGTTTCGCCTGAAACAAAGGTGATGGAAGATTTGGGCAGGCCGAGTTTTTTCGCCAGCAAAACAATCAGCGCCTTGTTCGCCTTGCCGCCTTCGGGCACCGCGCTGACGCGGGCTTTCAAATGGGCATTTCCGTCCGCATCCTGCTCCACGCCGTCAATCGCATCCCGCCCGCCATTCGGCGTAAGGCGAACGGACAGGCGTATGTGATCGCCGTGTTTTTGCCAGACGCCGCTCAAGCGAACATGGGATAGAGCGTATTCCACATGAACGAGCGGATGAAGAAGATGATCAGCAGCAGGATGATCGGCGAAATGTCGATGCCGCCGAGATTGGGCAGAATGCGACGGATGGGGCGCAGAGCCGGTTCTGTGACATTGACCAGAAAGCTGCCGATGGCGTTCACGAACTGGTTGCGGGAGTTGATGACGTTGAAGGCATAAAGCCAGGAAAAAATAGCGCTGGCAATCAGCACCCACGTATAGAGGTTCAAAGCCAGATCGATGGTCTGAAACAGGGCAAGCATCAATATCTCCGTATCTTGATTGCAAGACATTTAGACATTCGCTGGTGAACCGGCAAGTGTCGCGCCGGATCGTAATGATCTTTGGGCTGATCGACATCAGATCATCACGATCTGGAGCATAGGTTGCGGCGGGATTTCAAACGAAAACCGCTCACTGTTTTCGCCATCCCGCTAAGGAGGGCTGGCGATTCCCGTCATATCCCTCTATTGCAAAGTTCTCATATGTCTCGAGAGTACCCAGCCGATGTCCCTGCCTTCCGCCGAAAACCGCTTCGGTGCATTCCGGCATAGTTCCTATCGCCGTTTTTTCAGCGCCCGGTTTTTTTCGGCCTTCGCCATCCAGATCGTCAGCGTTTCCGTCGGCTGGCAGATGTACGAGGTCACCGGCAATGCCTTTTATCTCGGCTTGATCGGTCTTTTCCAGTTTCTGCCGTCGCTGCTTTTGATCCTCGTCACCGGAACTGTCGCGGACAGGCACAATCGCCGGCGTATCATGTCCATATGCCTTCTGATCGCCGCCGGCTGCGCCGCAGCCCTGCTTGGCTTGACGCTGGCACACAGCTTTTCTCCCTGGCCGGTCTTTGCCATTCTCGTCGTCTTTGGCATTGAGCGGGCATTCATGGGGCCGGCGGTTCAGTCGCTTGCACCCAATCTCGTGCCCGTCGAGGATTTGCCGAACGCGATTGCCTGGAATTCCTCTTCCTGGCAAATGGCGTCCATTCTCGGCCCCGTGGGTGGCGGCCTGCTTTACGGTATCGGCGCTTCCGTGGCCTATAGCGTGGCGCTCGTGCTGTTCATCGTTTCAGCGATGCTGGCAGTGACGATCCGCAAGCCGGAGCAGCGTGGCCCGGCGAAAGCGATCAGTCTCGAGACCATGCTGGCCGGGTTCAAATTCATCTCGCAGGAAAAAGTCGTTCTCGGTGCCATTTCGCTCGATCTTTTTGCCGTGTTGCTGGGCGGCGCTGTCGCTCTGATGCCGATTTTTGCCAAGGAAGTGCTGACGCTTGGGCCATGGGGTCTAGGGCTTCTGCGCGCGGCACCCGGTATTGGGGCCATCACCGTTGCGATCATTCTGGCGTTCAAACCCATCCGCCACCATGCGGGCCTGCTGATGTTCGTCGGTGTTGGAATTTTCGGCATTTCCACCGTGGTGTTCGGGCTTTCTCAAACCGCTTGGGTGTCCATTGCCGCACTGGTGGTCATGGGTGCATCGGACATGGTGTCCGTTTATGTGCGCGAAACGCTGATTGCGCTCTGGACGCCGGATGAGGTGCGCGGGCGCGTGAATGCGGTCAACATGGTGTTTGTCGGAGCTTCCAACGAGCTGGGTGAGTTCCGTGCCGGCACCATGGCCCATGTCGTGGGCGCTGTGCCGGCAGTCGTCATTGGCGGGGCGGGCACACTTGCGGTCGCCGTCATCTGGGCGCTGGGTTTTTCAAAGTTGCGCAAGATCGACAATCTCGACGCGCCGCGCTGAAGGTTGCGGGCGTCAGCGCTGCGCTTTGCCTTCGAAAACCAGATCGAGAAAATTGCCAAGCCATGATCGGAGCGGCGTGTCGAACAACATGCGCCCCTCCAGATGCTGGCTGCCCACCTGCGCATTGGGCATGCCGAAACGCTGCGCGCCACGCACCACCCAGCTGTGCATCATGGCGCGGGTCAACTCGGCGTGAAACTGCAGACCCCAGGCATTTTTTCCGTAGCGATATGCCTGATTGGGATAGGTCTCGCCCGCCGCCAAAAGCTCGGCACCTCGCGGCAGCTCGAAGCCCTCGCGGTGGAAATGATAGACCATCTTCGGCCAATGCGGCATCAAAAGCCGCCCGTGTTCGGTCGCATGCAGCGGGTACCAGCCGATCTCCACCTTGCCTTCCCTGTCGGCCTCGACTTTGCCACCCAGATGTTTGGACAGCATTTGTGCGCCGAGACAGATGCCGAGAAAGGGCTTGTTTTCCTTTAGCGGCACTTTCAGCCAGTCAATTTCAGCTTTGACGTAATCATGGGGGTCATTGGCGCTCATCGGCCCGCCGAAGATGATGGCACCGGCATGTTTTTCCAGTGTTTGCGGCAGGTCGTCGCCAAGTGCCGGGCGCCTTATATCCAGACGATAACCTTTTTCCACCAGCATCTGGCCGACGCGGCCGGGTGTGGAACGTTCCTGATGCAGGACGACGAGCAGTGAGGGTTGTTTTCTCTGTTGCCTGGAAGGGTCAAACAGCATCGTCTTCGTTTTCGCTTTCTTCAGCGGGTCCGGACCTTGTGGCGGCCCGCTGACGTTGCAGAACCCTGTCGCGCACGGAAACACCCAGAAGATCGGCGATACGCCAAATCACATGGTCTTCCATCTCGCTTCGTTCGCCGTCAGCGTAAACAATATCCCATAATATGCCAATAAGCTCCACGCGCTGCTCTTCATCGAGATGGCGGCGGATATCGGTGGTGAAGCGGTAATAATCGACAGCTTCCTTGCCAGCCTCCTGGCCGGCGGCAAGAAGCGCCTCCAGCTTGCCGGCGTCTAGATGGTAGTAATCGTGGAGGATTTCGCGAAGGCGGTCACGCTCGCTTTTGGAGACCGTACCGTCCGCTTCCATCACCTGAAAGCAGAGGGCGGCCACCGCCACCCTCAGATCATCAGAGCTGAATTCATCCGTATGCTGGCCGACGAGATTCTGAATAAACGACTGTATTTGGTTGAACATCTATCGCCTGTCAGAAGAGTTTAAGCCGGGTTTTGGGTTCTGCTTCCGCGCCGGGTTTCTTGACGCCGGGATCATCCGGCGCACCGCCGAAAAACGGCACGGGTTCCGTCTTCACATCCGCTGGGTCGGCTTCCACCGGTACTTCGATCGTGACCGGTTTTTTCTCCTTCGGTGCGGATACGACCGGCTTGACCTCGATTGGCGCGGGCGGTGCGGATTTCACGACTACAATTGGCTCAGGTGCTGCTTCGACAACAATCGGGGCCGGAGCCGGTTCGGCCCTTGCGGGTGCCGCGGCAATCGCGTTCTCGATCGTCAGATCCTCGACGGGGCCTTCCAGCTGCCCGAATGGCGCTTTCCATTCGAAGGCATCGAGACGGCCGGTAATGGGCGAAACCGGAAGCCATTTTTCCGAAGCGATGCCATCGGCCACCCAGACGGGATCGCGCGGTGCGCGCAGCGCCTGCGCCATCCAGTAGCGCACCCGTCCCTGATCACCGGTTTCGGCTTGTTCGATATCGGCCATCAGCAGGAAGATGCTTTCGCGCGGCTCGATCCGGGCGGCGGCTTCCGCCTTGGTCCGCGCCTTGGCGAATTCCTTGGCGTCGAGTGCGGCATGCGCCACGGCAAACAGGGATTCGATGTTGTTGGGCTTCAGGCTTTCAAGCCGTTCGGCGCGTTTCAGTCGATCGATTGCCGTATCGCCACTGCGCGCCCGCACATAAAGGTCGGCGATCTGCGGATGGGGATCGTTCTTCCAGACCGGTTCCAGAACCGATGCGGCCTTGCGCAGATTGTCTTCGCGCAGATAGGATTTTGCTGCGATCAGTGCTGCGGGCACCAGGTTTTTCGCAAGCTTGAGGGCGTGTTTGGCATCCTCTCGCGCACCCACCGGGTCGCTTTCCAGCTTTTCGCCGGCCTTTGCGGTGAGAAGTACCGCTTTCAGCCGCTCCGCCTCACCGCGCTGGATGACGCCTGCTGCCTTCTGCTGGTCGAGCAGGCGGATGGCGTCGTCCCATTCACCGTTGCGGCAGCGGGTTTCCAGCGTTGCCTGCGCCGCCCAGGGCAAATAAGGGGCTTTTTCGGCAGCGTCCTCGGCATATTGCTGGGCCGCTTCATAGGCGCCCTGACGACGGGCCTCAATGTAAAGGCCACGAAGGCCAAGCTCGCGGGTTTCAGGGTCGCGGGCCATCGCTTCGAACTTGCGCCGAGCCTCGTCATATTTGCCTTCGATGAGATCCGCCTGCGCATCGAGAAGATGGATCAGCGGCTCCTGATCGGCGCTGAGCAATCCTTGCGTGCGGGCTGTCATCTTGCGGGCGAGAATGGCGTTGCCCGCGCCGGCGGCGATGAGGCCAGTGGAGAGCGCCTGATAACCACGGTCGCGCTTGCGGGCGCGAAAATAACGCCGGGCAGCGTTGGGCGATGTCCATATGGCATTGACGATCCACCAGACCAGCATGACGGCGGCAACCAGTGCCGCAACGATGGAGGCGGCGACCATCAGGCTCATTTCGATCAGCTGGCCTTGCCAGACGATGGAAAGTACGCCGGGCCTGTCCGCCAGCCAGGAAAAACCGAAACCGAGCGCCAGAACGATAACGGCGAAAGTCAGAATTCTGGTCATGCCCTTACCCCTGCTTGCCGGTGCTGGTGATAGCGCGGGTCAACGTGCCTCCCACCAGGTTTTCGACCTCGATGCGTGCATCCAGAGATTTTTTATAGTCGGCGGATGCTGTCTTGGCGGCCTCGGGAAGCCCATTCCATTCAAGCGCCGCACCCTGCAGATCACCATTGCGCAGCTTGTTTTCCATGCGCGCGATCATGGCGTCGGGGGTCTCGCCTTCGATATTTCCGACCGGGCGAACCTTCACCAGCGAAAAGGCGCTTTCCGTCAGGCGCTCCATGATGCCCTGATTGGGATCGGGCTGGTTGACAGCCGATAACATCGCATTGGCGACATCAGGGAATTTCTGCATCAGCTCCGAACGCGAAGGCACACCGGTTGCGGCGAAGGATTGCAACGACGCGATGGCCGGATCGTCGGAAGTGACTTTCGAGAGCGTATCGAGTTCGGTCAGGAACGGTCCGCCGCGATCGATCGCCGCCTTGAGCGCAGCGGATGCGATGGCGCGGGCGACTTCGATATCGTCACGCGGTTCGTTGATCTTGGTTTCCGCGTCGGTAAGGCGACGCGTCAGATCCGCCGTGGCTGAAGCCTGTGCAGATCGCTCCGACTTGAGAGCGGATTCCAGCGCAGTTATTTTTTCCGCAAGCGCATCCACCTGCGGGGCCTCACCCTTTGTGCCCTCAAGGGTCGCGATGCGCTGTTCCAGCGCCGACGTGTCTCCACCTGGCGTCGGCAGGTTGGCCAGTTGCTGGCGCAGGCTGCCGAGATCGGTTTTCAGTGCCGCGATCTCATCGCTTCCGGTCTTGCCCACATTAAATGACGGCAGGATACCGGCATATTGCATGCTGCCGGCGGCAGCCAGCGCCACGAGGCCGCCGACGATGCCCGCTGCGATCAGGCCGGAGGTTGCAGCCTGTTTGCGTTCGGCCTCCTGCGGTGTGGATGGCTTGACCGGTCCCGATGGCGAAGCGCCGGTCGAGGGCCTCGCACTGGCGGTAGCGCTTCCGGACGCGGAAGAAGACGATGATGATGATGTGGAAGCAAAAGTCGCGGGCTTTGCGCCTGCTGCGGTTGCAGAAGCGGCGCTGGTACCGATGGTGCCTGTCGTAGGCTTTGCATCGGCTTTTGGCGAAACGGGGGTTGGTGAAGCGGCCTCTGGCTGCTTGCCCGCAGGCTTTTCCGCCTGCGTCTTGTCGGCTGCGGGCTCCACCTTGTGAACGTTTGGTTCAGGCTCCATGGGCGTCTTGCGCGGCTGATCCCAGACAGGGGCGGGATTTCCTGTTTCGGCGGCTGCGGGTTTGTGATCTGTGTCCGGCTGAGCCGCTGCTGCCAGCGGCGTTTCGCTTGGCTTGTCGTCAGTCTTGGCAGCATCCACGTCGGCGGAAATTGCTTTCACGTCTTTTGCGTCCAGGTCGATGGTGACCGGTTCGGCTTTGGACTTGGAGTGGCGTGGCGGCTTTTCCGATACCATGACAACCTCATTTCTGCCTGCAATAGTCTAAACCTAGTCAGTGACGGCGGCAAAGGAAAGAGGCGAGCCTGAATTAGGTTCCAGACCTGCGGTGAAGAAGTTCAAACATCGCAGCTTCGCTGGGCTCTTCGGCGGCCACTGCGTTTGCGCGGAAGATTTCCGGAACCAGCGAAAGCACGTTGCGGCTGATACAGACGAATTGCGTGGAGGCCAGCACCGCAGCATATTTTTCCCCCGATGCACGGCGGAAAAATGCCCGCGCCGCTTCCGACGAATAGAGCAGCACCACTTCGGCGGTCTTCTCCACTAGCGCTGTTGCGACCATATTTTCCGAAAGATCTGACGGTTGCATTTCGTAGCAATCGACTGTTCGGAAGGGGATCCCTGCAGCGGCAAGTCCGTCCTCGAACACGACACCGCGCGGCGTGCCGGCGAGATAGAGCAGGGGTTCTTCGTTCGTCACGAAAGAGCGATGCTCCGCGACCAGCCCGGACAGGGATTCGGCATCGCCGGCGGCGGTGAAGATGTTCTCGAAGCCGATTGTTTCTGCCGCCTCCGCCGTTGCCTCGCCAACGGCGAAGAGCGGTTTTGACAGATGGGATGCAAGCCGGTCGCGGAAGGTTTCCAGCGCCCGTAGCGCTTCGGCGCTTGTCACGGCGATGGCCGATAGTGGCTCCGATAGCGCCGAGATGGCGCGCTCGCCGTGGTGGACGGGATGAAACAGGGGAAGAAACACCGGCTCGTGGCCGAGGGCCTTTAGCTTTGCGGCCGTCTTTTCGCCCGATCGAAGCGGCCGGGTGACGACGATCCGCATCGGCTCAGCTCCAGCCATCGAAGAAGTTGCTGCCCGCTTTGGCGCGCACCTCTTCACCGGCCTTGCGGCCCAACGCTTCGGCGTCTCTGCGGAGGCCGGATATCTCGACGCCGTGGCTCGTCTGGCCATCGGGCGTGAGGATCAGGCCGGAAAAATGCAGTTCCTCTCCGTGGCAGGTGGCGTAGCCGGCAATCGGGGTACGACAGGAGCCGTCTAGCACTGCCAGAAAGGCGCGCTCGCAGGTAACGGCATCATAGGTGGGCCTGTCGTTTATGGGGGCCAGCAGCTCGTCCATGCGTGTGTCGCCGATGCGGCTTTCCACGCAGATGGCGCCCTGCGCCGGGGCAGGCGGGAATTCCTTCGGATCGAGAATTTCCGTCGGCACATTTTCCTTGCCGAGCCTCTTCAGGCCGGCGAAGGCGAGAAGCGTTGCATCCGCGTGACCTTCCTCGAGCTTGCGCAGACGGGTGTCGACCAGACCGCGGAAAACGATGACGCTCAGATCCGGCCGCAGGCGGCGGATCAGTGCCTGACGACGTAGAGATGCGGAGCCGACCACGGCGCCGTGTGGCAGTTCCAGAAGCTTGGGTGCTGTGCGGCCGATGAAGGCGTCGCGCGCATCCTCGCGTGGCAGGAAGGCGGAAAGATGCAGGCCCTCGGGCAGAACGGTCGGCATGTCCTTGGAGGAATGCACGGCAATATCGAGTTCGCCGGAAAGCAGCTGGCTCTCCAGTTCCTCCGTGAACAGGCCCTTGCCGCCGATCTCCGATAAAGCGCGATCGGTTATCCGGTCACCCTTGGTGGACAGGACGACGATTTCGAACATTTCTTCCGGCAGACCATGTGCCGCCATCAGCCGGTTACGCGTCTCGTAAGCCTGTGCGAGCGCCAGAGGGCTGCCGCGTGTGCCGATTCGGAAAGGTTTTGTTTGCATCCGCGTCTATCCATTGTTACCGGAGTTGTCTTAGACCAACTGTGCGCATGATCGCAATGAACGAACAGAATTGATGACCCCCTTTCTTCGTATCCTCGGCATAGAGACAAGCTGTGACGAAACCGCTGCATCCATTGTGGTTCGGCATGCGGACGGCCATGGCGAGATCGTGTCCGACGTCGTTTTGTCGCAGCTTGAAGAACACAGCGCCTATGGCGGCGTGGTGCCCGAAATCGCTGCCCGCGCCCATGTCGAAGCGTTGGACACGCTGGTGGAAGAAGCGCTGGAGCAGGCGGGTGTCACCCTTGCGGATGTCGATGCCATCGCGGCCACATCCGGCCCCGGTCTCATCGGCGGTCTGCTGGTGGGCCTGATGACGGGTAAGGCGATTGCAATGGCGGCAGACAAGCCGCTTTACGCCATCAATCATCTGGAAGGCCATGCGCTGACGGCGCGGCTGACCGACGGTCTTTCTTTCCCATATCTCATGCTGCTGGTGTCCGGCGGCCACACACAGCTGGTGCTGGTGCGTGGCGTGGGTGAATACGAGCGCTGGGGCACCACCATCGATGACGCGCTGGGGGAAGCTTTCGACAAGACCGCGAAGCTTCTGGGGTTGCCCTATCCCGGTGGGCCTGCCGTTGAAAAGGCGGCAGCGAATGGCAATCCGGACCGATTTGCGCTGCCGCGCCCGATGGTTGGTGAGGTCAGGCTCGATTTTTCCTTCTCCGGTCTGAAAACGGCAGTTCGGCAGGCCGCAACTGCCATCGCGCCACTTTCGGAGCAGGATATTGCCGACATTTGTGCCTCCTTCCAGAAGGCCGTGTCGCGCACC
Organism: Rhizobium sp. AN73; assembly: GCF_030757975.1. Taxonomy (NCBI): domain Bacteria; kingdom Pseudomonadati; phylum Pseudomonadota; class Alphaproteobacteria; order Hyphomicrobiales; family Rhizobiaceae; genus Rhizobium; species Rhizobium sp. AN73. The sequence continues at coordinate 2,796,445 of NZ_JARWME010000002.1, forward strand.
CTGAAAGACCGCATCGGCCGTGGCCTTGCCCGCTTTAAGGAAGAATTTCCGCATATCGAGACGGAGCGGGCTTTGGTCGTGGCTGGTGGTGTCGCCGCCAATCAGGAAATCCGGCAGACCTTGCACGCACTTTGTGATGCGCACGGGTTCCGCTTTGTCGCACCGCCGCACCGGCTCTGCACCGATAATGCCGCGATGATCGCCTGGGCTGGGCTGGAGCGCATGGCTTGCGGCAGGGAACCCGATGCGCTGGAGATTGCGCCGCGTTCGCGCTGGCCGCTTGATGGCAGCGCGGAGACATTGATCGGTTTCGGCAAAAGGGGAGCCAAGGCCTGATGCAGCGGGAGAAAATCGTCGTTATCGGCGCTGGCGCCTTTGGAACCGCGCTCGCCGTCGTCATCGCGCTGGAGAACCGGCACGATGTGACCTTGCTTGGCCGCGATGCATCCCTGATGGCCGATCTCAAGAATGATCGCTTCCACGAGGCGGCGCTGCCGGGTATCGACCTGCCGGATGCACTTGAATTTTCCGCCGAACCGGATGTGCTGGCCGGTGCCGGTATCGTTTTATTCGCCATGCCCTCGCAGTCCCATGCGGATGCGGCTCGCCATTACCGTCCTTATCTGGCTAATGATTGCGTGGTCGTCACCTGTGCCAAGGGTATCGACCGGGTTTCCGGGCGTCTGCTGACGGAACTGCTGGAAGCGGAACTGCCGCATCATCCGATTGCGGTTCTCTCTGGCCCGGGTTTCGCTGCGGATATCGCGAGCGGATTGCCGACGGCGATGGCGATTGCGGCGGAAGACGTGGCGATTGCCGAGCGGCTTGCGACCACGATTTCCGGCAGAACCTTCAGGCTTTATGCCTCGACCGACCGAATTGGCGTGCAGCTTGGCGGTGCGCTGAAGAATGTTCTCGCCATTGCCGCGGGCATTGTCGAAGGCGCAGGCCTTGGCGATTCCGCCCGGGCGGCGCTGATTTCGCGCGGTCTTGCCGAAATGTCGCGTCTGGTCGTCGCCATGGGCGGCAAGGCCGATACGGTGCGCGGTCTTTCCGGCCTTGGCGATCTGGTGTTGACAGCGACCAGCCACCAGTCGCGAAACCTGCGTTTCGGCATCGCGCTTGGCCGGGGCGAGGGTAAGGACATGTCCGGCGGGCTGGTGGAGGGCGCTTTTGCGGCGGCCGTCGCTGCCCGGCTCGGCGAGCATTACGCTGTCGACATGCCCGTCACCGAGGCGGTGGCGGCCATCATCGACGGCAATCTGGACGTGGCGAGCGCCATGCAACAATTGATGACACGGCCCATCACCACGGAATGAGGGTACGGTCTTTGAATAGTTTTTACGCATGTCTTGGTCCCAAAACCGCTGACACTTTTGGGAGACATGCGCTAGCGAGGAGAGAAAAATGCTGTTTGCCTTTATCTGCAAGGACAAGCCCGGTCACCTGAACGTGCGCATGGAAACGCGTCCGGCCCATCTGGAGCACCTGAACAGGCTGAACGCCGAAGGCACGCTGAAGATTGCCGGCCCGTTCCTCGATGCCGAAGGCAAGCCGAATGGCAGCCTGGTCATCGTGGAAGCCGCTGATATCGATGCCGCCAGGGCTCTGGCCGATGCCGATCCCTATGCCAAGGCAGGCCTGTTCGAAAGCGTTGACGTGAAGCCCTATAACTGGGTCTTCAACAATCCGGGAGCGTGACCGGATATGGCGAATTACTGGCTTTACAAGTCTGAGCCGTTCAAATGGTCCTGGGAAATGCAGAAGGCCAAGGGCGAGGCCGGCGAAGAATGGACCGGCGTGCGCAATTATCAGGCCCGCAACAACATGCGCGCTATGAAAATCGGCGATAAGGGCTTCTTCTACCACTCCAATGAGGGGCTGGACGTTGTCGGCATCGTCGAAGTCTGTGCGCTTTCGCATCCGGATTCGACTGCGGAAGGCGATCTGAAATGGGATTGCGTGGATATCCGTGCCGTGTGCGACATGCCGCAGCCGGTTTCGCTGAAGGACGTGAAAGCCAATCCGAAACTGGAGAAGATGTCGCTCGTCACCTCCATGCGGCTTTCCGTGCAGCCGGTGACGGAAGAGGAATATCTCGAGGTCTGCCGTATGGGCGGCCTTGCCAATCCGCCGAAATCACCGGATTGAGCTTTCGGTGAGGACCGATCCCGAACGCTTCATTCTTGACAATACCGGCATCATGCATCCACCGCACGTGCCGGAATTGCGCCTCCATCTGGCAAGCGAAGCCCATGAGTTGTGGCTGAAGACGGAGGAGGAGCTGGAAGAGATCGGCCTGCCGCCGCCGTTCTGGGCCTTCGCCTGGGCCGGCGGGCAGGGTCTTGCCCGCTATGTTCTCGATCACCCTGAAAGCGTCTCCGGCAAGCGTGTGCTGGATTTTGCCAGCGGTTCCGGGCTGGTCGCCATTGCTGCCGCAAAAGCAGGTGCTACTGCCGTGCTGGCCGCCGATATCGATCCCTGGACGGAAACGGCCATTCGGCTCAATGCAGTTCTTAATGGCGTGGATATCAAGTTTACCGGGCTCAACCTGGTTGGAAAGCCGGTTGAGGCGGATGTTCTGCTGGCGGGCGATGTGTTTTACGACCGCGCCTTTGCCGATCTTCTCGTGCCCTGGTTTCTCGAACTGGCGGACAAAGGGGTGAGCGTACTCGTCGGCGATCCCGGACGTGCCTATCTGCCCAGAGAGCGCCTGCGCGCAGAGGCGACCTATCAGGTGCCGGTGACGCGGGCGCTGGAAGACAGCGAAGTCAAAAAGACCACCGTCTGGCGTTTCGTCTGATTATATTTGATTTAGGGCCGGATGATGCAGACGCCGTGCTCGTAGGCGCAGGCGTCGCCTGCGGTTTCCGCATGGACGTTGATGATCTTTGCCACGGGGGCCAGCTGCGCGCCCATATTGGCGGTTGCGCCTTTCCGCGAAAGCCCGCCACTGAGCGCGAAATAGTTACCATTCCCGCGGACCCGCAACGCCGATATTCCACCGACATAAGTGCCACCGGAAAGAGTGGATGGCAGCCCGTCCGTGGAGAAGCTCACCTGCGACTGGCGATGCTGATAATGGTGGCGACCGTAAAAGTCATCTGCCGCTGCAGGAGGCATTGCGGTAAAAATCATGCCCGCGGTCATCACGGCCAGAGCTGCGATTCGACGCTGTAACATGAGCCTCATTCTCCGGATTTTTTCGGTTAACGAATAGTAAATTACATGATTTTTAAATTACGTAAAGGTAAATATTCCGGAGGTGTAAATCTTGGAAACGCTCGATTTTTTATTTTCGCGCAAAAAAATTCCAAAAAAATTCGTGAACCAATCGATTAAATTGGAATCGGTCATGAAATGTGCTTGTCGGGATGCTCCCATGTGATTAAACGTCGCGGTTGGTGCAATGCACATTCTTTCGTCATGTGCTGTTGCTTGGGGGCGCCCGATCTGACGGGTGCACGGGAAAACGCCGCGAGGTTCTGATGGCGAACGTGACAAATAACCGGCCTCTGTCGCCGCATCTTCAAATTTACAAGCCGATTCCGACGATGGTTGCATCCATCGTGCACCGCATCACGGGCGCTGCACTTTATTTCGGAACGCTTCTGGTTGCCTGGTGGCTGATCGCGCTTGCTTCCGGTCCTGCCTATTACGACTGGGTCAACTGGGCGATGGGTACGATCATCGGCAGGCTCATCCTGATCGGATATACCTGGGCCCTCGTTCACCACATGCTGGGCGGTCTGCGCCACTTCATGTGGGATCTCGGCCATGGCTTCGAGAAGAACTTCAACACGAAACTCGCCAAGGCGACCTTCGCAGCGTCGATCTGTCTGACCGCGCTGATCTGGGTCATCGCCCTGATCGTGCGCTAAGGAGATAGCCTGTCATGGATATGCGTACACCTCTCGGAAAGGTTCGCGGCCTCGGCTCCGCCAAGGAAGGCACCGACCATTTCTGGCGTCAGCGCCTGACTGCGGTCGCCAACGTACCGCTGCTGATCTTCTTCGTGGTCTTCCTCATCAAATATGCCGGCGCTCCCTATCCGGAAGTTGCAGCCGCGCTCTCCAACCCGCTGGTCGCTGTTATCATGGGTCTGGTGCTGGTTTCCGGCCTCATCCATATGAAGCTCGGCATGCAGGTCATCATTGAAGACTACATTCACGGCGAGGTTTTGAAGCTCGTTCTTCTGATGCTCAACACGTTTTTCGCGGTTCTCATTGGCGGTCTTTGCATCTTCGCCATTCTGAAAATCGCATTCGCAGGATAATTCGGCCATGGCATCGATCAGTTCACCTTCTCAGAATGGCAAGGCCTACACCTACGTCGATCACTCCTACGACGTGATCGTGGTGGGCGCCGGCGGCGCGGGTCTCCGTGCGACGCTCGGCATGGCGGAACAGGGTTTCCGTACCGCTTGCATCACCAAGGTTTTCCCGACGCGCTCCCACACGGTCGCGGCGCAGGGTGGCATCGCCGCATCGCTCACCAACATGACGCCCGACTGTTGGCAGTGGCACCTTTACGACACCGTAAAGGGCTCCGACTGGCTGGGCGACGTCGACGCGATGCAATATCTCGCCATGGAAGCGCCGAAGGCGGTCTATGAGCTGGAGCATTACGGTGTGCCGTTCTCGCGTAACGCCGAAGGCAAGATCTACCAGCGCCCGTTCGGCGGCCACATGCAGAATTACGGCGAAGGCCCGCCGGTGCAGCGCACCTGCGCCGCTGCCGACCGTACCGGCCACGCCATTCTGCACACGCTTTATGGCCAGTCGCTGCGCAACAATGCGGAATTCTTCATCGAATATTTCGCGCTCGATCTCATCATGTCGGAAGACGGTCGCTGCACCGGCGTCGTGGCATGGAACCTCGATGACGGTACGATCCATCGTTTCTCCGCTAAGATGGTGGTGTTGGCGACGGGCGGTTACGGCCGCGCCTATTTCTCGGCGACCTCTGCGCATACCTGCACGGGTGACGGCGGCGGTATGATCGCACGCGCCGGCCTGCCGCTTCAGGATATGGAATTCGTTCAGTTCCACCCGACCGGCATTTATGGCGCAGGCTGCCTGATTACCGAAGGCGCGCGCGGCGAGGGCGGTTATCTCGTCAACTCCGAAGGCGAGCGCTTCATGGAGCGTTATGCTCCTTCGGCCAAGGACCTTGCCTCACGTGACGTGGTATCGCGCTGCATGACCATGGAAATCCGCGAGGGTCGTGGCGTCGGCAAGAACAAGGACCACATCTTCCTGCATCTCGATCACCTCGATCCGGCAATCCTGCACGAGCGTCTTCCGGGCATTTCCGAAAGCGCCAAGATTTTCGCCGGCGTCGACGTGACGCGCGAGCCGATCCCGGTCCTGCCGACCGTTCACTACAATATGGGCGGCATTCCGACCAACTATTGGGGTGAAGTCCTGAACGCCAACGCCGATAACCCGGAACGCGTCGCACCCGGCCTGATGGCTGTTGGCGAAGCGGGCTGCGCCTCGGTTCACGGTGCCAACCGCCTCGGTTCCAACTCACTGATCGACCTCGTGGTCTTCGGCCGTGCTGCCGCCATCCGGGCAGCCCAGGTCATCGACCGCGATACGCCGGTTCCCGCGCTCAACATTGCTGCCTGCGACAAGATCATGGAGCGCTTCGATAGCCTGCGTTATGCCAGTGGCTCCACGCCGACGGCGGTGCTGCGCGACAAGATGCAGCGCGCCATGCAGGACGATGCGGCCGTGTTCCGCACGCAGGAATCGCTGGAAAGCGGTTGCAAGCGCATTTCCGCCATCTGGAAGGAACTGCCTGATGTCAAGGTTACCGACCGTTCGATGGTCTGGAACTCCGATCTGGTCGAAACGCTCGAGCTGCACAATCTGATGGCCAACGCGATCACGACGGTCTACGGCGCGGAAGCGCGCAAGGAAAGCCGCGGTTCGCATGCCCGAGAGGATTTCGTTGATGGTCCGTTCGGTGGTCGCGACGATGTGAACTGGCGCAAGCACACGCTTGCCTGGGTCAGCCCCGAAGGCGACGTCAAGCTTGATTACCGCCCTGTCCACACCGACCTGATCGCCGACGGCATCGATCCGAAAAAGATCGAGCCGAAGGCTCGCGTCTACTGATTTGAGGAACTGGATATGGTTGAACTAGCTCTCCCCAAGAATTCCCAGATCAGCGAAGGCAAAGTCTGGCCGAAGCCGGATGGTGCCAAGAACGTTCGCGAGTACCGGATCTATCGCTGGAACCCGGATGACGGTCAGAACCCGCGCATCGATACCTATTATATCGATGTCGACGATTGTGGCCCGATGGTTCTTGATGCGCTTCTCTACATCAAGAACAACGTCGACCCGACGCTGACGCTGCGCCGCTCCTGCCGCGAAGGCATCTGTGGCTCCTGCGCGATGAACATCGACGGCACCAATACGCTCGCCTGCACCAAGGGCATGGAAGAGATCAAGGGTACGGTTAAGGTCTATCCGCTGCCGCACATGCCTGTGGTGAAGGACCTCGTTCCCGATCTGTCGAACTTCTACGCGCAGCACCGCTCCATCGAGCCGTGGCTGAAGACGGTCTCGCCGACGCCCGCCAAGGAATGGAAGCAGAGCCATGAGGATCGCCTGAAGCTGGACGGTCTCTACGAGTGCATTCTGTGCGCCTGCTGCTCCACCTCCTGTCCCAGCTACTGGTGGAATGGCGACCGCTACCTCGGTCCCGCTGTTCTGCTGCAGGCCTATCGCTGGCTGATCGACAGCCGCGATGAGGCAACCGGCGAGCGTCTCGACGATCTCGAAGATCCGTTCCGTCTTTATCGCTGCCACACCATCATGAACTGCGCGCAGGCCTGCCCGAAGGGCTTGAACCCGGCCAAGGCGATCGCGGAAATCAAGAAGATGATGGTCGAGCGTCGCGTCTGAAGACGATTCGTCTGGACCCAAAAATCTATCCGGCCGCAGTCTCGACTGCGGCCCTTTTTACAACCGGACGCGGGAAAATTCGGTAAAAATTGACCGAAATAGTAATTATTCCAGCCATCGCTTGTGCAAGATAAGGCTTTAGTAATAATTCAGCCTTCTTGTTTGATCATGGTCTTTCCGGAAGCGAGAGAATCGGGAGCTTGATATGCAATTCAGATATGTGGTGACGGGTCTTGCGGTTGTAATGAGCCTCGCCGGTTGCCAACGTACCTCCTACGATTACAACAACAACACCAGCAACAATCCCGGTTATACGCCGCCCTTGCAGGCGCAGCCGGTTCCCTCCGTTCAGTCTGGCGCTCTGCCGCCACCCGGTGGCGCTCCTGGCGGTCAGTTCCCTTCGGCTCCCGCTTCGGCGGCACCCGGTGGCGTGAACGTCGCCTCTGCGGCTCCGCCGGCGACTGCGCTCGACGTCACCAAGGAATCCATGGTCGGCAACTGGCGCGTTTCCAATGGCGGCGCCAATTGCGACATGTTCCTGACGCTCACCAATCTCGGCAGCGGTTCGCGCGGCGGCACGCGTGGCTGCGCCGGCGATCTGACGGCGATGGGGTCCTGGGAAGTGTCTGGCAAGATGGTCCTGTTCAAGAATCGTTCGGGCGATACGATCGGCCGTGTCTACAAGAGCGCCGATGCGCGTTTTGACGGCACGACCAATAGCGGCCAGCCGCTCAGCCTCAGCCGATAGAGCATTTCCGGTGCATCCGGATCGCCTCGTTTGTTCTAAGCCATTCCATTCGTCGCGGGCGCTTGTGCGCGCCCGCGTCCGGGGCGCTTTTCCATGAAGCCATTGCCAGACTACAATCATAGTGTCGTTGAACAGCTCAACGCATTGACGGCAGCTGGCACTTTGCAGGCGGATGCCGCGCAGCTTGGCGTGGCGGCTCATCTCGACCGTATCCTTGCCGATCTGAAGGCACGCAAGCCCGCCAGGAAAAAAGCGCTCTCGGCTGGATGTTCGCGCGCAAGGCTGGCCCGGAAGCCTTCGTAAAGGGACTGTATGTTCATGGCAGCGTCGGCCGCGGCAAGACGATGTTGATGGACATGTTCTACGAGATGGCGCCCGTCTCTTCGAAACGGCGCTGCCATTTTCACGAATTCATGGCGGACGTGCATAATCGTGTGCATGCGCATCGGCAGAAGTTGAAGAATGGCGAAACCAAGCAGGCCGATCCCATTCCGCCCGTCGCGGCACAGCTTCTGGCGGAGGCGGAGCTTCTGTGCTTCGATGAGTTCACGGTCACGGACATTGCCGATGCGATGATCCTCGCCCGGCTGTTCAGCGAGCTTTTCGCCAATGGCTGCACATTGGTGACGACGTCTAACGTCGTGCCCGACAATCTTTATAAGGACGGGCTCAATCGTGGCCTGTTCCTGCCTTTCGTCGATTTGCTGAAGAAGCATGTGGAGGTGGTGACGCTGGACAGCCCCACCGATTACCGCATGGAAAAGCTGGAAAGCCTGCCTGTCTACGTCACACCGCTCGACGGTTCTGCAGATCAGGCGATGGATATGGCCTGGCGGCGCATGACCGGCGGACATCTGGTGGCGCCGACGGAGATACCGATGAAGGGCCGCTCCATTCTGGTGCCACGCGCCAGCGGCCGCGTGGCCCGCTTTTCCTTCTTCGACCTTTGCGAAAAGCCGCTCGGCGCGTCCGACTTTTTGGCTATCGCCAATCGTTTCGATACGGTCTTCATCGACCACATCCCGTTCCTCAATGCCGACAAGCGGAACGAGACCAAGCGCTTCATCATTCTTATCGACGCGCTTTACGACCACAGCGTCAGGCTTTTCGCCTCCGCCGCGGCCATGCCCGAAGACCTGCTCGGCAAGCGCAAGGGTACCGAAGGTTTCGAGTTCGATCGCACCGCCTCGCGCCTGTTTGAGATGCGCAGTGCCGATTATCTCGTGCTTCATCACGAAAAACGCGAGAAAGTTTGACACTTTCATGACGCATTTTCTTACGTTTACGTAAGAAAATAATGATCTAAACGATTGAAAATATTCATGCCAAAAGAATCTGTTGCCAATTTTGGCCAATGGGGCTAATCGAAATGCGACAATTTGGCTGCCGGTGGCGCGGTGAAATTGAATTGAAGCTCTAGAGGAAGCATTCGATGGCTCGCAAAAAGATTGCACTTATTGGTTCTGGCATGATCGGCGGCACGCTGGCGCATCTCGCCAGCCTGAAGGAACTGGGCGATATCGTCCTCTTCGATATTGCTGACGGCATCCCGCAGGGCAAGGGTCTGGATATTGCCCAGTCCGGCCCGGTTGAAGGTTTCAATGCCAAGCTCACCGGCGCGTCCGACTACGCTGCCATCGAAGGCGCGGATGTCTGCATCGTCACCGCAGGCGTTGCCCGCAAGCCGGGCATGAGCCGCGACGATCTTCTCGGCATCAACCTCAAGGTCATGGAACAGGTTGGCGCCGGCATCAAGAAATATGCCCCGAACGCTTTCGTCATCTGCATCACCAACCCGCTGGACGCCATGGTCTGGGCGCTTCAGAAGTTCTCCGGCCTGCCGAAGAACAAGGTCGTCGGCATGGCCGGCGTTCTCGACAGCGCCCGCTTCCGTCTTTTCCTTTCCGAAGAGTTCAACGTTTCGGTTCAGGACGTCACCGCCTTCGTTCTCGGTGGCCACGGCGATACGATGGTGCCGCTGGCACGTTATTCCACCGTTGGCGGTATTCCGCTGACCGATCTCGTCAAGATGGGCTGGCTCACCGCCGAGCGTCTTGAAGAGATCGTCCAGCGCACACGCGACGGCGGTGCGGAAATCGTCGGCCTGCTGAAGACCGGCTCGGCCTATTATGCACCGGCCGCTTCCGCGATCGAAATGGCTGAATCCTACCTCAAGGACAAGAAGCGTGTTCTGCCTGCCGCTGCCCATCTGTCGGGCCAGTACGGCGTGGACGACATGTATGTCGGCGTGCCCACCATCATCGGTGCCGGCGGTATCGAGCGCATCATCGAGATCGAACTGAACAAGGAAGAAGAAGCAGCGTTCCGCAAGTCCGTCGGCGCTGTCGCTGGTCTTTGTGAAGCCTGCATCAACATTGCTCCGTCGCTGAAGTAATAACCTGACGCACCGGCGCAAAAAATCGAAATCGATTTTTGCAAGGCAGGATGCGTAGATTCAATAGTCTGGAGCGCCCTGCGTCTGAATGAACGCAGGGCGCTTCAGGCGGCTCCAAACAGGGATTATTCCATGAATATTCACGAATATCAGGCCAAGGCTCTTCTGAAGGGCTACGGTGCGCCGGTTGCTGAAGGCGTCGCCATCCTCAAGGTCGAAGAAGCCGAAGCGGCTGCAAAGCAGCTTCCGGGCCCGCTCTACGTCGTCAAGAGCCAGATCCATGCTGGCGGCCGCGGCAAGGGCAAGTTCAAGGAACTCGGCCCCGATGCCAAGGGCGGCGTTCGTCTCGCAAAGACGATCGAAGAAGTCGTTTCCCATTCCAAGGACATGCTCGGCAACACGCTGGTAACGGCGCAGACGGGCGATGCCGGCAAGCAGGTCAACCGTCTCTACATCGAAGACGGCGCAGACATCTCCCGCGAGCTTTATTGCTCGCTGCTGGTTGACCGCTCGGTCGGTCAGGTTGCTTTCGTGGTTTCCACCGAAGGCGGCATGGATATCGAGGCTGTCGCCCACGACACGCCCGAGAAGATCCACACCATCGCCATCAATCCGGAAAAGGGTGTGAGCGACGCCGACGTTGCCGCGATCTCCAAGGCTCTCGAGCTTGAGGGTGTTGCAGCGGAAGACGCCAAGGCGCTGTTCCCGATCCTCTACAAGGCCTTCAACGAGAAGGACATGGCTCTCCTCGAGGTTAACCCGCTGATCGTCATGGAAAATGGCCATCTGCGCGTTCTCGACGCCAAGATGTCCTTCGATGGCAACGCGCTGTTCCGCCATGACGACGTCAAGGCGCTGCGCGACGAGACCGAAGAAGACGCCAAGGAAATCGAAGCCTCCAAGTGGGACCTCGCTTACGTGGCTCTCGACGGCAACATCGGCTGCATGGTCAACGGTGCCGGTCTCGCCATGGCGACGATGGACATCATCAAGCTTTACGGCAAAGAGCCGGCAAACTTCTGTGACGTCGGCGGTGGCGCTGGCAAGGAGAAGGTTGCTGCAGCCTTCAAGATCATCACTGCCGACCCGAAGGTCGAGGGCATCCTCGTCAACATCTTCGGTGGCATCATGAAGTGCGACGTCATCGCCGAAGGCGTGATCGCTGCGGTGAAGGAAGTCGGTTTGCAGGTTCCGCTCGTTGTTCGCCTCGAAGGCACCAACGTCGAACTTGGCAAGAAGCTCCTGAACGAATCGGGCCTTGCGATTACCGCTGCTGACGACCTGGACGACGCGGCCAAGAAGATCGTTGCGGCGATCAACGGCTAATTGAGGGACCGGAAATAATGTCTATTCTTGTTAATAAAGACACGAAGATCCTTGTTCAGGGTCTGACCGGCAAGACCGGCACCTTCCACACCGAACAGGCGCTTGCTTATTACGGCACGCAGATGGTCGGCGGTATTCACCCGAAGAAGGGTGGCGAAACCTGGACTGGCTCCAAGGGTGAAAGCCTGCCTATCTTCGCAACGGTTGCCGAAGCCAAGGAAAAGACCGGTGCAGACGCATCCGTGATCTACGTTCCGCCGGCAGGCGCCGCAGACGCCATCATCGAAGCCATCGATGCGGAAATCCCCTTCATCACCTGCATCACCGAAGGTATTCCGGTCATGGACATGGTGCGCGTCAAGGCTCGCCTCGACCGCTCGAAGTCGCGTCTGCTTGGGCCTAACTGCCCGGGCATCATGACGCCTGAGGAATGCAAGATCGGCATCATGCCGGGCTCCATCTTCCGCAAGGGTTCGGTCGGTATCGTCTCGCGCTCCGGCACGCTGACCTATGAAGCTGTGTTCCAGACCTCCAACGAAGGCCTCGGCCAGACCACGGCTGTCGGCATCGGCGGCGACCCGGTCAAGGGCACCGAGTTCATCGACGTGCTCGAAATGTTCCTGGCCGACGAAGCCACGCAGTCGATCATTATGATCGGCGAAATCGGTGGCGCGGCTGAAGAAGAAGCGGCGCAGTTCCTCATCGACGAAGCCAAGAAGGGCCGCAAGAAGCCGATGGCCGGCTTCATCGCGGGCCGTACCGCACCGAAGGGCCGCACCATGGGCCACGCCGGCGCTGTCGTTTCCGGCGGCAAGGGCGATGCAGAGTCCAAGATCGCAGCCATGGAAGCAGCGGGCATCAAGGTTTCGCCCTCCCCGGCGCGCCTCGGCAAGACCCTGGTTGAAGTCCTCAAGGGCTGAGACCACATGAGACCGGTAACGGGCGGCGCGGCTTTAAACCCGCGCTGCCCGATGCCGCAAAGAACGACAGACAGACGGCATACCGCCCCGGCGGCAGATAGCAATAATCAAGCGGCAGGCCGATAAACGGCCCTAACGGCATCGAGGAGGCGGACGGACAAGTCCGCAAGAACACAATGGCAAGGCAAGAAGCGAACGAGCAGTTTCAGATCACGTCGTTTCTGGACGGCGCGAATGCAGCCTATATCGAGCAGCTCTATGCCCGGTACGAAGAGGATCCCTCTTCCGTGTCGCCGGAGTGGCAGAGCTTCTTCAAGGCGTTGTCCGATAATCCGGAAGACGTGAAGAAGGCAGCCAAGGGCGCCTCCTGGAAGCGTGCCAACTGGCCGATCCCGGCGAATGGCGACCTGGTATCCGCTCTGGACGGCAACTGGGCCACGGTCGAGAAGGCCATCGAGAAGAAGGTTCAGGCGAAAGCCGAGGCGAAGAGCGCCGATACCGGCAAGGCCGTCAGCGAGGCGGAAGTGCTTCAGGCGACCCGTGACAGCGTTCGCGCCATCATGATGATCCGCGCCTACCGCATGCGCGGCCACCTGCACGCCAAGCTCGATCCGCTCGGCATCGCCAGCGCCGTCGAAGATTACAACGAGCTTTCGCCGAAGTCCTATGGCTTCGAGGAAAGCGATTACGATCGCAAGATTTTCATCGATAACGTTCTCGGTCTCGAATACGCGTCCGTGCGCGAGATGGTCGATATTCTCGAGCGCACCTATTGCTCGACGCTCGGCGTTGAATTCATGCATATGTCCAACCCGGAAGAAAAGGGCTGGATCCAGGAGCGCATCGAAGGCCCGGACAAGGGCGTGGACTTCACGCCGGAAGGCAAGAAGGCCATTCTTTCCAAGCTGGTCGAAGCCGAAGGTTACGAGCAGTTCCTCGACGTGCGTTTCAAGGGCACCAAGCGTTTCGGCCTCGACGGTGGTGAATCGCTGATCCCGGCGCTCGAACAGATCATCAAGCGCGGCGGCCAGGACGGTCTGGAAGAAGTCGTGCTCGGCATGGCCCACCGCGGCCGTCTGAACGTTCTGACCAACGTCATGGGCAAGCCGCACCGCGCCGTGTTCCACGAGTTCAAGGGCGGTTCGTTCAAGCCTGACGACGTCGAAGGTTCCGGCGACGTGAAGTACCATCTCGGTGCCTCCTCCGACCGCGAATTCGACGGCAACAAGGTTCACCTGTCGCTGACAGCAAACCCGTCGCATCTTGAAATCGTCAACCCTGTCGTCATGGGCAAGGCCCGCGCCAAGCAGGACCAGCTCGCCAAGACATGGGACGGCGATATCATTCCGCTGTCGGAACGCGCCAAGGTGCTGCCGCTGCTGTTGCACGGCGACGCCGCTTTTGCGGGTCAGGGCGTGGTTGCTGAAATTCTCGGCCTTTCCGGCCTGCGCGGTCACCGCGTTGCCGGCACCATGCACTTCATCATCAACAACCAGATCGGCTTCACGACGAACCCGGCCTTCTCGCGCTCGTCGCCCTATCCGTCCGACGTCGCCAAGATGATCGAAGCGCCGATCTTCCACGTCAACGGGGATGATCCGGAAGCGGTGACCTATGCGGCCAAGGTTGCAACCGAATACCGCATGAAGTTCCACAAGCCTGTCGTCATCGACATGTTCTGTTACCGCCGCTTCGGACATAACGAAGGCGATGAGCCCGCGTTCACGCAGCCGAAGATGTACAAGGTCATCCGTGGCCACAAGACTGTCGCGCGCATCTATGCCGACCGTCTGATCGCGGAAGGTCTGATCACCGAAGGCGATTTCGAAAAGATCAAGGCCGACTGGCGCGCTCATCTCGAGCAGGAGTTCGAAGCAGGCCAGTCCTACAAGCCTAACAAGGCCGACTGGCTGGATGGCCAATGGTCCGGCCTGCGCGCCGCCGACAATGCCGATGAGCAGCGTCGCGGCAAGACCGGCGTGCCGATGAAGCAGCTGAAGGAAATCGGCAAGAAGCTGTCGACCATTCCGGAAGGTTTCAGCGCACACCGCACGATCCAGCGCTTCATGGAAAACCGCGCCCAGATGGTCGAGACCGGTGAGGGGCTGGATTGGGCGATGGCCGAGGCTCTGGCCTTCGGTTCGTTGGTCGTCGACGGCCACAAGATCCGTCTGTCCGGTCAGGATTGCGAACGCGGCACCTTCTCGCAGCGTCACTCGGTTCTCTACGATCAGGAAACCGAAGAGCGTTACATCCCACTTGCCAATCTTTCGCCGACGCAGGCCCGTTACGAAGTCATCAACTCGATGCTTTCGGAAGAAGCCGTTCTCGGTTTCGAATACGGCTATTCGCTTGCCCGCCCGAACGCACTGACGCTCTGGGAAGCCCAGTTCGGCGACTTCGCCAACGGCGCGCAGGTGGTGTTTGACCAGTTCATCTCTTCGGGTGAACGCAAGTGGCTGCGCATGTCCGGTCTCGTCTGCCTTCTGCCGCACGGTTATGAAGGTCAGGGTCCGGAACATTCGTCCGCCCGTCTGGAGCGCTGGCTGCAGATGTGCGCCGAAGACAACATGCAGGTCGCCAACGTCACGACGCCGGCTAACTACTTCCACATCCTGCGCCGTCAGATGCGCCGCGATTTCCGCAAGCCGCTGATCCTGATGACGCCGAAGTCGCTGCTGCGTCACAAGCGCGCCACCTCGTCGCTGGCAGAGCTTGCCGGTGAATCCTCCTTCCACCGTCTCCTGTGGGACGATGCGGAGGTCATCAAGGACGGCCCGATCAAGCTGCAGAAGGATGCCAAGATCCGTCGCGTGGTAATGTGTTCCGGCAAGGTTTATTACGATCTGCTCGAAGAGCGTGAAAAGCGTGGTATCGACGACGTCTATCTGCTGCGCATCGAACAGCTCTATCCGTTCCCTGCCAAGGCGCTGATCAACGAATTGTCGCGCTTCCGCCATGCGGAAATGGTCTGGTGCCAGGAAGAGCCGAAGAACATGGGCGGCTGGTCGTTTATCGATCCGTACCTCGAATGGGTTCTGGCGCATATCGACGCCAAGTACCAGAAGGTCCGTTACACGGGCCGTCCGGCTGCCGCCTCTCCGGCGACCGGCCTGATGTCCAAGCACCTGGCGCAGCTTGCTGCGTTCCTGGAAGACGCGCTGGGAGAGTGACAACTCTCCCGCATCGCCCCGCAAAAAAGACACCCGAATAACGGAACTAGATCATGGCCACTGAAATCCGCGTACCAACCCTCGGCGAATCCGTCAGCGAAGCGACCGTCGGCACCTGGTTCAAGAAGGTCGGCGATATCGTCAAGGCCGACGAACCTCTCGTTGAACTGGAAACCGACAAGGTTACCGTCGAAGTCCCGGCGCCCGCCTCTGGCGTGCTGACCGAAATCGTTGCGCAGAACGGCGAAACCGTCGGTCTCGACGCCCTTCTCGGCCAGATCGCCGAAGGTGCCGCCGGCGCTGCGACTTCCGCACCCGCGGCAAAGCCTGCTGCGGCCGCAGCCGCACCGGCACCTGCCGCAGTAGCCGCTCCGGCTGGCAGCGCCATGCCGCCGGCACCTGCTGCCGGCAAGCTGCTTGCTGAAAACAACCTTTCCGCCGATCAGGTCGACGGTTCGGGCAAGCGTGGCCAGGTTCTGAAGGGCGACGTTCTCGCCGCTGTTGCCAAGGGCGTTTCGGCACCTGCCGCCGCTCCGGCTCCCGTTGCTGCTCCCCGTCCGGTTTCGGCCGAGCAGGATCAGGTTCGCGAAGAGCGCGTGAAGATGACCCGCCTGCGCCAGACGATCGCACGTCGTCTGAAGGATGCGCAGAACACGGCCGCCATGCTGACCACCTATAACGAGGTGGACATGAGCGCGGTTATGGACCTGCGTAACCGCTACAAAGACGTGTTCGAGAAGAAGCATGGCGTCAAGCTCGGCTTCATGGGCTTCTTCACCAAGGCCGTGACCCACGCGCTGAAGGAACTGCCGGCCGTCAACGCTGAAATCGACGGCACGGACATCATCTACAAGAACTATTGTCACGTCGGCATGGCTGTCGGCACCGACAAGGGTCTTGTCGTTCCGGTCATCCGCGATGCCGACCAGCTCTCCATCGCGGGCGTTGAAAAGGAACTCGGTCGTCTTGCCAAGGCAGCACGCGACGGTTCGCTCGGCATGGCCGACATGCAGGGCGGCACCTTCACCATCACCAATGGTGGCGTCTACGGCTCGCTGATGTCCTCGCCGATCCTCAATGCACCACAGTCGGGTATCCTCGGCATGCACAAAATCCAGGAGCGTCCGGTCGCCATCGGCGGTCAGGTCGTCATCCGTCCGATGATGTATCTTGCGCTCTCCTACGATCACCGTATCGTTGACGGCAAGGAAGCAGTGACCTTCCTCGTTCGCGTCAAGGAAAGCCTGGAAGATCCGGAACGTCTGGTTCTCGATCTTTAAGACCAGATAGGGGAGAAGAGGGATGGAAAACCTGGCCGACGGGAATGGACCTTTTGTGTTCCTGCTGGCGCTCAGCGTTATTCTTCTTCTCCTGCATATCTGCCTTCAGGCCATGTCCGTTACGCGGGAAGTTGGTCTTGCCTGGAATGCGGGCGCGCGTGATGCGCGCCCGGACCTCAAAGGGGTCTTTGCGGGACGCGCGCAGCGCGCCTCGGATAATTTTCGCGAGACCTATCCCGCTTTCGTCGGTCTGGTTCTCGCTCTTGCGATCGTCGGTGACGCCTCCGGCTGGGGGCTGGCGGGCGGCTGGATATGGACCGTTGCGCGCGTCGTCTACATCCCGCTTTATCTTGCAGGCGTTCCCTATGTGCGGTCGATCGCGTGGGTCGTTTCCCTCGCCGGTCTGGTCCTCATGCTTGTCGCGCTGATCTGAGGTCGAGCCTATGCATCAATATCTCATCGAACTTGCATCCCTGATGGCGATCTTCTTTTTCGCGATCGTTTCCCCCGGTGCCGATCTGGCGATGGTCATGCGTCAGGCCATGGTGCACGGGCGCAAGCAGGCCATCATCACCAGTTTCGGTGTCGGAACGTCGCTGATGTTCCATGTCACCTATACGATCCTCGGACTTGGCCTCATCATTTCCCAGTCGATCTATCTCTTCAACATCGTCAAATGGCTCGGCGTCGCCTATCTGATCTATATCGGCATCAAGGCGCTGCGCGCCGGCAAGACCGAATTGCCGGCCGCGGAAGGTGAGGACGGCGTTCGGGCCAAGAGCGCCCAGACTGCGCTCAAGGCCTTCACGCTCGGTTTTGCTGCCAATGCGCTCAATCCAAAACCGGTGTTTTTCTTCCTGTCGATCTTTTCGACGGTGGTTCACGCGCATACGCCGGTTACCATCAAGTTCGGATACGGGCTCGTCATGGCAAGCTGCCTTATCCTATGGTTCGTCGGCGTCAGCCTGTTCATGACGACGCCACGCATGCGCGCCGCATTTCAGCGCGCCAGCCAATGGATCGACCGCACCAGCGGTGTGGTGTTCATTGCTCTCGGTATAAAACTCGCAACGGAAAAAGCGGCCTGAGTTTCAGGTCAAACGGAAGCAGGGCGGTTCAAAATCCTGCCCGCAATCAATCAGGAACAGAAACATGGCATATGATGTAGTTGTAATCGGAACGGGTCCCGGCGGTTATGTTTGCGCGGTCAAGGCGGCACAGCTTGGCCTGAAGGTCGCTGTCATCGAAAAGCGCGCGACCTATGGCGGCACCTGCCTCAATGTCGGCTGCATCCCTTCCAAGGCCCTGCTGCACGCCTCCGAAACCTTCGCGCATGTTGCCCATGGCGTCGATACGCTCGGTATCGAAGTTGCCGCCCCTAAGCTGAACCTCGGCAAGATGATGGCGCACAAGGATGGCGTGGTGAAAGCCAATGTCGACGGCGTTTCCTTCCTGTTCAAGAAGAACAAGATCGATGCCTTCCAGGGCACCGGCAAGGTGGTTGCAGCCGGCAAGGTTGCCGTCACCAACGACAAGGGCGAGACACAGGAAATCGAAGCGAAGAACATCGTCATCGCTACCGGTTCGGACGTTGCGGGCATCCCCGGTGTTCAGGTCGATATCGATGAAACCGTCATCGTTTCTTCCACTGGCGCGATCGCTCTTTCCAAGGTTCCGGAAAAGCTCATCGTTGTCGGCGGCGGCGTGATCGGCCTCGAGCTCGGTTCGGTCTGGTCGCGTCTCGGCGCGAAGGTGACCGTCGTCGAATATCTCGACAATATTCTCGGTGGCATGGACGGCGAGGTTTCCAAGCAGTCGCAGCGTCTGCTGGCCAAGCAGGGTCTTGATTTCAAACTAGGCGCCAAGGTGACGGCTGTTGAAAAGACTGCTGCCGGTGCAAAGGTTGTGTTCGAGCCGGTCAAGGGCGGTGCTGCCGAAACACTGGAAGCGAACGTCGTGCTGATCTCCACCGGCCGCAAACCCTACACCGAAGGTCTCGGCCTTGCGGAAGCGGGCGTCGTGCTCGACAGCCGTGGTCGCGTCGAAATCGACGGCCACTACAAGACCAATGTCGATGGCATCTATGCGATTGGCGACGTGGTGAAGGGTCCGATGCTGGCGCACAAGGCGGAAGACGAGGGCGTTGCTCTCGCGGAAATCCTCGCCGGTCAGCGCGGTCATGTGAATTACGACGTCATTCCGGCGGTCGTCTACACGCAGCCGGAAATCGCTTCCGTCGGCAAGACCGAGGAAGAACTGAAGGCTGCTGGCGTCGCCTACAAGGTTGGCAAGTTCCCGTTCACGGCCAATGGCCGCGCCCGCGCCATGCAGGTGACGGACGGTTTCGTGAAGATCCTTGCGGACAAGGAAACCGACCGGGTTCTCGGCGGCCATATCGTCGGCTTTGGCGCTGGCGAAATGATCCATGAGATCACCGTGCTGATGGAATTCGGTGGCTCCTCGGAAGATCTCGGCCGCACCTGCCATGCGCACCCGACCATGTCGGAAGCGGTGAAGGAAGCGGCGCTCGCGACCTTCTTCAAGCCGATCCACATGTGATCGCTTCAATATTAAATTTCAGTCATCTGCTGAACCCCGGCTTGCCATGCAGGCCGGGGTTTTTCATACTTGCGCCATGGCCTGTCTAACCTTTTGATAAAAGGCAATAAAATGGCGTCTTCCACTCAAGTTTCATTTTCCGTTTTGCAGCGTGTCGTTCACTGGGCGATGGCGCTTCTGATCTTCTTCAATCTGCTGTTTCCCGACGGCATGGCCCATGCCTACCGGTTGATACGGCGGGGCGAAACGCTGACGCCGGACCAGGTTTCTTCGGCCAATATCCACGCCTATGTCGGCTTCGCCATTCTGTTGCTTGCGGTTCTGCGCCTCTGTCTGCGCTTCGTCCAGGGCGTGCCGCCGCACCCAGAAAAGGAACCGCGTGCGTTCCAAATCGCCGCGAAGGTGGCGCATTTCACCTTCTATGCGCTGTTCTTCATCCTGCCCTTGTCCGGTATCGCCGCCTATTACTTCGGCGTCCGGGCTGCCGGGCAATTGCATTCCGGGCCGTTCAAGGTGTTGATGTGGGCGCTGATTGCCGGCCATCTCATTGCTGTTCTGGTCCACCAGTTTTATTGGCGCACCAATGTTCTGAAGCGCATGACACACGGCTAGAGCATTCGCACTTTTACTGGAAATGCTCCAAGCGGCGGTTTGTCACGTTCCCGGCCTGTCGAAAATCGAGGATGGTAGGTCTTGTCGCAAAGGCGGCAGGGGGTTCTGGAATGCGGGATAGCGAAGACATATTGCCGGGCGCCGACTGGCGGGATTGTTTCGAGGGAGAGATGGTGGCAGACGGATCGAGTTCGCTCGATGTCAGCAGGCTTCTTCTCGATCACCCTCCCGAATGGATCCGCAGCCTGATGGCGCTTCGAAACCGCGTCGTATCGCTTTTTGGTCTCAGAACGGTAGAGTTGGTGGCGGGAGCATCGGCGGGCGGATTTCCCGTACTGTCATCCACCCCGGCGCGAACCGTGCTCGGCTTCGACGACAACCATCTCGATTTCCGCATCGTCGTCGATCTGGAACAGGGAGTGGACCGGCAGGTCGTAAAGGTCACCACCATCGTCAGGCGCAAGAATCTGTTCGGACGCCTTTATCTTTTCGTCGTCGGTCCGTTTCACCGCCGCATCGTGCCGGCGACGATGCGGCCGTTTTGCACCAATATCCGTTCTGTCGGGATCGCAGACGAGCGGATCAATCGACCCGTGTCAGCGTGAAGCCCTGTGCACGCAGCAGTTCGACAACGCCTTCCTCGCCCGGCAGGTGTAGCGCGCCGACGGCCATGAAGACATTGCCCTTACCAAGTTCGGGGGCAGCCCGCTCCGCCATGACGTGATTGCGGTCGGTGATGATGCGTTGCTCGAAGGAGGCATAACCTTGGTCGCTCTCAGCCGCCTTCTTGGGGTCGAGGCTTTTCAGCATGGGCATGGTCATGCCGATATCGCCGCTGACATAGAGATCGGTCATGGTCGTCATGACGTCATCCATGCGGTCACCCAGTTCGAGCGTTTCGATCAGCGCCTGCAGATGAAACTCCATCGGCAGTTCGGACATGGCCGTCAGCTGCTCGACCATGGTCTCCAGCCCGACAAGATGCTTTCCGTCCGCGACGGCGTCTTCGGCCAGCTTCTTATCCAGAAAAGACAGGCCGGTGGCCTTGCGGGCAAATTCGCACGCGGGAAGGGCGACAAAGCTCGACAGCATCCACGGCTTCATGCGTGAAACGGCACTCAGCGGAATGCCGCGCTCTTTAAGACCTTTTTCAAGGCGTGCGACATTTTCGGGCGACAGGATGTCGGTGATCGACTTGCCGTCCAGAAACATGGTGAGGTCCGGTCTCGTCAGCAGCGATGCGGCAATCTTCTTGTCGTCGACGATTTCGTCCGATTCCACGATGACCGTCGCGGCTTTTTCGAAGGCGGGTGTGGCGGCGGCGGGCATGCCGAGAACACGCGGATCGGTGACATGCATGGTGCCGAGAAGAAAGGAGGAGGGCGTTCCGGCTTTTTCGATACGCCAGAAATTACCCTTGCCATTCGGGATCGCGGCAGCTTCCTGTTCGATCTTCGCTAGGCCCTGCGGGTCGCTCTTGCGCATCTCCACGAGAATGTCGCTGCCCGTGCAGCTTATCTCCTGTTCGGCGGCTTGCGCCTCACCCAGCGACAGCAAAGTCGCGAACAGTATTGCGATTGCGACGATATGCATCGCGGCGAGCAGCCAGAGCAGGGCGTCGCCGGTCTTGCCCATCAGGGTGGCGGTGAGATTTTGTGGCTTTATCAGGCTGTGCATAGGTACCATCCGGTTCTTGCTCGTTTATAGAACGGCGGCTTGGACGTCTGGTTAACGACTATGGTTAAGCAATTCCTGCTTCAGGCGCGCGGGTGGGCGTTGTCGTAGATTTCCAGCAATCTTGCGGTATCGACGCCGGTATAGATCTGCGTGGTGGAAAGGCTGGCGTGGCCGAGCAGTTCCTGAATGGTGCGCAGGTCACCGCCGCCGGCCAGAAGATGGGTGGCGAAGGAGTGGCGGAGCGCATGCGGCGTCGCGTTTTCCGGGAGGCCGAAAGCGCCGCGCAATTTCTGCATCTCGCGCTGGATGATGGCGGGTTGCAGCTTGCCGCCGCGCGCGCCGAGAAATAGCGGCTGGTCCGCTGCCAGATGATAGGGGCAGAGCTTTTTGTAGGCATCGACCGCTTCCGTCACAACTGCCAACAGGGGCACGATCCGGGTCTTGTTGCCTTTGCCGGTGATGCGCAGGCTGCGGGCGCCGGGCGTGAAATCGGCCGGAGCCAGCCCGAGCGCCTCGGAAATGCGAAGACCGCAGCCGTACAGAAGTGAGAGGACCGCGGCGTTGCGGGCAGCAATCCATGGCTCTTCGTTCAATTGTGCCTCGGCGGTGGTGATTTTCAGCGCTTGCCGGTCGGTCAGCGGCTTCGGCAGAGACTTTGGCTGTTTTGGTGAGCGCATGGCGGTGGCGCCGGCCGCATTCACCAGGCCTTTTTTTTGCAGATAATGAAGAAAGGAGCGCAGCCCCGCCAGATGCCGTCCCAGCGAGCGCGCACCGGCGCCTTCCCTGCGCCGGCTGGCCAGAAAAGCGCGAAGATCGACCGGACGCAGATCGGCAATGTCGGTGATGGAAGCTGGCTTGCCGATGTAACCGGTCAGGAACGTCAGGAACTGGCGAGTGTCGCGCTCATAGGCCTCGACGGTGTTGTCCGCAAGGCGGCGCTCGCCGGCAATCGCGGCGAGCCAGGACAGGCGCTCGTTCAAGAGATCGGGTGTGGCAAAAGTCAGGATTTCGGTCACGGGGCGCTCCATTCCTGTACCTAGGCTATCCCGCCATGGTCAGCATTTGGTTAAGGCTGATCCCCGGGCGTGGACTTTGCAAGGACGGGCCATTACATCCGGGCGGTTTCCTTTTTCACTCTATCGGGGCATGTTCGCCACATCATGGCAAAAGATTCGTCCGATCTGTTTGGGGCTCTGTTCGACCCACCGTCGCTCACGCGCACGGTGCCCGTTCTCGTGCCCATGCCGGCGCCGGGACCCTACAGCTATGCCGTGCCTGAAGATATGGTCGTGGAGACCGGCTCCGTCGTTCAGGTGCCGCTCGGCCCGCGGCAGGTCTTCGGCGTGGTGTGGGACGATGCCGGAGAAAAGAGCGTCGATCCGAAGAAGTTGCGGCCCATTACCAAAAGTTTCGAATGCCCGCCGATGAAAGTGGAAATGCGGCGCTTCATCGACTGGGTCGCCGCCTATACGCTTTCTCCCCCGGCCTTGTGGCACGCATGGCGCTGCGCGCGCCCGCCGCCTTTGATCCTGAGCCGATGATCGAGGGGCTGCGGTTGACCGAAGGCAGACCGGAGCGCCTGACGCCTGCCCGTGAGCGGGTGATGGAACTGGCGGCCGAGGGTCATGGCTGGACGAAGAGCGGACTTGCCCATGCCGCCGGCGTCTCCACCAGCGTTGTCGACGGTCTCGTCAAGCAGGGCGTGTTCGAGACGGTCTTTCTGCCCGCGCCGCCTGTCGTGGCAGAGCCGGATCCAGACTATGCCGAGCCACGACTGGAAGGCCCGCAGAGACAGGCGGCATCGGAAATTCTTGAGGATGTGCGCAAAGGCGGTTTTCATGTTTCGCTGATTGACGGCGTGACCGGCTCGGGCAAGACCGAGGTCTATTTTGAGGCGGTGGCCGAGACGCTGCGACAGGGCAAGCAGGTCCTTATCCTGTTGCCGGAAATAGCCCTGACCGCGGCCTTCCTCGAACGTTTTCAGGATCGGTTCGGGGCGAAGCCGGCGGAGTGGCATTCGGATCTGTCGCCGCGCATGCGCGAAAAGGTATGGCGGCAGGCGGTGACGGGCGAGGTGAAGGTGGTGGCCGGCGCCCGCTCGGCGCTTTTCCTGCCCTTCGACAATCTCGGTCTCATCATTGTCGACGAGGAACACGACCCGGCCTACAAGCAGGAGGACCGGGTCTATTATAATGCCCGCGACATGGCGGTCGTCAGAGCCCGGATCGCGGATTTCCCGGTGGTGCTGGTGTCCGCCACGCCGTCGGTGGAAAGCCAGGTCAACGGCAGTTCAGGCCGCTACAACACCATCCATCTGCACACGCGTTTCGGCGATGCGGCGATGCCCGATCTGCATCTGGTCGATATGCGTCGTCATCCGCCGGAAAGGGGAGGGTTTCTTTCGTCGGTTCTCCTGCGCGGTATCGGCAAGACCATCGAAAAGGGTGAGCAGTCCCTACTGTTTCTCAATCGTCGCGGTTACGCACCGTTGACGCTCTGCCGGGTTTGCGGACACCGTTTCCAGTGCCCGCAATGTTCCAGCTGGCTGGTGGAG
The DNA here is from genome assembly GCF_030757975.1 of Rhizobium sp. AN73. Lineage (NCBI taxonomy): Bacteria > Pseudomonadati > Pseudomonadota > Alphaproteobacteria > Hyphomicrobiales > Rhizobiaceae > Rhizobium > Rhizobium sp. AN73. The sequence continues at coordinate 2,820,609 of NZ_JARWME010000002.1, forward strand.
CACCGGTTCCGCAATCAATTGCAATGCCACCAGTGCGGTCACAACGAGCCGACGCCGGACCATTGCCCGGAATGCGGCACCTTCGATCATCTGGTCGCCTGCGGGCCGGGCGTGGAGCGGATCGCCGAGGAGGTGGAGAAACATTTTCCGGATGCCCGCACCATCGTGCTCTCCTCAGACCTGATGGGCGTCAAGCGGCTGCGTCTGGAACTGGAGGCGATCGTCAAGGGCGAGGCTGATATCGTCATCGGTACGCAGCTCGTCGCCAAGGGGCACAATTTCCCCCTGATGACGCTTGTCGGCATCGTCGACGCCGATCTCGGCCTTGCCAATGGCGATCCGCGCGCAGCGGAGCGAACGTTCCAGCTGCTTTCGCAGGTGACGGGCCGTGCCGGGCGTACGGGACTTAAAAGCCATGGCTTGCTGCAGACATATCAGCCGCAGCATCCCGTCATGCAGGCGATCGTCTCCGGCGATGCGTCGGCCTTTTACGAAAGGGAGATCGTGGAGCGGGAGAAAGCCGTTCTGCCGCCCTTCGGGCGCCTCGCCTCGATCATCGTTTCCGCCGATACGCGGGCGGAAGCGGAAACCCATGCGCGTGGCCTCAGAGCGGCCGCGCCGCAGGTTACAGGCATCATGCTGCTCGGTCCGGCGGAAGCGCCACTGGCGCTGATCCGTGGCCGCCACCGCTTCCGTCTGCTGGTGCATGGGCGGCGCAATTCCGACATGCAGTCTTTCCTCCGAACGGTTCTGGCCAATGGCCCGAAGGAGCGGGGCAGCGTGCATGTACAGCTCGATATCGATCCGCAAAGTTTCCTTTGAACTTTATCAACAGGGGCGTTTTCCCGCTGTCATGACCGTGTCATAACGCAGCAGGCAAAAAACGATTTGGGGAACGAGATGGAGTTTTATTTTCCTGCCGAATTCGGCGAGCAGCTGGCCTTCGGCGCGGCGGTGGTGTCGGCCGTGATCGGCCTCTTCTTCATGTTTGCGCCGGGCCTTACCCTGCGCGCCTTCGGTCTGCAGGCGATCGGCGAGCGCCGTGATGGCTACGCGCTTGTGCGCTCATCGCTTGCCGGCTTCTATCTCGGCCTCGGCGCTGCCGCGCTGCTTCTGGCGCAGCCCATGGTCTATCTCGCTTTCGGCGCGGCCTTCGGTCTCAGTGTGTTCGGCGGCATTCTCTCCATTCTCTCCGATGGAGGCGCAACAGTGCGGAATTTCATACTTCTGGTTGTGCACCTTCTGTTGTCTGCACTGTCGTTGAGCTACGTGTTCGGACTGGTCTGAGACGTGCTTTTTGGCTTTTGTGCCGCACCTATGGCGCATCCTGGGCGGAATCGGAAAATTTAAACGCATTCCCCCTTGCCCAAACGGCGCTTTCCGCTATTACGCGTGTTGCGAGTCCCGGCGTCCTATGCTAGACGGACCGCGAAATTGGGAAAAGGCAGGGGGGAATTCCGGTCTTTTTCGGGGAAATTGAAACGATTTCAAGAATTTGATGCGGTGGAGCCCCCTCGCTGATGTTCTTGGACGATTAGCAGGGAAAAAGTGCCCGTGGCAGATACCTCCCATGGAACATCCGGTGTAGCCGAAAGGTATGCATCGTCGCTTTTCGAGCTTGCTTTGGAAGCGGGTGCGGTCGAGGCGGTTGGAGCCGATCTGGACAGGTTCGGCGCACTTCTCGACGAGAGTGACGATTTGAAGCGTCTGGTTGCGAGCCCGGTGTTTTCCGCCGAGGATCAGTTCAAGGCAATCACCGCAATCTGCGAGAAGGCCGGTATTGCCGGTCTAGCTATCAATTTCCTCAAGGTCGTTGCGAATAACCGCCGTCTCTTTGCCGTTCCCGGCATGATTCGCGCCTACCGCAGCATTGCCGCCGCCCATCGTGGCGAGATTACCGCCGAGGTCACCTCGGCACATGCGCTCGACGAAGCGCAGGAAACTGAACTGAAGGCGGCGCTGAAGAGCGTTACCGGTAAGGATGTGACGGTTTCCGTTACCGTCGATCCGTCGATCCTCGGCGGCCTGATCGTCAAGGTCGGCTCTCGCCAGATCGATACGTCTCTTCGCACCAAACTTTCCACCCTTAAGCTTGCACTGAAAGAGGTTGGCTGATGGATATCCGCGCCGCGGAAATTTCCGCAATTCTAAAAGATCAAATCAAAAATTTCGGCAATGAGGCGGAAGTCTCGGAAGTCGGTCAGGTGCTTTCCGTCGGTGACGGTATCGCCCGCGTCTATGGCCTCGACAATGTTCAGGCCGGCGAAATGGTCGAGTTTCCCGGCGGCATTCGCGGCATGGCGCTCAACCTTGAAGCCGACAACGTCGGTGTGGTTATCTTCGGTTCGGACCGTTACATCAAGGAAGGCGACACCGTAAAGCGGACTGGCGCTATCGTTGACGTTCCAGTCGGTCCGGAACTGCTCGGCCGCGTTGTTGACGCTCTGGGCAACCCGATCGACGGCAAAGGCCCGATCAATGCCGCCAAGCGTTCGCGCGTGGACGTCAAGGCTCCCGGCATCATTCCGCGCAAGTCGGTTCATGAGCCGATGTCGACCGGCCTCAAGGCTATCGACGCCCTTATCCCGGTTGGCCGCGGCCAGCGCGAGCTCGTCATCGGCGACCGCCAGACCGGCAAGACCGCGATCATTCTCGACGCGATCCTGAACCAGAAGGCCATTCACGACAATGGTCCGGAAGGCGACAAGCTTTATTGCGTCTACGTTGCTATCGGCCAGAAGCGTTCGACCGTTGCCCAGTTCGTAAAGGTTCTGGAAGAGCGCGGCGCCCTGCAGTATTCGATCATCGTTGCCGCTACGGCTTCCGATCCTGCTCCGATGCAGTATCTCGCTCCGTTTGCCGGTTGCGCCATGGGCGAATACTTCCGTGACAACGGCAAGCATGCTCTCATCGGTTATGACGACCTTTCCAAGCAGGCCGTCGCTTATCGTCAGATGTCGCTTCTGCTGCGCCGCCCGCCGGGCCGCGAAGCTTATCCGGGCGACGTTTTCTACCTTCACTCCCGTCTTCTGGAGCGCGCTGCGAAGCTCTCTGACGAAATGGGTGCTGGTTCGCTGACGGCTCTGCCGGTTATCGAAACCCAGGGTAACGACGTTTCGGCCTTCATTCCGACCAACGTGATCTCGATCACCGACGGCCAGATCTTCCTTGAAACCGACCTGTTCTATCAGGGCATTCGTCCGGCCGTTAACGTCGGTCTGTCGGTTTCGCGCGTTGGCTCCGCCGCCCAGATCAAGGCGATGAAGCAGGTTGCCGGTTCGATCAAGGGCGAGCTTGCCCAGTATCGCGAAATGGCCGCTTTCGCCCAGTTCGGCTCGGACCTTGACGCTTCGACGCAGCGCCTGCTTAACCGCGGTGCCCGCCTGACCGAGCTTCTGAAGCAGCCGCAGTTCTCTCCGCTCAAGACGGAAGAACAGGTCGCGGTGATTTTCGCTGGTGTCAACGGTTACCTCGACAAGATCCCGGTCGCACAGGTCGGCAAGTTCGAGCAGGGTTTCCTCTCCTACCTCCGCTCGGAAGGCAAGGCGATCCTCGACACCATCCGCACGGAAAAGGCAATCAGCGACGATACCAAGAGCAAGCTCAAGGGCGCTCTCGATAACTTCGCGAAGTCTTTCTCGTAATTTATTAGGGCTCTTTTACTCGGACGGATAACGGATGCCTTCACTAAAGGATCTGAAAAACCGCATTGCCTCAGTAAAGGCGACGCAGAAGATTACCAAGGCGATGAAAATGGTCGCCGCGGCGAAGCTTCGGCGCGCCCAGGAAGCTGCGGAGGCCGCCCGGCCTTATTCTCAGCGCATGAGCGTCGTTCTTGCCAACATCGCCAAGGCGGTTGAGGCGGACGTTGCTCCGGCGCTGATGACCGGCACCGGCAAGGACAACGTGCACCTGCTCGTTGTCTGCACGGCTGAACGTGGTCTTTGCGGTGGTTTCAACTCGCAGATTTCCCGTTTTGCCCGCGATCAAGCCCGCAAGCTGATTTCCGAAGGCAAGACGGTCAAGATCATCACGGTTGGCAAGAAGGGTTACGACAGCCTTCGTCGCGAATTTGCTGCGAACATCATCGAGCGTATTGAACTGCGCGAAGTGAAGAAGGTCGGTTTCGAAAACGCCGACCAGATCGCCAAGAAGGTGATCTCCCTGTTCAATGCGGGTGAATTCGACGTCTGCACGCTGATCTATTCGGAATTCAAGTCCGTCATCAGCCAGATCCCGACCGGCCTGCAGCTTATTCCTGCCGCAGCCCCTGTTGTGGAAGAGGTTGAGGCTACGCAGAACGCCGTCTACGAATATGAGCCCGATGCGGCTTCTATTCTGGAAGACCTTATTCCGCGCAACATTTCGGTTCAGGTTTTCCGGGCTCTGCTCGAAAACGTTGCCGGTGAAATGGGCGCCAAGATGAGCGCGATGGACAACGCAACGCGCAATGCCGGTGATATGATCAACAAGCTGACGCTTTCCTACAACCGTCAGCGTCAGGCTCAGATCACCAAGGAACTCATTGAAATCATTTCGGGCGCGGAAGCGCTCTGAGGTAAGGAAAGAGGGTAAGGATAATGGCTAAGGCAGCTACCCCCAAGAAAACCGCAGCGGTGAACGGCGCGGGCAAGGTTACCCAGGTTATCGGCGCTGTTGTCGACGTGGCGTTCGAAGGCGAACTGCCTCCGATCCTCAACGCGCTCGAGACCGATAACAACGGCAACCGCCTTGTTCTGGAAGTCGCGCAGCATCTCGGCGAAAACGTCGTCCGCACGATCGCGATGGACTCGACCGAAGGTCTGGTCCGTGGTCAGGTCGTCGCTGATACCGGCGCTCCGATCGAGGTTCCGGTCGGTCTGGAAACGCTCGGCCGTATCATGAACGTCATCGGCGAGCCGGTTGACGAAGCTGGCCCGATCGTGACGGCCAAGAAGCGCGCCATCCACCAGGATGCACCGTCTTACGTCGAGCAGTCGACGGAAGGCCAGATCCTGGTTACCGGCATCAAGGTCGTTGACCTTCTGGCTCCTTACGCCAAGGGCGGCAAGATCGGCCTGTTCGGCGGCGCCGGCGTTGGCAAGACGGTTCTCATCATGGAACTGATCAACAACGTCGCCAAGGCGCACGGCGGTTACTCGGTATTCGCCGGCGTGGGTGAACGTACCCGCGAAGGTAACGACCTCTATCACGAAATGATCGAGTCGAACGTCAACAAGCTTGGTGGCGGCGAAGGTTCCAAGGCAGCTCTCGTTTACGGCCAGATGAACGAACCGCCGGGCGCCCGCGCTCGCGTCGCTCTGACCGGTCTGACGATCGCTGAAAACTTCCGTGACGAAGGTCAGGACGTTCTGTTCTTCGTGGACAACATTTTCCGCTTCACGCAGGCTGGTTCGGAAGTGTCGGCTCTGCTCGGCCGTATTCCTTCGGCCGTGGGCTATCAGCCGACGCTCGCAACGGACATGGGCCAGATGCAGGAACGCATCACCACCACGAACAAGGGTTCGATCACCTCGGTTCAGGCGATTTATGTTCCCGCCGACGACTTGACCGACCCCGCGCCAGCCACTTCGTTTGCGCACCTTGACGCAACGACGGTTCTGTCGCGTTCGATCGCCGAAAAGGGTATTTACCCGGCTGTTGACCCGCTCGACTCCACCTCGCGCATGCTCGACCCGATGATCGTCGGTGAAGAACATTACGAAGTTGCCCGTAAGGTTCAGTCGACCCTGCAGCGCTACAAGTCCCTTCAGGACATCATCGCCATCCTCGGCATGGACGAACTGTCGGAAGAAGACAAGCTGACGGTTGCCCGCGCCCGTAAGATCGAGCGTTTCCTGTCGCAGCCGTTCTTCGTTGCCGAAGTCTTCACCGGTTCGCCGGGCAAGCTCGTCGCGCTCGAAGACACGATCAAGGGCTTCAAGGGCCTGGTCAACGGCGAATACGACAGCCTGCCGGAAGCAGCTTTCTACATGGTCGGTTCGATGGAAGAAGCCATCGAAAAGGCAAAGAAGCTGACTGCTGAAGCTGCCTGATTATGAATTGGCGGGCGCGTGGTTCAACTGCGCGCCTTGCCGACGATGACGGTGAAACCGGAAGGGTTTTGCCGACGTTGTAGCAAACAAGTCCGTGACGCCCGCGTAATTGAAAAGAAGTGAATAGCCATGGCTGACAGTTTCAAATTCGATCTCGTTTCCCCGGAACGTCTGCTCGTTTCCGAAACGGTTACGGAAGTCGTCATCCCGGCTACGCTGGGTGAAATGACGGTTCTGGCCAATCACGCGCCGACCATGACGACAATCAAGCCCGGTCTGGTAACGGTGAAGTTTGCCTCCGGCGAAACGCATAAGTATGTCGTTTTCGGTGGTTTTGCTGACATTCTTCCGACGGGTTGCACGCTTCTGGCTGAATCCGCCGTTTCGGCCGATGATATGTCCCCCGACACGCTGCAGAAGCGTATCGATGCGGCACGGTCCGAAATCCAGGAAGGCAATCATCACCACGAACACCTGACCAAGCTTGAAAAGCACCTCTACGAACTGACGAACCTGCATGAGGTTCTCGTCGCCGCTTGAAAGCACCGGGCGGGTTCGAAAGAATGACTGCCCACAAAATATTTAAAACAGAAAGCGGCCGTTTCGGTCGCTTTTTTGTTTTCAGCAGCCATGTGTTTCTCCTCAACACAGAAGAAATCCGATTCCCACTTATGTGGAGGCGTCTTGGTCTACTTAGTGTCGCTTGAGGAAATCGATTCCGATTATCTGGGCGATAGGCTAGATGTGATGGCGAAGAGGAGCGCCGACGTTGTCGATTAGAAACTGACGTGAGGGCGCGTTCCTTATCATGGAGGGATGATCGTCGTGTCGGCTGAAGCAAGTTATCGAAGGGTTGCGAGAACCGCGCTGCGACAGGGCGCCCTTACCACGGGTGAGCGTGCCGTGCCGGAGGAGGTGCCTGTCGCCTTTTCTTATGGTGGCAGCACCCATGCGGTGATGATGGCCAGTCCTGCCGATCTCATCGATTTTGCCGTTGGCTTCAGCCTTACCGAGGGAATCATATCGGCACGCGCTGAAATTCAGAGCATAGAGGTGGTCGAGGCCGGGCAGGGTTATGATGTCCAGGTGGATTTGATGGATGCCGAGGCCGATGCCCTGCGGGTGAGACGGCGGCATATGGCGGGCCCGGTGGGCTGCGGCCTCTGCGGGATCGAATCCATAGAACAGGCGGTTCGTGTGGTCCCTGATTTGAGCGACATGACAATGTCGGTCCAGGGGGATGACATCGTTGCCGCGGTGAAGGCGCTTAGCGAGGCGCAAAGCCTCAACCGGGAAACACGAGCCGTTCACGGCGCGGGTTTCTTCAATCCACAAGACGGCTTGCTTGCTGTGCGCGAAGATGTGGGCCGCCACAATGCGCTCGATAAATTGGCTGGCGCGGTCGTGAATGCCAGTATTTCCGCGGAGGCAGGTATTGTGGCCGTCACCAGCCGCCTGTCGGTGGAGATGGTGCAGAAGACGGCGATCCTCGGTTGTCCGGTTCTGGCGGCGATTTCTGCACCTACCGCGCTTGCCATCGAAACCGCGGAGAGAGCGGGCATCACGCTTGTTGCACTGGTCCGGGGTGAAGATTTTGAAATCTTCACCCGTGCGGACCGCGTTATTTTATAGCGCCGAAGGCCACAGTCTTGTCCGTGGCGTTGCGGCGTCAGCCGAGGCGGGGCCTAAAACTCCGCCCATTCGGCTACCGTGTTTCCGTGAGCCCTTGCCGTGGCGTATCGTGGCTGTGGTGCCGGCAGTCTGGTGATTGTAGCGGGCCTTTTGTCTGTCGGCTGGGCAGGTGATACTTGTCCCTCGCGCGATATTCTGAACTGCCGCAGCAATTCGTGCAGATTGTCCGCCTCATTGGCGAGGCCGTGGCTGGCAGCGGTGGTTTCCTCCACCATGGCAGCATTTTTCTGGGTTGCCTGATCCATGACGTTGACTGCCTGGTTGATTTCTCGAAGCCCGTTCGCCTGTTCGCGCGATGCCTCGACGATGGCCGAGACATTGGCATCGATTTCGCCCATCTGCGACTGAATATCACGCAAGGCACCGCCGGTTCTGCCGACCAGATCCACACCATTGGCGACCTGCTCGCGGGAGGTGTTGATGAGGGACTTGATTTCCTTGGCCGCAACGGCGGATCGTTGCGCAAGTTCCCGCACCTCCTGTGCCACCACAGCAAACCCCTTGCCCGCTTCGCCAGCACGGGCTGCTTCGACACCCGCATTCAGCGCCAGAAGGTTGGTCTGGAAGGCGATATCGTCGATGACGCCGATGATGTTGGTGATTTCGCCGGACGAGCGCGAAATCGCGTCCATGGCGGAAATTGCCTGCTGAACGACTTCACCGGAATGTTCCGCGTGATCTTTCGTGCGCAGCACCAGCTTCCCGGCCTCGCCGGCCCGCTGGCTGGCATCGGTAACGGTGGTGGTGATTTCCTCCAGCGCGGCTGCGGTTTCCTCCAGCGAGGCGGCTTGCTGTTCGGTGCGTTGCGAGAGTTGATCGGCGGCTATGCGGATTTCACCCGAGCCGGATGCGATTGTCGAGGCGTTATGGGCGATCGTCTGCATGGTGGACTGAAGCTTGCCGACCACGTCGTTGAAGTCGTGGCGCAGTTTTTCCATGCTGGGCACGAAGCTATTGTCGAGGCGCTGCAACAGATCGCCTTCGGCCAGCGCCTGCAACGCATCGGCTAGAGCGGTGATGGCGCTCATGCGTGGTGTTACGTCGGTCGCGAATTTCACAACTTTCACCACCTTGCCGGCCTCGTTCAGCACCGGATTATAGGCGGCCTGGATCCATATTTCCTTGCCGTTCTTTCCGTAGCGAACGAATTCATCCGAGATGAATTCACCCGATGCCAGCCGTTGCCAGAAACTGGCGTAAGCCGGGGATGCGGTATAGGCTGGGTCGCAGAACATGCGATGATGCCTGCCCTCGATCTCCTTCAGATCGTAGTTCACCGTGGCGCAGAAATTCGGATTGGCGGTGATGATCGTTCCGTCAGGCAAAAACTCGATGGTGGCCTGGGAGCGGGAAAGCGCCTCCAGCTTGCCCGCATCTTCTACTGCCTTGATCTTTTTTGCGGTGATGTCGGTTGCGATCTTGATGACCTTATAGGGCTTTCCAGACCGAAAGACGGGGTTGTAGGAGGCCTCGATCCAGATGGCCGATCCGTCCTTGCGGATGCGGCGATATTCCTTGGCCTGAAATTCGCCGCGTGCAAGAGATTCCCAGAATTCCTGATAGGCACGCGATGCGACAAGATCCCCGTCGCAGAACATGCGATGGTGCTTGCCGACGATCTCTGTAAGATCATAGCCGAGCGCCATGCAGAAATTGCGGTTTGCCGTGAGAATATTGCCTTTGAGATCGAACTCTATGACCGCCTGCGATCTGGAGATCGCATCGAGCATATTTCGGTTATCTGCGCTTTTCCCTAACCCCAGCATTAACGTCCCCCAAATATCGGCTCACGGCACGTGCTGCCGCACAGGAGGTGCGGTTCGGGCCGTATAATGTTGAACAACGAACAGGTTTTGCCACCGAAGGCAGCAATGCAGGCACTTGCGACTTTTCAACCTCGGTCAGGTATCAGCCCACGTGATATCGTGCAGGCCGGGTACTATTCGTCGGCTTTTAATATTAGATATCTATAATATTAAAATGTTCTTATTTAAGTTGCAGGACTAGCGGGAAAACAAAAACCGCCGGGCAGGTGCTCCGGCGGTCTGGTTCTGTTGTCGATAATCGCAGTTGAACGCTTGCGTCAGACTGTAATCGCCTGATCAGGCGGCGAGATCTTCTGCTTCGGTTCCCTTGAACATCTTTGCGAGGTTCAGGAAGCAGATCATGCCATGTTCGTTGGCGATGATGCCTTCGGAATAGGACTTGTCGAAAGAGGCCGAGATTTCAGGAACCGGCTGGACCTGATTTGCCGGGATCGTCAGGATATCCGAAACGCGGTCGACGAGCATGCCGATGACCATGTTGTGCACTTCGGCCACCACGATGGCGCTTCTTTCATTTGCAACGGTGCTTTTCATCCCCAGCTTGTGAGCCAGATCGATGATCGGGATGACCGAGCCGCGCAGGTTCATGACGCCGATGACGTCTTTCGGCGCGTGCGGAATGGGCGTGGAAGGCGCCCAGCCGCGAATTTCGCGGATGGTCGTCGTCTTCACGCAGAATTCCTGGTCATGCAGGCGGAATGCGATGATTTCGAGCGTCTCGCCGCCAAAGTTCGTAGAGTTTATCATTGCCATCAGAATTCTTCCCAATGCTCGCTGTGGAGGCCAGCGCAAGTGCACCGACACTTGCATGTGCGAATTTGGCGTTCTGCCTGGTGCCTGAACAGTCGGAAATCACGTTTCCGCCTTCAATGGATGATTCGTAGCATGAGATGGTTTCGCAAACCTAAATGCAGCCGGTCTCAATATTCCTTCTCGTAAAATATGCCGGCCGCACCCTCGCCATTGCCACCCGCTTCGCCGCGCAATTTCACGCCGCGCCCGACATCGAGGTTGATGATCGCCTTCGCGCCGGAATCACCGCTCTGCTGCAACTCGAGATAGGTTCTTTCATTGAGATATTTGCCGGCGGAAACGCGGGCCTGCCCTTCGGAGTCGGTGGAGATATCGAGATCGTCGACGCCGAGATTGCTTCTAAGCTTGTCGAACAGCGAGGTGGAACGCCCGCCGGCGAGCTGGGCGGCGGCATCCGCCAGCCGGGCGATCTGCAAGGCGGAGAGCTTGGACATGGACTGGCCGAAGATCAGCTGCGCCATAACTTCATCCTGCGGCAAAGCAGGGGATGAGGAGAAGGCGAATGTCGGGTCGTTGGCATTGCCGGAAACCGCGACGGTGATGGTGGCGGAACCCGTGGTAGACTCTGCCGCCATATCCAGAACCGGCACGAGGCCGCCGCCGAAGGTTATCTTGCCGGTCTTGAAATCGAGGCGGCGGGTCAGGATTTCGAGCCTGCCGCGGCGCATTTCAAATCCGCCGGAAATAACGGGAACAGCCGCCGTGCCGCGAATGGTCAGGTTGCCCGTCAGTTCGGCATCGACGCCACGCCCGCGCACGAAGATACCGCTCGGAGCGCTCACCTGCAGATCGAGATTGATGGTCGATGAACTACCACTGCCGCCCTGATCGTTACCGAGTGCCTTTACCTGCGCCCGCACCTGCGGTGGGGCGTTCTTGTGCTTGACGTCGATTTCCGTCAGCGAGGCTGGAAGTTTCTCCGGAATGGTGATGGCGCTTCTGTCCAGCGTCAGCTTGCCGCCAAGCATGGGCGAATTCAGGAGCGGACCTTTCAGCGTCAGCGTGCCGCTGACGACCGTCGTCACCAGCGTGCCGTCATTATAACCGGCGCGATCCAGGGTGATGGTAATGTCTGCCGGGAAACCCGATCCGCCGACTATACCGACACTGCCGGTTCCGGAGATAGTTCCGCCGCCCGCAAGCTTGCCCGTCAGGCGGGAGATGACGGCGCGATCGCGATCGAAGGTGACGGTTGCGGCCAATCCGTTGATCGTCAGGTTCCGGCGCACATCGGTCAGGCGCGTGCCATCGGTGGTGATGCTGCCAGTAACGACAGGGGCAGAAGCGCTGCCGGAGATTTTCACATCGATGGCGGCTGTGCCGTCCACGTCGAGGCCCTGTGCCGCAGTTTGCGCCGCAATGGCGGAGAAGGGCAGTTTTCCGGTAAAGGCCATGGAAAGGGGGCGGTTGCCGGCAATGCCGAGGGAGCCGCCGCCCGAAAGCGACATGCCGCCCTGACCGGTTACGTTTGTGTCGATCTGCAGGGTACCAGCGGCAAAACGGCCGTTGGCCTTGATGCCGAGTGCGGCAAGCCCGGCGGCACGGGTCTGGGCCACCTCGGCATTGGTCCAGTTCAGATTATAGTCGACGGCCGGATCGGATGCTGCACCCTTGGCGCTGACCGTACCGGATATGTTGCCCGCCGCATCCAGACCGGTGGCGAAGGCATTGGCCAGACTTGCGGGAAGCGAGCGGATATCGGCGTTGATGTCGAGTGTCGATCCGGCGCTACCGTTGACTTCGACGCGCCCGTCGCCCGTGATAATTGTCAGGCCGGAGATGCGGGCCGTACCGTTCTCGATCGCAATGGTGCTCGGTTTTTCGAGCCTGACGGCAATGCCCTTGGGGGCGGCCGAGAAAGCATCGATCCGCACTGTTATCGGCGTTCCGCCGGTGCTGGCGCTGCCTTTCGCCACCAGCGGCGCGTTGTCGTAGCGACCGTTGACATCGAAATTGGTCGTCGTGCCGGAATGTCCGATGGTGGCATTCAGCGCAGAAATCGCCGCAGTGCCGGCGTTGACGCTGTCGGCGCTGATCTTTCCGTTGATGGCGAGAGCCTGCAGGTCATCGATGGAGATATCGGCGGCGAGCTTGGAAATCACCGTCGTGCCCTGGCGGATGCTGCCGCCATTCGCCTTTATCGTTGCGGCAATCCGGCCATTGGCGTTGCTCAGGGCTATATCACCGGCAACATCGCCTTCCGCCTGTTGCGCAGCAAGTGCCGCCAGCAGTGCCAGGTCCGGGAAATTGAAGGAGAGATTGCCCGAGGGGAGGAACTGCTGCGAGAATTGCAGCTGCCCGTTCAATATGTTGCGGCCCACCGCCACATGAAGTTCGGGGATTGCCGTGCCGTTTTCGGTCTGCACTACGTTGGCGTTGGCGTCGATCTTCTGCCGGTCAAGGCTGCCGCTGGCGGTCAGTTTTGCCTGCGGTGCGGCCGGATCGGCCTTGCCAGAGGCATTGACCTTCAGCGCTTCGAGTTTTCGTCCGGCAAGGGTCGCACTTTCGGAACTCAAGGTAACGTTGAAATCGGGTGCGGTGAGCGCGCCGCTGGCTTCGATTGCAAAATCGGCAACGCCCTTCGCCTGCGGCGTCAGTTTTTCGAGAGCGGGAAATTTGCCCGTCAGGCTGGCGCTTAACGCATCGTTTTCGAGGCTGACACCACCAGCCGCCTCAATCGTTCCGGATTTGACCACGAGGTTCTGAACGCTGGTGCGCCCGCCAATGGTCAGGTCGATATCGCCCTGCAGGGCAATAGTGGTGTCGAATTTTTCCGCCAGAGCTGGCGGCAGGGTGGCGGGCAGCGCGAAGAGCTGTACGCTGGATGTCAGGCGGTTATTGGTAAGGTCGAAACTGCCGTTCAGCGTTCCGCCGATACTGGCGCTCTCCAGCGTCGCGCCGTCAAAGCCGATGGCGGAAGAGGTGAGGCTGAGTGGTGCCTTGATGGTGACGGGCGCCCGCACCAGCCGATCGATATCCGGGCTGACGAAGGACGATTGCGCTACGGACAGAACGGTTTCGATGGTGCCGCTGCGATTGGCAATGTTGAGATTGCTGCTCTTGGCCGTCAGTTTTATGTCGTCAAGCTTGCCCTGCGGCAGGGAAAGGCTGCGCAACGACGCGGTGGTGTCGAGATGGGCGGCATCGGCGTTGCCTTTCAGGGAAAGATCAAGGCCGTTGATGAGGGCCTGGACCTCGCCATTGTTGAGCGGCCAGCGGAAATCTACGGGGCCGGCGGTGCCGATGAGGTTGGCGCTGAGATCGTTCTGGCCGTTCGGATCGACGATGCCGGAGGCTGTCAGCAGCAATGTGCCGGTCTCCAGCGTGCTGCTGCCGATTTCGATGCGGCCTTGCGGCGAGAGCGTGGCGTTTGCATCGAGCTTGGTCTCACCGGCAAAAAGCTGGCGGAAAGCAGGAGGCAGAAGCAGATCGGGCTGGCCGCCGCCTGCAATCTCGATACGGCGTGTGCCGTCATCGCCAAGAAGATGGTGGCCGGTGACATTGACAACCTGGTTGCCGGCAACATTGCCGCGCAAGGTGCCGGTCCAATCGGAAAGCGGTCCTTCGCCGTTCACGTCGATGGCCACTGCTGGCGTGCCGGGAAGCGAAAGCAGCGTGGCGAGAAGCCCGCCCTCGGGCTCCTTCATCTCGGCTTTCAGCTTTAAGACATTTTCATTCGGCAGAAATGCAATGTCTGCATTGATGGCGGCGTCCGGAGCATTCTGCCGGCGGGCGGTGAGCGACAGCCTGATGTCGTCCTTTGCGGCCTTGAGATTGCCTTCGGCGGTCAGGTCGAAGGGGCGACCAAGAAGCGACTGCCCGAGGCTGATGTCGGGAAAATTGAAATCGTCGATGCCGATTTCAATCGGCAGCGAAGAACTGCCGGAGCTTTTGGTTGCTGTTTGCTCAGGGGCAAGCGGTTTGCGCTCGACATCGATCGATCCGGCTGACACCCGGTCGGCATGGAAGGTTCCGGCAAGAAGCGAGAGCGGCGACCAGTCGACGGCAATCTGGTTCACACGGGCGTAAGGTCCCTGTCGATCCGAAAGGGTGACATTGTCGAGCCGCAGGCGACCGGTCAGAAGACCGCTGGGCGGAGAGATTTCGATCGTCTGGTCAGGCGTGGATACGAGTGATGAAATCTGCTTTGCGGCAATTCTGGCGCCCATCGGGGTCAGACCGACGAACAGAACCGCAAGCAACACCAGCACCACGCCGCAAAGAGCAGCATAGCCCAGCCATTTCAGCAATCGAATCAAAGTTTTCATCAAGCGTAATCTACACTCTGTTGCTAGGGTGTTCGATGGCGGCGTTTAAAAAGACTGGCCGATGCCAGCATAAATGCCGAAATTGTTGCCACCATCATATTTTTCAAGCGGCATGGCGACATCGAGACGCAGAGGCCCGAAGGGCGTCGCGTAACGCAAACCGATACCGGCGCCAGCCCGGATATCGGAGAAATCGGGAGTCACCTCATCCGAAACCACGCCGGCGTCGATGAAGGGCACAATGCCGATCGTATCGGTGACCTTGATGCGGGCCTCGATGGAGCCGACCACATAGGAACGGCCGCCGGTCGCGTCGCCGGCAGCGTTATAGGGCGATATTTCCTGATAGCTGTAACCGCGCACCGATCCGCCGCCGCCGGCATAAAAGCGCCGGGTGGTGGGGATGTCCTGCAGGTTGCTGCCGCCGACGAGCACGCCGCCGGAGAGCTTTCCGGCCATGATCAGCCGGTCTTCGGCGCCAAGTCCCTTGTAGCCCGAAATGGAGCCTTCAAAGGAGGAGAAGAACGTGCCGTTCAGCGCTTCGTAGCTGGGCTTGGCAGCCAGCGATGCGCGAAAGCCTTCGGTGGGATTGAGCTTGTCGTCGCGCGTGTCGCGAACAAACTCCAGCGGAATGGAGGTGGTCAGATATTCATTCTTGCCGAATGCGTCTTCGGTGTCGGACCATTGCACCTCAAGACCGGCAGCGGCGGTATCGGTGTCGTTCAGCTCATAGCTGAAACCGGCGGCTCCCGTCAGCGTCTTCGCCTCATAGGTATCGGGATGCTCGGTCTTGGCAATCAGGCTGGTCTTGAATGTGGTGCGCGGATTGAACATGCCGGGCTTGGTGAAGGTGATGCCCGCCGAATAGTCCATGCCTTCGACGCTCGACGCTTCGGCAATGCGCGAAACCGAGCCTTCGATACGCAGCGATTCCGCCTGTCCGAACAGGTTCCGGTGGCCCCAATAACCCTGAAGGCCGATGCCTTCCGTAGTGGAATATTGCGCGCCGACACCGAAATAGCGGTGCTTGCCTTCCGACACCTCGATGGTGAGCGGAATGGAGCCGTCGCGCGAAAGCGTTCCGGCTTCCTTGATTGTCAGGCTGGAAAAGACGCCGAGCTGGCGCAGCCGGTCCGCAGCCTTGCGCAGCTTTTCCGGGGAATAGGGTTCGCCGCCATTGAGGCGCGAATAACGGCGAATGAAGTCGCCATCGACGGTTTTTTCGCCGGTGACAGTTACAGCACCGAGGGGAGCGACCGGTCCGCCTTCAGCGGCCATGGTAATGTCGACCGTGTTCGTCGCGTGGTTCGCAACCGCCTCGCGTTTCGTCAGCTTGGCAAGCGGGCGGCCTTCGGCCTTCAGATCGGCGATCAGTTTGTTGCCGGCGCGAATAATCGCCAGAGATCCGGCATCGCCGCCGGTCGTCAGGCCGTATTGCTCGAGGTTGCGGCCGGTCACATCACCCTCAAGCCGGACATTGCCAAGCGTGAAGACCGGGCCGGGCGTGACCGTGATCACCACGGGCACCGGCGCGGAATGATCGAACACCGGATTGGGCGGCAGATCATCCACGTCCTTGCCGGCGACGGTGACCTTGACGATGCCGCCATAACGGGCGTTTTCATAAAGTGCCGCGATCAGCCGGTCCCGGTCATCGCGCGCCTTGATCAGAAGGCCGAGATCGCCGGAGGCAGGTTTGTCCTTGTCGGCCAGAAGAAGCGAGCTGTTTTCCAGGCTGCCTTTGAGGGATTTATCGGCGTCGGCCGCATCAAGCGTGACGGCATATTTGACCGGATTGATAACTTCAATCTCCGGTTCTTCCGAACCCCAGAGGCGCACGCCGAACAGCTTGAAGGCAAAAGCGTCGCGGGTAAACGCCGGATACAGGGCGAACGTGACTGCAACCGCAAGAGCGGTGCAAGCTTTCCGATACGCAATACCTGTCTTCGGGTTAGTCCGTGTTCTTCGCATAAGCTGCTTTATGGTTGAGCATTTATTATCGCTCTGACCCGTTTCCTGTCCGTTAACATTGCAATTTAATCATAAGCGAACGGCTTTGGGGACTCTTTGGCTCGTGTTTTGCCCCATTAACGCAAAAAGCCCCGGGTGACCGGGGCTTCTGTGCAACGGTATCTCGTGCAGCGATTAACGGCAACGCGCCGTGTAACGCTGACCGTACTGGTCGCGATAATAGCAATAACCCGGCTCGGATGCATTGCCGATCAACGCGCCGCCGACACCGCCGATCGCTGCGCCAACTGCTGCGCCGCGAACGTTGCCCGTGATTGCCCCACCAATAACAGCGCCGGAAACGGCACCGATCGAAGCGCCCTTTTCAGTCTGCGTGCAGCTTGCAAGCGACAGGCCGACGAGCGCAAATATGATTGCCTTTTTCATGAAACTCTCTCCAACGTTACAATGAGCTCTTCGGCTCGGTAGGCGTCCCATATTTATCTGCGGCGACTGCTACCTCCGACCGCTACAGATAACTAACAATTCGATACCGTTTAGGGAAGCCTCATCTTCCGGGCATTCCTGCGAGCGTAAATCGATTGCGTGCCAGACAACGGCGCGGTGCGAAAAAGGTTCCAAATCTCGCGGTTTTTTGATGTGAATCAATTTTGTACTTTTCATCCGCATCTATAAACGGTTTATTGGAATGGTTCAAAACAACGGCGAATTGACGCAGACGTGGTTAAAGCAGCTCGCAAGGGTTGACGGTCCCGGTGTCGAGGCAGAAAAACGATCTGGTCAATTCTGGAGCATGGCATGGACTTCGAGGCATTTTTCACAACGGAACTGCAGAGCCTGCATTCTGAGGGACGCTATCGCGTTTTTGCGGATATCGAACGCCAGCAGGGCAATTTTCCCCGCGCGACACGGTACAACGCCAATGGCGAACGCAAGGACGTAACCGTCTGGTGTTCCAACGATTATCTGGGCATGGGCCAGAACCCGAAAGTCATCGAAGCCATGAAAGCCGCCATCGATCACTGTGGCGCGGGTGCGGGAGGCACCCGGAACATTTCGGGCACCAACCATTATCACGTCCTGCTGGAGCAGGAACTTGCCGATCTGCACGGCAAGGAATCGGCGCTGATCTTCACGTCGGGTTACGTTTCCAACTGGGCGACACTCGGCACACTTGGCCAGAAAATTCCCGGCCTCATCATTTTCTCCGATGCGCTCAACCATGCATCGATGATTGAGGGTATCCGTTACGGCCGTTGCGAGCGGGTGATCTGGAAGCACAACGATCTCGAAGATCTCGAGGCGAAGCTCAAGGCTGCCGATCCAAATGCGCCCAAGCTCATCGCCTTTGAATCCGTCTATTCGATGGACGGCGATATCGCGCCGATCAAGGAAATCTGCGATCTTGCCGATCGTTATGGCGCAATGACCTATCTCGACGAGGTTCACGCCGTCGGCATGTACGGCCCGCGCGGCGGCGGCATCGCCGAGCGCGAAGGTCTGATGGACCGCCTGACAATCATCGAAGGAACGCTCGGCAAGGCCTTCGGCGTGATGGGCGGTTATATTACCGGTTCCACGGCGGTCTGCGATTTCATCCGTTCTTTCGCCTCCGGCTTCATCTTCACGACGGCCCTGCCGCCTTCGCTTGCCGCTGGTGCAATCGCTTCGATCCAACATCTGAAGGCAAGCCCCTTCGAGCGCGCCCGCCATCAGGACCGTGTGCGCAAGCTGCGCGGCCTTCTGGATGCACGCGGCATTCCGCATATGGACAATCCCAGCCATATCGTGCCGGTCATGGTGGGCGATGCCGCCAAGTGCAAATGGATTTCGGATATCCTGCTCGACAATCACGGCGTCTACGTGCAGCCGATCAATTATCCGACCGTTCCGCGTAAGACCGAGCGTCTGCGCATCACGCCGACACCGCTGCACACCGATGCCGACATCGAACAGCTGGTCGGCGCGCTGCACCAGCTCTGGTCGCATTGCGCGCTGGCGCGTGCAGTAGCGTAATACCGGGCAGATATTTCTCGTTAAGAGAGCGAAGAGCCGTCCGAGGCGAATTTTGACGCTGAATGCGTTACATCGGATACTCTTCGCTTGATATCAGGCGCATACAGCTGTTGAATTCCATCGGTGCCAGACAGAGTGGAGCACAATCCACTCAAATGCGGACTAGGTATGATGCAGAGCCCGATCCAGTATCCCGAGCCGGAAGATTTCGTATCCGCGATCGCAAAGCCATTCGAGAGCGAAGCCGTCACGAAGCTTGTGGCGCCTTTTGGCGTGAGCTGGTCAAATGCCGTCAAACTCGACAGGAATCTGCCGATATTTGATCTCGACGCCACGGCGTTCGGCGTGGGCTTCCACTTCAAGGACCAGAGCCTGGTGGATGAAAGCGATGGCAATGCTGTTGGTCCTAACCTGCTGACCAGCTCCGCTTGCTGGGGCTATGAGGCAGGTGTCGAAACCTATGGGGGACCCTTGTGGAAAGGCCTTCGTTTCTCGGACACAAAGGCTGACGCAATTGCCAAACTTGGTGAGCCGACCCGGGTAGGACGTTATGATATTCACCGCTGGGTGTTCCCGGATTTCGAACTATCGGTCCACTGGAACAGTCCAGACAAAATTCGCGTCATATCTTACTGGATGAAGTCGGAATAGGCCGCTGGCAAGTCGGCTGCTCGGCGCGACCGTGCAACGAACGCTCCAGAAACGGAGCCGCGCACCAATTTGAACTGTCGAGGACGTCGCCCTTTGAGGCTCGCCTCAGCAATATAGTTCAAGCCGCTTTCCCGATGTCCACAACCAGTTCCCGCGCGTGATTGCGGGCTTCCTCGTCCGCCGCGAATACGTCTTCGATGGTGGTGGCTGAGCGGCCGTCATGCATGCGGTCCATGACCGTTTCGACGATTTCGGCCATATCGAGAAAACCGATGCCGCCCTCGACAAAGGCGTGAAATGCGGTTTCTTCGGCCGCATTCAGGGCCGCGCCCTGCAAGCCTCCGCGTTCCAGCGCCGTTCGCGCCAGCCGGAGTGCCGGAAACCTGACCTCGTCAGGCGCTTCGAAATCGAGCCGCGCCAGTTTGGCAAAATCCAGACGCTCGACATTGAGATCGCCGCGCTCAGGGTAGGTGAGGGCATAGGAAATGGCGGTGCGCATGTCGGGGGAGCCGAGCTGGGCGATGTAGGAACCGTCCGTATAACCGACCATCGAATGTATGATCGATTGCGGATGGACGATCACTTCCACCTGATCGGGCCTGAGATCGAAGAGGTATTTCGCCTCGATCATTTCCAGACCCTTGTTGAACATGGAGGCGCTGCCGATCGACACTTTCAATCCCATCGACCAGTTGGGGTGAGCGCGGGCGATATCCGCCGTGACATTGGCCATCTCATCGCGCGACCAGGTGCGGAACGGCCCACCGGATGCGGTCAGCACGATACGTTCCACGGCCTGTTTGTGTTCACCCGTCAGGCACTGGAAAATCGCACTGTGTTCGCTGTCGACCGGGATCAACCTGCCGCCGCCCTGTTTGACCGTGCGAAGAAAAACATCGCCCGCCGAAACCAGGCATTCCTTGTTGGCAAGCGCGATGTCCGCGCCGCGTCGCGCCGCAGTCAACGTCGGGGCAAGGCCGGGTGTTCCGGCAATTGCCGCCATTACCCAGCCGGCATCCATCAAAGCCGCTTCTTCGAGACCGGATTTACCCGCCGCAACCTTGATGCCCGTGCCGGCGAGGGCGGCTTTCAGCGCTTCATATTTGTCATCGTCGGCCGTAACCGCAAGCTGCGCTCGAACTCACGCGCCTGTTCCGCCAGAAGATCGATGTTGCCCGCGCCGGTCAGCGCCATGATCTCGAATTGGCCGCGACCACCCAGTTGCCTGACGACGTCCAGCGTGTTCGTACCGATCGAACCAGTCGAACCCAATATTGTCAGCTTGCGTGGCATTTCACTGGTATTTGTCATCTTTGGTCCGTGGGTCGTTTCCGGTTCGCACGTTTAGCCTCTACTCGCGAAAACCTGCCATAACAAGGACACAGCCAGGCTATTGTTTTTGCGGATGGCAAAGCCATGTACAAGAAAAACAAAAGAGAGCCTCGATGCGACGTTTCCTAGTATCCAGCGGATGGATTTTTGCGGCAAGCCTTGTGCTGGTCTGCGTCTTTATTCCTTTCGATCCACGCCTTTCCGAAAGCGCTCAGGCCCTTCCCGGCGGAGTGGTTTCGTTCAATCGCACCATTACCAATTTCGGAACTTTCGGCTGGATGCTTTATTCCACGGGCGCGCTCGCCATACTCGCCTATGTCGGTGCGCGGGTGTTGCAGGCGCGGACCTATGCCGGACGGCTGAGAACGGCATGGCGTCTCCTTGCCTATTTCTTCCTGACGATCGGCACGGCGGGCATATTGGTTCATGTTCTGAAGTACCTGATCGGACGGGCTCGACCGGAGCTTTTTGTGGAACTGGGTGCCTACAGTCTCACCCCGTTTAGCGGCAACAATCTCTATGAAAGTTTCCCCTCCGGCCATTCGACCGCAGCCGGGGCGTTTTTCGGCGTCTTCGCCATGCTGATACCGCGTTTTCGCTGGGCGTTTTTTCCGCTCGCCCTTGCCATCGGCGTTTCGCGTGTCATCGTTGGTGCACATTATCCAAGCGATGTTGCCGCGGGCCTGCTGCTCGGCATGTGGACTGCCACGGCCTTCGCCTTTATCTTTGCCCGGTCCGAAATGCTTTTCCGTTTCGATGAGCATGGCTGGCCACAGCCGAAAAATGCAAACCTTCCGGCGACGGATACGCGATAGCGCCGTTTAACGGAACGGATAGGGGGACGGTGATGGAAGAAGCGAAAGTCGTGCCGGACAATGACGGCAGGGCCGTTCAGCACATCCGCACCTCGGTTGCTGTCGCCGGTGGTGGGCCGGCGGGCTTGATGCTTGGCCTGTTGCTTGCCCGCAGCGGTATCGACGTCACCGTGGTCGAGAAACACGGGGATTTTTTGCGCGATTTTCGTGGCGATACCATCCATCCCTCGACGCTTGAACTGATGGAGCAGCTGGGTTTCGTCGATGAGTTCCTCAGCCTGCCGCATACGCGTGCGCCACGGTTGAACGCGGTTATCGGCGGCGAGCGCATCACGATTGCGGATTTTTCTAAGCTGCCGGTCCGCCATCGCTTCATCGCCTTCATGCCGCAATGGGATTTTCTCAATTTCATCGTTGGCAAGGCCGGGCAATACGAAAATTTTCGGTTACTGATGAATGCGCCGGTTACCGGTTTGATCGAGGGCGACGGGCGTGTCGGCGGTCTCATCGTCAATACGGCGGAAGGTTTAATCGAGATCGCCGCCGATCTGGTGGTAGGCGGGGATGGGCGTAACTCCATCGTCCGCGAGTTAGCGGGGCTCGAGGTCCAGCGTTTCGGCGTCCCGACCGAGGTGTTGTGGTTGCGCCTTTCGAGACAGCCGGGCGATCCGGCCGACACCATGGGTCATGCGGGCTCGCGGCAGGGTTTCGTGATGATCAACCGCGGCGATTACTGGCAATGCGGTTATGTGGTGCGAAAGGGCTTTTTCGAGGACATAAAGCTTGAGGGGCTCGTGGCGTTCAGGGACAGGGTTGCGGAAATCTGCCCTTTCCCTCGTGAAAGGCTCGACGAGATTGCGAGTTGGGATGATGTGCATCTGCTGACCGTTCGCATCGACCGGCTGAAGTGCTGGTGGAAACCCGGCCTGATCTGCATCGGTGACGCGGCCCATGCCATGTCGCCCGTTGGCGGCGTCGGCATCAATCTGGCCGTTCAGGATGCTGTCGCGGCCGCCAATGTCCTGGTGCCGGTGCTTCTGTCCGGTCGGGCCATCGCCGATGACGATCTTGCCGCCATCGAAAAACGGCGATCCTTCCCCACCAAGGCCACGCAATTTCTACAGCGCATGATGCGTATCGGCCGCAAGAAGGAGCAGGCGGATACGCCGGAAAAGCGGAAAGGACCACCAGCCTTCGTGCTGGCGATCATGCGGTTTCCGCTTCTTGCCCATTTGACCGGCCGGCTGGTGGGGCTGGGCTTCCGTCGGGAAAAGATAGAGACGGTATAAGGCAACTCAGGCGGGGTTGCCGATTTCCTTCGCATATTTCAGCCCGATAACCGCAGAACCGATCAGACCCGGCTCGATCCGGCAGATGGCAGGCACGACCAGCGGGCGGTCGAAGCGTCTGAGAATGCGGCTTCTGACCGCCTCGTCCAGTGCGGTCAGAAGTTCTCTGGAGTTCGAAAGCCCACCGCCCACCGGGACAATGGTTGCGCCGGTGACGTTGATCACCATCGCCAGCGGCGAGGCGAGAATATCGACGAGGACATCGATGGTTCTTGCTGCTTCCGCATCTCCCGCCTGCCATGCGGCAATAATATCCTCGCTGGTCATATCTTGCCGGTGAAGATGTGAGTGCAGCTTTTCCATGCCGCGAGCGCTACCGATTGCATCGACACAGCCGGTGAGGCCGCAACCGCATTCGAAGCGCGGCAGCGATACAGGCGGGTTGCCGGCCAAAGTCGCGGCCACTGGCCCGTGCCCCCATTCGCCGGCAAATCCGCCGTCGCTGTTGATGAGCTTGCCGTCGATCACCAGCCCGCCGCCAACACCCGATCCGAGGATGACGCCGAAGACGACGCGATGTCCCCGTCCGGAGCCGATTTCCGATTCTGCGATCACAAAACAATCCGCATCGTTCGAAACAATGACGGGAAGGTTCAGGGCTTTTTCCAGATCGTCTTTTAACACTCTGCGGTGAATGCTCGGAATGTTTGCGACCGTTGCCCTGCCGGTGTCGAGATCGATGACGCCCGCAATCGACAGTGACACGCAGTCGGGTGTGCCGCCGCTACTGTCGATGACGGATTTGAGGCCGGCGGCAAAGTCCTCGAAACTGGTCTTTGGCGTCGGTATGCGCGGCACGGGGCGAATATCGTCCGGCGCATGGGCAATCGCGCCCTTGATGGTCGTTCCGCCGATATCGAAACAAACGATCATGGTTCACACTCCAGAACGCGTGGCATCGTAGATTTTTTCTCCTGATATCCATGTGGAATGCATCTGGAGGTCTGGTGTCAGCATGACGAAATCCGCATCGAAGCCGGGCAGAAGTTTTCCCTTGGCCGACGCGCCGATTGCCTGCGCCGGATAGGCGGATGCCATTCTCAAAGCTTCTTCCAGCGGTGTTTTCATCTTCTCATGCATGAAGCGGATGCAGGAGAGCATGTCGATATCCGCGCCCGCCAGCGTACCGTCGGCAAGCGTCAGCCTGCCGCCGTTGCGATAGACCCGCCGGCCGTTCAGTTCGAAACCGTCATCATCCGTGCCGATGGTGGACATGGCATCGGTGACGAGGAAGATGCGGGCAGGACCGTTCTTGGCACGGAGCGCAATGCCGATTGCTGCCGGATCGACATGGAAACCGTCGGCGATAAGCCCGCAATCCAGCTTGCCGTTTGAAAGCGCTGCCCCGACCAGCCCAGGTTCACGGTGACCGAGCGGGCTCATGGCGTTGAAGAGATGGGTCACCATCGATGCGCCGGCTTCAGCATAGGCCGTCGCCACGCTGAGACCCATATCGGTATGGCCGAGGCTGACGACGATGCCGGCGTCCCTGAGTGCTGCAACCTGCTCAACCGTCACGTTTTCCGGGGCAATGGTCGTCAGCACGAAGGGCAGCTCCGTCTTGCAAGCTGTCAGAACAGCGAGATCGGTCGTCTCCATCTTGCGGATCAGCGCCGGATCATGCGTGCCCTTGCGCGCAACGGAAAGATGCGGTCCCTCGAAATGCAGGCCGAGGAAACCGGGCACATGTGCCTTGCCTGCGGCAATGCCCGCCTGTGCCGCTTTGGCTGTCACGTCCGGCCGGTCGGTGATGAGCGTGACCATCAGCGCCGTGGTGCCGAATTTGGCGTGGGCGGAACAGATGCGGGCAATGCCTGCCACATCCGGCTGGTTGTTGAACATAACCCCGCCGCCGCCATTGACCTGAAGGTCGATGAAGCCCGGCGCAATCAACAGCCCGTCCGCATCGATAAGCTCTGCCCTGGCGGGCGCTTGGTCTGTGATATCAGCGACATGCCCGTCGCGGGTCAGAAGCACCTTGCCATCGTGCCAAGCGGCGCCATCGAAAATGCGGGCGCCGACAAATGCCTTGATGCCGCTCATTGGGTTTCCGTAACCTTCTTCAATGCCACGGGGGCATCCGGGTTGAAGCCCCGTGCACGCGACAATTGCTCGATGAAGCCGTAAAACGGCGCGATCAGCAACAGGGCATCGGTCAGCGGATGGTTGGTTTCCACGAAGGGTAGGGGCTTGGCCGGGCTGCCTTTGGCTGACGTGACGAAAACATTTGCGCCCTTATGGGCAAGGCTTGCGGCAATATCCGTCACGGAAGTCTCGGCGCGGTCGCGCGCGGCAAAAGCGATGATGGGAAATTTCGGCGCGACGAGGGAGACGGGCCCGTGCATGACTTCCGCCGACGAATAGGCTTCCGCATGCAACTCGCAGGTTTCCTTGCACTTCAATGCGGCTTCCGCAGCAATGGCAAGGGCGGGGCCACGGCCCAGCATATAAAGTGAATCCTCGCCCTTCACCGCCTCGGCGATATGGCTCCAGTCGAGTGCGATTGCCTTGGCGAAATTCTGTGGCAGGGCGCTGACGGCCTTGGCCAGCAGGCTGTCTTCCGTCCATTCGGCAAGGATCGCGAGGCCGGCGACGATGGAATTGACGAAGGACTTGGTGGCGGCAACCGCCTTCTCAGGTCCCGCGTGGATGTCGATGGCGTGATTGGCGGCCTCGCCAAGGGGGGAAGGCAAGGTGTTGACGAGGGAGAAGGTGAGCGCGCCGCCCTTGCGGGCGCTTTCCGCCAAAGCAACGATGTCAGGGCTTTTGCCCGATTGCGATACGGCGAAGGCCGCCGCCCGTTCCAGCCGCAGTTTCGTCTGGTAGATCGAGGCGAGCGAGGGGCCGAGCGAGGCGACCGGAAGCCCGGTCTGCAATTCGATCGCATATTTCAGGAAATGCGCGGCGTGATCGGACGATCCGCGCGCAATGGTGACGATAACGGCCGGATCGCGAGCCTTCAGCTTGCCTCCGGCTTCGCGGAATGCGGCATCGGCATTGTCCAGCAGGCGGGCGACGGCATCGGGAATCTCATTGATTTCCTGGCGCATCAGGGTTGTCATCGTTTTGTGTCCTTGGTCGATATGGTTCACTCGGAGGTCATTGTCAGTTCGGCGACGAGATCGTAGGCGTCGCTGCGGTAAAGGGCGCGAGATATTTCCATGAGGCGTCCGCTTTCGAGATAGGCCATACGCTGGACGGAAAGTGCAGCCGATCCCGGCGGAACCCCAAGCAACATGGTCTCCTCGTCCGTCAGGTTGCGGGCGGAGATGCGCTGAATGGCGCGGACGGGGCGGATGCCGTTTTTCTCAAGCTCCTGATAGAGCGAGTTTTCCACCAGTTGCGGGTCCGGCAGAATATCGCCCGGCAGGCTGGTTATTTCGAGCGCGATCGGCTGATCGTTGGCAAGGCGCAGTCGCGTCAACCGGGCAACCATGGCGGATTGGGAAAGGCCGAGAGCCATCATCTCGTCGCCGGTCGGGTAAAACAATCCCCTGTCCAGCCAGCGCGTGCTTGCAGCCATGCCCCGGCGGCGCATGTCCTCCGTAAATGAGGTGAGCTTGGTCAACGGCTGCTGCATGCGGGTGATGGGTTTGACGACGAAGGTGCCCGAACCGTGCCTGCGGACCAGAAGACCATCGCGGACCAGATCGTCCACCGCCTTGCGCACGGTGACGCGGCTGACACAGGCGCTTTCGGCAATATCGCGCTCGGGCGGCAAGGCATCGCCATGTTTGAGGCGGCCACCATTGATGGCATCTTCAATCGTCTGACGCAGTTTCAGGTACAGCGGGCCGCCGCCTCCCGATTGCAGGTCGTCCAGATTAAGCACTGCCCCGTTCATCCATAACCTCTGTCACAATCGATGTGGCGAGTTCCGGCTATACCATATGCATCATAATCGGCAATACCAAAATAAAACCATTGGCGAATTTGTACGATTAATCGGTGTTTTTTTCGACCTTTTGCCAAATAATAAGGCTATGTGCTTGATATTTTCGCATTAACCAAAAAAATTTTCCGGTGATGGTAATTGCTCTAGACGATTGGCATTTTTTTGGTATTGTTTTTTGCGTCGGTGGTCGGGTTGTTCCGTTTCGCCGGGAAACATCGATCTCCGACCTTCATCAAGATTCGTGCGATCGAATTTAACTTGACCGTCATGAAAATTAATTTCATCGTGGCGGAAAATTATCGCAGATATCTGAATAACCAGCACAGAAATGGTTGCTTCTGCGAAAATGAATTACGAATGAACAGGGAACAAAGTTCATGAAGGTGGGAATTATCGGACTCGGATTCCGTCTCGGTTATCTGGGCTACGTTTTTCACGAGATCGACAAGGATTTCGAGATCGTCGGTTATGTCGATCCCGCCCCGGCCGGTCTGCCGGGTCTGCAAGAAAAAGGCATTTCGGCCGGCAAGGCCTATGATAGCCCGGAGGCACTGATCGCCGGCGAGACATTCGATCTTTTGATGATCGGCTCGCCGAACCATATGCATCTGGAGCATATCCGCATCGGGCTTGAAGCCGGTTGCACCATCTTCTCCGAGAAGCCGATAGTCGTCAGCATCGAGGAAAGCCTCGAACTCGCCCGGTTGCTCAATAAGCACGGCCATGAGCGGTTGTTGGTCGGTCTGGTCCTGCGTTATTCGCCGCTTTACCGCGATCTGCGCGCGGCGCAGGCCGAGGGCAAGCTCGGTGATGTCGTTTCCATTGAGGCTTCGGAGCATATTCCGCCCTATCATGGCGCATTCTTCATGCGCGACTGGCGGCGCTACGAGAATTATTCCGGTTCCTTCATGCTGGAAAAATGCTGCCACGACCTCGATCTTTACAATGGCGTGGTCGGTGCGCGGCCGCGTTTCGTCTCGAGCTTCGGCGGGCGCAAGAGCTTCACGCCCGCGAATGCTCCGCAAAATGACGGCATCAACGACATGGAGGTCTACCATCGCAAGCCGAGCGGCTGGATGGGCTCCGAAAAGGTCTTCGACAGTGACGGAGACATCATCGACTACCAGACGGCGATCGTCGAATATGAGAACGGCGCGTCGCTTGCCTTCCATACCAATCTAAACGTTCCCGACGATTTCCGCCGTTTCTGCGTCATCGGCGCCAAGGGCATGGCGGAAGGCGACTTCGTGCGTGGCTTCCTGAACGTGCATAATGCCCGGACCAACGAAAAGACCGTCGCGAAGACCTATTCGGCAGCAACCACGCTTTCGCAGCATTATGGTGCCGACGAGCAGATGGCCGAAGACGTGATCGCCCATATCGTCAAGGGTACGCCGCTCCCGGTTTCCGCCCTCGATGCGATCGAGGCCGGCATTCTGGCGCTTGCCATGGACGAGGCGCGCCATGGCCGCAAGGTGGTCGACCTCAAACCCGTCTGGGAGGAATACGATCTGGCGCTCCACGGGCAGCCGAAATCACCCGCCGTGAAATCGGCTTGAGGGGCGCGGCGATGGATGCGAAACGCAGCGCGGTCGTCTTTGCCTGGCTTCTTCTTCTGCCGGCACTTTTATACATCACGGTTATCGTTGCTTATCCGCTCGTCGATACCTTCATCCTGTCCTTCACCGATGCGTCGCTGAAAAAGACGACGAACTGGGTAGGGTTCTTCAATTACGAGAAGATCTTCAACGAGACTTTTGCCGGGGTCATCACGCGGACCTTTATCTGGACGTTCTTTTCCGTCTCGATAAAGATGATCATCGGCACATGTGGTGCAGTGCTGCTGAATTCGGCCGTTCCCGGCCGGGCGTTGTTTCGCATCCTGACGATGCCGCCTTGGATCGTGCCGATGGCTATCGGCATCTTCATGTGGGGCTGGATGTATAACGGCCAGTTCGGCATGATTTCCGGTGTCCTGCAGAACATCGGTCTGGTGAACGGTCCGGTTGCTTTCCTCGCCTATGGCAGCACGGCTTTCTGGGCGACGATCATTACCGATGTGTGGATCGGCGTGCCGATGGTGACGCTTTATCTGCTGGCGGCAATCCAGGCCATTCCGCAGGATCTCTACGAGGCAGCCTGGACAGACGGCGCCAGCCGCACCTACCGCTTCCGCCGCATCACGCTGCCGCTGATGCTGCCCGCCATGATCACCATGTCGATGATCTCGCTGATTTCGACCTTCAACTCGTTCGATATCATCTGGATCCTGACGCAGGGCGGGCCGACAGGCCAGACGACCACCATGATCATCGACACCTATAAAACGGCGATCGGTTCCTACAAATACGGTGAGGGTGCAGCTCGCGCCGTGCTGATCTGCATCTTCCTGTCGATCTTCACCTATTTCTACTTCCGCATCACCAGCCGTATCTCGCAGGAGGCCAGCCGATGACCGACAAGAATGCGATGATCAACCGTTACAGGTGGTATGAAATCGTCGGGATCTATTGCGGCATCGCCGTGTTCCTGACCTTTGTGCTGGCGCCCTTCGTGGAAGGATTTCTGGTTTCGCTGAAGCCGCTCAGCCTGCTTTTCTCCTCGCCCTACAAGTTCTGGCCGCAAAACGGCTCCTTCGAAGCCTACCGGACCATGTGGGTCAGCGTTCCGGGCTTTGCCCGCTACGTCTTCAATTCCTTCTTCATCTCGACGATCTCGACCATTATCGTCCTGCTGCTGGTGGTGCCGGCGTCCTATGCCTTTGCCCGGTTCCAGTTTCGCGGGCGCGGACAATTGCTCGGCGCATTTCTGGCCATCAACATGTTTTCCGGCGCGGTGCTGTTGATCCCGCTTTACCGGCTGATGCGCAATATGGGTGTGCTGAACACCTATCTGGCGATGATCATTCCCGGTGCCGCCTTTTTGATCCCCACCGCTATCTGGCTTTTGCGGACCTACATGCTGCGTATCCCGCGTGAACTGGAGGAGGCGGCCTATGTGGATGGCGCGAGCTACTTCTATACCTTCCGCCGGGTGATCCTGCCGCTTGCGATGCCGGGCATCGCGGTTGTGTCCATCACCACCTTCATCGGCGCTTATGCCCAGCAGTTCATCTTCGCTCTCACCTTCAATTCCAAGACCGAATATATGCCGCTGCCCATCGGCCTGTTCGCCTATTTCGGTCGTCAGGAAGTCGTCTGGAATGAGTTGATGGCGGCCAGCTTC
Organism: Rhizobium sp. AN73; assembly: GCF_030757975.1. Taxonomy (NCBI): domain Bacteria; kingdom Pseudomonadati; phylum Pseudomonadota; class Alphaproteobacteria; order Hyphomicrobiales; family Rhizobiaceae; genus Rhizobium; species Rhizobium sp. AN73. The sequence goes on from NZ_JARWME010000002.1 coordinate 2,850,497, forward strand.
GTCGGCATTGCGCCGGCCATGGTCGTCATCTTCTTCATGCAACGCTATCTCGTCAGCGGGCTTACCGCCGGCGCGGTGAAATAATCAACAATAGGAACGACCACCAGAAAACGGGAGACTAATTATGGCACTGAAACATTACGGATTGGCGCTTTGCGCTTTCGCATTTGCCGGTTCCACTGCCCTTGGCACGGTGGCGGCACACGCCGCCGACAAGGAGATCAGCTGGATCTATTGCGGCGACAAGATGGACCCCATCCATGAAAAATACATCAAGGAATGGGAAGGCAAGAATGCCGGATACAAGGTCGTTCCGGAAGTCGTCGGCTGGGCTCAGTGCCAGGACAAGGCAACCACGCTCGCTGCCGCCGGCACCCCGGTCGCCATGGCCTATGTCGGTTCGCGCACGCTGAAGCAGTTCGCCCAGAACGACCTCATCGTTCCGGTGCCGATGACGGAAGACGAAAAGAAGACCTATTACCCTAACATCGTCGACACGGTCACCTTCGAGGATACGCAGTGGGGCGTGCCGGTCGCTTTCTCGACCAAGGCGCTCTACTGGAACAAGGACCTGTTCAAGCAGGCCGGTCTCGATCCGGAAGTGCCGCCGAAGACCTGGGCTGAAGAGATCGCCTTTGCCAAGCAGATCAAGGAAAAGACCGGCGTTGCCGGTTACGGCCTGCCCGCCAAGACCTTCGACAATACCATGCACCAGTTCATGCACTGGGTTTACACCAACAACGGCAAGGTCATCGATGGCGACAAGATCACCGTTGACAGCCCGCAGGTTCTCGCAGCGCTTAAGGCCTACAAGGATATCACGCCCTATTCCGTCGAAGGTCCGACGGCCTATGAGCAGAACGAAATCCGCGCCATCTTCCTCGATGGCAAGGTCGGCATGATCCAGGCCGGATCGGGTGCCGCAACCCGCCTGCAGGAAACCAAGATCAACTGGGGTATCGCAACCCTGCCGCTCGGCCCTGAAGCCAAGGGCCCCGGCACGCTGCTCATCACCGACAGCCTGGCGATCTTCAAGGGAACCGGCGTGGAAGAAAAGGCGACCGAATTCGCCAAATTCATCACCTCGCCCGGCCCGCAGGGCGAATATGAGCTGCAGGGCGGCGCTGGCCTCACCCCGCTTCGTCCGTCGCCCAAGGTTGATGAATTCATCGCCAAGGACCCCTTCTGGAAGCCGCTGATCGACGGTATCGCCTATGGCGGTCCCGAGCCGCTCTTTACTGACTACAAGGGCTTCCAGGACACGATGATCGAGATGGTGCAGTCTGTCGTTACCGGCAAGGCAACACCGGAAGATGCCGCAAAGAAGGCCTCTGCCGCTCTCGAGCAGTACAAATAATCCACATTGATACGGTTGCGGGCGCAGATCGCCCGCAACCCAATAATCCGCCGCGAGAATGCCTGCCGTTATGACGGAAGGGGCGTCTTGTGTTTTTCAACGGTTCCGGTTCGACGCGATTTTTCCCGTGTTGCGGAACGTCTCTGAACGCAGCCTGATGTCGGCTGGTGACGGGAGAGGCAAGTTTTGGGTCAGCTTTATCTCAACAACGTCCGCAAGAACTATGGACATTTCGAAGTCATCAAGGGCGTTCAGCTCGACATCAGGGATGGCGAGTTCGTCGTTTTTGTCGGCCCCTCGGGATGTGGCAAATCCACATTGCTGCGTATGATCGCCGGCCTTGAGGATATTTCCGCCGGTGATATCGTCATCAACGGTGTGAAGGTCAATGACTTGCCGCCGGTGAAACGCGGCATCGCCATGGTCTTCCAGTCCTATGCGCTTTATCCGCATATGACGGTTTTCGAAAACATCGCATTTCCCCTCCGCGTCGAAAAGATGGAAGAGGCCAAGATCAAGGAAAAGGTCGAGGGCGTCGCCAAGATCCTGCAACTTGACCAGCGCCTGCAGCAGCGCCCCGGCATGTTGTCCGGCGGCCAGCGCCAGCGCGTCGCGATCGGCCGCGCCATCGTTCGCGAGCCGAAGATATTCCTGTTCGACGAGCCGCTTTCCAACCTTGATGCGGCACTTCGCGCCGACATGCGCATCGAACTCACCAATCTTCACCGGACGCTGAAGGCGACGATGATCTATGTGACACACGACCAGGTAGAAGCCATGACCATGGCCGAACGCATCGTGGTGCTGAATGGCGGCGAAATCGCCCAGGTTGGCGCGCCGCTCGAGCTTTATCACAAGCCGGCGAACGTGTTTGTCGCCGGTTTCATCGGCAATCCGAAAATGAATTTCCTCAAGGTCACCTGCAAATCCGTCAGCGCCGAAGGTGTGACGGTGGAGTATGAGGGCCAGACGATTACCGTGCCGGTGGAGCCGCGCGCCGGTCTTGAAGGCACGCAGCTGACGCTCGGCATTCGCCCGGAACATACCGGTCTCGAAACAGCCGACCTCAATATCAAGGTTTCGCCCAGCGTCATCGAGCGGCTGGGGGTGAATACCATCGCTTACGGTGTCGCGCCGACGGGTGAAAATTATTGCGCGCTTCTTTCCGGTTCCGCGCCTGTCATCGTCGATGAACTCATCGTCACCGGTATCAAGGCATCGGATTGCCATCTGTTTGATGAGAGCGGTATCGCGCTGGAACGGCGTGTCGATCTTTCCGTCCTCAAGCTGATACAATAATGGGCGGGAACCGGGCCATGAAATCTGTCTCCCCATGCCCGGTTTTTCCTGACGCGATCCGTTTTCGGCGGTCTTCTTCTGTCGTCGCCAGACGAAAAAGCAACGCCGGGCTTTTGGCCCGGCGCTCGATATTCTCTTGCATGTCCGCTGGATCACGGCATGGGATTGGGCATGTAGCCGGTGAAACCGCTGATCTTCCAGCGTCCCTCATGCACCCGGCAATAATAGAGCGTCTGCCATTTCATCACGTCGAAGCTGCCATCGGCCTTGCGAAGCCCGCCGTCGAACTTCTTGCGTACCAGCGCGGTCTCACCTTCCACTTCGATCTCTTCCAGCGTGGTGGTCGTGAAGATCGCATTGCGCGGGTCTTCAGCGAATTGCTGTGTCTGGAAATCCTTCGCCTGTCGCAGCCATTCGTCGCGATAGGCCTCAAGCGAGGGGAAGGACAGGCGCCAGTTATCCGGGTTCGCATCCCGGTTGGCGTTGATGCCGAGAAAGCCGTCCTCGACGAAATCATCCGCGACCTTCGACCAGTCGGCAGTGAGGAAAGCGTCGATATCCCGCGTCACCAGCATCTCCCAGATGGAGTGGCGGGCGACGTTTGTTTCGGGAAAGGGATTTTTGAATGGATCGCGCATGATTTGGGTCCGTCGTTGAAATTATTTTCACAGTTTGGAGATTTCTCTGGCGAAGATTGTTGGCATATGCTCATCTATCAATCAACAGAGAAAATAATTTTCAGATTGAGGATATCCGGCGTGTCGTCAACGGGACGAAGCATGGTCGATTCATGGGTATGTACGGTTGACGGGCGTCTCGGATTAGGATGCATCGGAAACGGGGCCAAGCCTTAAGTTTTGGCAGAACGGAGACCGGTGAGCATGGATATTTTCGCAAGGATTCAAGACGACAGGGGACAGTTCTCGCAATCGGAACGGCGGATCGCCGATATTCTGGTTTCGGACTTCGAATTCGCCGTCAATGCCTCGATCATCGAGCTTGCCGCTCGCGCCGAGGTTTCTCCGCCGACGGTGACGCGCTTCTGCCGGCGTCTGGGTTGCCAGAGCTTTTCGGATTTCAAGGTCAGCCTCGCCAAGACCGCCTATGTGGGCATTCGCTACCTTACCTCGGAACCGACCAGCACCGGCCCGTCGGATGTCGCCGAGGAAGTGCTCGCCAAGGCACAGGAGGCGCTTTTCCTGCTGCACAAGACGCTCGACCCCGCCCTTGCCGACGAAGCGGCGATCAAGATTGCCAATAGCGGCATGATCTATGCCTTCGGTGCCGGCGGTAATTCCTCGATGATCGCGTCGGAAGTTCAAAACCGGCTGTTTCGCCTGGGCCTGCGTGTTTCCACCAGCGCCGACCACAGCATGCAACTGATGATGACGGCTGCCGCGCGTAAGGAGGACGTGATTATCGGTTCCTCCTTCTCCGGCCGCAACATGGAGCTGGTGAAATGCTTCAGGCTGGCGCGCGAAATGGGGGTCACCACCATTGCGCTCACCCAGAGCGATACGCCTGTCGCCATGGCCGCCGACATCGTCGTGGCCGTCAACGTGCCCGAGGGAAACAATATCTTCCGCCCGACCTCATCGCGTTACGCCTATCTGGCTGCCGTCGATATTCTGGCGACCCTTGCTGCCTACCACCACCGGCAACGGTCGATGGTGACCCTGCGTCACATCAAGCAGCAACTCGTGGAACATCGCGATCCGGATGACCGGCAATTGCTGGGTGACTGAAGGCGGGATGGTGAAAACTGTGAGCGGTTTTGCCTGAAAATTCCGCTCCGAGACTGATTTGAAAGCTTCGAAGGAGTGGCATGAGATGCAGGACAGGAAAGACCGGGTCGCCGTCGTAACGGGGGCGGCAGGTGACATAGGCCGGGCAATTGCCGCGGCGCTTTCTGAAAGCCATGCAAAGGTGGTGTTGGTGGATATCGATCCCGACGCCCTTGCCAATGCACTTTCCCTGCTTTCCGGTCCCGCTTTCGTTTCGAAAACCTGCGATGTTACCGATCCGCAAGACCTTGCAAGGCTGGCCTTGGAGGTCGCGGAGCTGGGCGATGTCGCGACCCTCGTCAACAATGCGGGTGCTGCAAGGGCGGTCAGTCTGCACGACACAACCGCGGAAATATGGCGCAAGGATAATGCGCTCAATCTGGAAGCACCGTTTCTCTGCTTCAGGGCTTTCGAGGAAGCGCTGAAGCGGACTGAGGGGTCTGTCATCAATATCACTTCTGTCAACGGCATGGCTGTGTTCGGCCATCCCGCCTATAGCGCGGCAAAGGCCGGGCTGATCCATCTGACGAAGCTGATCGCCGTCGAATACGGAAAATTCGGCATCCGTTCCAACGCCGTTGCACCGGGCACCGTGCGCACGCAGGCGTGGGAGGCGCGGGCCGCGGCCAATCCTCAGGTCTTCGAGGAAGCGAAGCACTGGTATCCGTTGCAGCGCATCGTAAAGCCCGAAGATGTGGCCAACGCCGTCGCCTTTCTGGCCGGCCCACAGGCCGCCGCCATCAGCGGCGTGTGCCTGCCGGTCGACTGCGGGCTGACGGCGGGGCAAGCCCCACTTGCCCGTACTTTCTCGCAATCCGAACACTACTGATCAAAGCCCTCCAGAGGGTTCAATGCGCAATAAAGGGGAGCATCATGGCGCTCGCACAATATCGTCTTGAAAATTCATGGCATCCGCTCGAAAATTCCGCCTCGGGCGGGTTTACCTTTACCTTGGTCAATCTTTCCCATGAGCCGTTGAAGGATTTCCGGATCGTCTACACGTCGCTGACGCGGACCATCGACAAGCCCGTTTGCGGCAATGCCGTTTATCTGCGCCGCAATGCCAATTTCCATGAGTTTGCGCCGCCGCCCGGCTTCGTGCTCGAGGCTGGAAAATCCTGGCGTTTCACCGTCGATGGTCTGCTGAGACCCGCCCGCCATCGCACGGACGGGGCGAAATCCGCCTATGTCAGCCTTGCCGACGGTACGCATCGCGCCGTTGATGTCGGCGATTTGATGCTGGACGGGCGTCACAGCGAGCCCGCGCCGGTCCTGCTTCCCGAAGGAAAGCTCGATCTGCCCTTTTCCATCCAGCCCTGGCCAGCGGAAATCGATGCCGAGCCCGGCGAGGCCTTCCCCGTCGCACTTTTCCCGACGGAGGATGCAAAGGCTGAGGAAGTGCTTGCGGTGGAAACCGTGCTGTCTCTGTTCCGCAGGCTTTTTGCCGTTGGGCATGTGCCTTTCAGCCTTGCGCCGGTTCATGAGGGCAAACCGCTTCGCTTCAAGAAACATAGCGGCCTGGAGGCGGAAGGTTATCGCCTGTCTTTCTCGGATGAAGCCGTTGTCGTGGAATATTCGGCCGCTGCCGGTTTGCAATATGGCCTGACGGTGCTGGCGCAATTGCTGCATGGCGCGCGGATCGATCCCAAGTTCCGCTTCCCGGCCTCCGGCACCATCACCGATGCACCGCGTTACAGCTGGCGCGGTTGCCATCTTGATGTCTCGCGGCAGTTCTATCCGACTGATGATGTCGTGCGGCTTATCGATATTCTCGCCTGGCTGCGCATGAACAGGTTCCATTGGCACCTGACCGATGACGAGGCGTGGCGGCTTGAAATCAAGGCTTATCCGCTGCTGACCACCGTTGGCGCGACGCGCGGCCCTGATGCGCCGCTTCTGCCGCAGCTTGGCAACGGGGCCGAACCCGTTTCCGGCTATTATAGCCAGGACGATGTGCGCATGGTCGTTGCGCATGCGGCCGCATTGAACATCGAAATCGTGCCGGAAGTCGATATTCCCGGCCACAGCACGGCGGCTCTTGTTGCCTATCCGGAGTTGACGGACGGGCAGGAGGCACCGGACAGCTACCGCTCGGTGCAGGGATATCCCAATAATGCGCTCAATCCGGCCATCGAGCCGACCTATGAGTTCCTCGGCAAGATCTTCGACGAGATGGTGGAACTCTTCCCCTCGCGGCTGATCCATATTGGTGGCGACGAGGTTGCGGATGGTTCGTGGCTTGCCTCGCCGCTTGCCAAGGCATTGATGGAAAAGGAAGGGCTCGACGGCACCTTCGGCATCCAGTCCTATTTCATGAAACGTATTCAGGGGATGTTGCATGAGCGCGGCCGTCAGCTTGCCGGCTGGGACGAAGTTTCGCATGGCGGCGGCGTTGATCCGGCTGGCACATTGCTGATGGCCTGGCAGAAGCCGGAAGTTGGCCTTGAGCTTGCAAAGCAGGGCTATGACGTGGTGATGACGCCGGGACAGGCTTATTATCTCGACATGGTGCAGGATGAAGCCTGGCAGGAGCCGGGCGCAAGCTGGGCCGGCACCGTTCCGCCTTCGCATACCTATGCTTATGAGGCGGTGGGCGATTTTCCTGAGGAATTGAAGGAGCGGATGAAAGGCGTTCAGGCCTGCATCTGGTCGGAACATTTCCTCAACCGTGCCTATTTCAACCATCTGGTTTTCCCGAGACTGCCGGCCATTGCCGAGGCGGCGTGGACGCCAAAAGCGCAGAAGGATTGGCTGCGTTTCTCCGCCATCGTCCCCTTGAGCCCGGTTTATTGAGAGGAAGGCGAGATGCGTATTGCCGTTGGTGGTATTCATACCGAATGCAGCACCTATTCGCCGGTGCTGATGCGTCAGGAAGACTTTCGCGTTTTTCGCGGCGCGGAGTTGCTGGAGGCCGAGTATTTCAATTTTCTGGGCGAAGGCGGGGCAGAGGTGCTGCCGCTTCTACATGCGCGGGCGGTGCCGGGTGGTCCGGTCTCGCGCGTGGCCTATGATGCGTTCAAGCAGGAATTCCTCGAGCGTCTGAAAGCCTCATTACCATTGGATGGACTTTATCTCGCCATGCACGGCGCGATGAATGTCGAAGGCATGGACGATGCGGAAGGCGACTGGATTTCCAGCGCCCGCGCCGTGGTCGGGCCGAATGTGGTCGTTTCTGCCAGCTACGACCTGCACGGCAACGTCAGCCAGAAGATCATCGATCAACTGGATATATTCGCCGGCTACCGAACTGCGCCGCATATCGATGTGCGCGAGACGATGGTGCGGGCGTGGACGATGCTCCTCAAGGCACTGAAAACGGGTGAGAAGCCCGGTGTGGCCTGGGCGAAAATCCCTGTTCTGCTGCCGGGTGAAAAGACCTCCACGGAAGATGAACCGGCCAAAAGCCTCTATGCCGTCCTACCGGATCACGATGCCCGGCCCGGCATATGGGATGCGAATTTCATGATCGGCTACGTCTGGGCCGACGAACCAAGGGCAACGGCCTGTGCTGTGGTGACGGGGACGGACAGGGAGGCCGCGCAGGCGGTTGCCGCCGAGATTGCGCAATCCTACTGGAATGCCCGGCAGGATTTTCGTTTCGGTCCCGTGACCGAGCCGCTTGATGCTATCATGGATATTGCGGAAAAGACGACCACCAGCCCGATCATTCTTGCAGACTCGGGCGACAACCCGACCGGCGGCGGAGTGGGCGATCGTGCCGATGTTCTGGCGGCGCTGATTACGCGCAACTGGCAGGGCGCGCTGATGGGCGGCATCACCGACCGGCCAGCGGTCGAAGCCTGTTTTGCGGCGGGTGAGGGGGCCAAGCTTTTTGTGAAGATCGGCGGCAGTCTTGATCCAGAGAGCCCCTCCGTCACCGTCGAAGCCGAGGTCCTGAAACTGGACGATCCAGGTGCTAGGGGTCAGCGGCAGGCTGTGGTCGCTATTGGGGGTATCACCGTCATTCTGGCGGCGCGGCGCAGGCCCTATCACATGATGTCGGATTTCACCCGTCTCGGTTTCGATCCGAAGGCGGTGCGATTGCTGGTCGTCAAATCAGGTTATCTTTCGCCGGAGCTCGCGCCCATCGCCAATCCCAACCTCATGGCGCTGACGGAAGGGGTTATCAATCAGGATATCGAAAACCTTCCCAATCGCCGCCGGGATGGCGATTTTTACCCATGGAAGCCGCATTTCGATTATATGCCGCAACCTATCCTTTCGGCCCGCTGGCGATGACAGCGGTTCGATAGCTTTTCATCCAGCGATCCGGCCCAGCCGGATCATCTCAGGCGAACCTTCATGCCGTCGGCTCTTTCCATCGTTATCAACAATCCGTCGATCCGCATCGGGGCGCTCGCCATTCTTTTCTTCGGCTTTTCGAATGCCGCGACCGCCCCTTATCAGGCGGTGATCGGCATTCGCGAAATCGGGCTCAGCAACACCGTCTATTCCCTGCTGATGCTGTTTGCCGCCGTCATCAATGTCAGCGCCAGCGTGCTGATGGGCATCGTCGCCGACAGGCTAGGCGAATATCGCAAGCCCATGCTGCTCATCGCGCTCTTTGGCGTCAGCGGCTATATGCTGGTTTATCTGGTTGGCAATGCCACGGCTTTCGTGAGCGCCAAGCTGGTTCTCCTGCCGATTTTCGGGGCGATGAACTCGCTGATTTTCGCGCATGTGCGTGCCGATGCCCGCAATCTTTCGACAGGCGATATGATCGCCGTGAATTCGATCATGCGCGCAACCATCTCGCTCTCCTGGGTGCTGGTGCCCGGCATCGTCGGTATTTTTCTGGTGAGTTCCGGCAATATGCTGACGGCTTTCCTGTTTTCAGGCATTTGCGCACTTATCTGCTTTCTGCTCGTGGCCTTTTGTCTGCCGCGCGCCGCCACGCCGGTATCGGTGAACACGCAGGCGCGGTTCGGTTTGCGTGCTTCGCTTGCTGAAATCGGCTCGCGGCGGGTGCTGCTGCGCATCATCGCCATCGCCTTGATCTGCTCAATGCTGCATCTCAATGATTCCATACGCTCGCTCATCATAACGGGCCAAGCGAAGGGCACGGTCGCGGATATCGGTATTGTCGCGGGCATCGTTGCCGCGCTGGAGATCGTTTTCATTCTCCTGTGGGGCTGGATCGAGAAGAAGGTGCCGCAAACGCTGACACTTGCGGCGGGAGCAGTGCTCTATGCCGTCTATCTCATCCTGCAGGGGCTCGCTTCCGCGCCATGGCATATCTATGCCCAGACTGTCATCAGCGCGCTGGGTGCTGCCGCCATCATCAGTATCCCGATCACTTACTTGCAGGAACTGATCGCGGACCGACCGGGGCTTGGAAGCTCGCTGATCGCCGTCAACATTTTCCTCGGCGCCGGTCTGGGCGCGTTGATTTTTGCCGTTGGGACGCAGGTCTCCAACTATTCGGGAACCTCCATCCTGGGCGCAATTGTGGGGCTTGGTGGCGTTTACATGCTCTACGCGCTTGATGGGAAGGGCCGTCGCAGGTAACGGCCATTCGAATGAAAGAGGTTACGATGATTCTCGAGATTTGCGTGGACGATGTGGCGGGGCTGGAAGCGGCGGTCAGAGGCGGAGCCGACCGGATCGAACTCTGCGCGGCGCTGTCCGGCGGCGGCGTGACGCCCTCTGTCGGCTTCATGCATCGGGCGGCGGCATATGACCTGCCGGTGAGCGTGATGATCAGGCCGCGGGCTGGTGATTTCGTGTTCACGCACGACGAGGCTGATGTGATGAAACGCGATATCGACGCGGCACGGGCGGCGGGGCTTTCCGGCGTTGTGCTTGGCGCCTCGCTTGCCGATGGCTCGCTTGATATTCCCCTGCTTGAAGAATTGCGCCGTCACGCCGATGGGCTGGATGTGACGCTGCACCGGGCCATCGATGTCGTTCCCGACATGGATGAGGCTTTGGAGGCTGCCATCGCGCTCGGTTTTCCGAGAATTCTGACTTCCGGCGGTGCGCGTTCGGCACTCGAAGGTATCGAGACGCTGGCGCGGTTATCCGAGCTGGCTGACGGCCGGATTATCATCATGCCGGGTGCCGGTGTGCGCCCGCCAATCGTGCAGGCACTGCTGGATCGCTTTCCCATCACGGAAATCCATGCGTCCTGTTCCACCGTTCCGTTTTACGATCCGGAAAGCCGGGTGGCAAAGCTCGGTTTCACCGGTGCGGGGCGCAAGGGTACGGATGAGGCGGCGGTTCGCGAGTTGAAGGCGATCCTCACCGCTCATCAAAAAGGCGGCGTAGGGCTCTAGCAGTTCCGGCCGCCCCGTCGAGATCGAGTGTGATCGTGTCCGGTTCCGGCAGGGCCAATGCCGCCTCGATCGCGTCGGCCATGGATTGCGCGGAGATATCTTTCTCCTCCAGCACCTGCGCCAGTCCCAGTCGCGCCAGACGTTCGGCGCGGGCGCTCTGCTCCGTTTCACCACCGGCCGCGAAGGGTATGAGGAGCGAGCGGCATTTTGCCTGAAGAATATCGCAGACCGTATTGTAACCGGCTTGCGAAACCGAAAGCCGCGCGCCGGCGAGCAGGCTTGCGAAATCCTTGCGGAAGCGGAAAACGGAAACATTATCCGCTGCCTGCGCCGAGATCGCATCGAAATCCGCTTGCGGCATATTGGGGCCGGTCACGAGGCACCAGCTCTTGATGTCATCCAGCAGCGGGGCGGCTTCAAGTGCTGACCGGACGAGTGCCGCACCAACGGCGCCGCCGCCTGCGGACACCACGATATCGAATTTCTCAGCCGGTTCCGGTGGCGGTAGCGGTGCAACGAGGCCGGTATAGACAATGCGCTGGCTGATCTCACCGGCAAGGGGAAAGGTCTCTTCAAGCCGGACGAAATCCGGATCACCGTGGACCAGAACCGCGTCGAAATGTTTCTTCACCAGCGATACGGTTTCTTCGTCCCGGCCCGGTTTGGTTTTTTCCTGCAGAATGTCGCGCAGCGACGCCATGACGAGCGGGCGCGGTTCACTATCCTCAATCTCATCCAGAAGCGGCAGCAATTCGAAACGCACCTGCCTGCGGCCGAAGGGGGAACGCCTCGATGATGACGATATCCGGTTTTGCACCGTGATAAGCGCCGATGAGCATATCCGTGCGGAGTTTCTTGAAGTCGTCATCCACCGGTTTGCCAGAGCTGTCGACAAGGCCGGAAAAGCTTTCGTCGCTGACGGCGATCGGCGGCAATTCGACGTGGCGGATGCCTTCGCCCGGAAAACCCGGAACCGGCGTGCCGCCCGTCACCAGAACGACATCGAAACCATCCGCCTGAAGGGCATTGGCAACGCGGCTGGCACGGGCGATATGGCCGATGCCCAGAAGGTGCTGGACGTAAAAGAAAACGGAAGGACGCTTTTCCGCATCGGTCATGGCGTTTTTTCCCACTCGGTTTCGAACAGGGCCTTCAACTCGGCAATGCTGGTGCGGTTGTCGAAGGCGGTTCGTACACGGTTCTCGGCAGCACTCCCCAGACGCTGGCGCAATTGCGGATCGGTGATTGCAGTGCGTAGCGCTTCCGCGAAGGCGGCCGGATTTTCCGGCTCCGTCAGCAGCCCGTTTTCACCGTTGACAAAGAATTCTGGAATGCCTGATATATTGGTGGAAATGCAGGTTAGCGCCTGGCTGGCAGCCTCGACCAGCACATTGGGGAGACCGTCGCGATCACCATCGCTGGTGATGCGGCAGGCAAGGGCAAACAGATCCGCCTCACGGTAATTCTCCAGCACCTGCTTCTGGTCCATTGCCCCGGTCCAGACGATCTTGTCGGCAATGCCAAGCTCGTCGGCGAGTTTCTTCAGTGCTGCAAGCTCGTCACCGCCGCCGATATGGGTGAAACGCCAATGGATATCCTGCGGAAGCGAGGCCAGTGCCTGCAACAGAATATCGATGCCCTTTTTCTTGACCGCGCGGCCGACACTCAAAATCCTGACCGGATCAAGGGCGTTCGATCCATCTCTCTGCGGGCGCGGCGCGTCGAAATGCGGGAAGCGGGTGAGATCAAGTCCGTGATAGCTCAAGTGCACATTCTGCTTGAGGCCGGAAAGGTCGCGGAGGTGCTGAAAGCCACTCGCCGTGCAGGTTACAGCCCAGCGGGCGCTTTCCAGTTTGGCGGCAAGGTCGCGGTCGCTGGAGGTCCAGATATCCTTGGCGTGGGCCGAAATCGTCCAGGGCGTGCCGGTGATGAGGTGCGCATAGGCGGCGACCGAGGCGGGCGTGTGAATGAAGTGAACATGCAGCCACTCGGCATCCGCTGGCCATTCGTGGGATAGCACGGCGGCCTGCCCGAAACGGCGGAAGCGGTTGCGGCTGAGATCATGCGGCAGATCGCTGAAAAACCGGCGAAGCGCCTTGGTGAAGCCCGGCTTCTTGCGGCAGGCCCACAATGCTTTCAAAACACGCAGAGGTTCCTCGTGCAGATATTCCGGCAGATAGGTGACGGGTGCGCGGATTTCATCATGAACGGGGTGGCGTTTTTTATCCGTCGGGCGACGCATGGACATGAGTTCAAGTGTGAGGCCAGCCTTTTCAAGCCCCAGAAGTTCCTGGGCGATGAAAGTCTCGGACAGGCGCGGATAGCCCTTGAGGAGCACCACGATTTTTTTTGTATCGGTCACGTTGCGCGTGTCTCTTTTGAAGCGGCGGTTGTCGGGGAGCCAGTCACGCGGTCAGCGTGATCGGCGCCTTTTCACCCTCGGGCGGCAGCCATTCGGCTATCCGTTTCGATATGTTTTCCAGACCGTCGAGCTTCAGCTCCCGCGAATTGACGGAAGGTGGCGCGCGGTTCGGCAGCGCTTTGAGAGCTGCGGCCATTTTTGCGGGGTTCTCGGCGTCTTCCGGTAGAAGCATGTCGAAAAGGCCAAGCTCCGATGCGCGGCTGGCGCGGATGAGCTGCTCTTCCCTCGGCACCGTGCGCGGCACGACGAGGGCGGGCTTGTCGAAGGACAATATCTCGCAAACGGTGTTGTAGCCGCCCATCGACACGACAGCCTGGGCGCCGGCAACGAGGTCTTCCATGCGGTTATCGAATTCGATGATCTCGATATACGGAATATCGGCGACGCTGCTCATGAAGCGCTGGCGCTGGTCTGCCGGCATATAGGGGCCGAGAACCACGAGTGCCTTGTGGGTCAGTTCGCTATCATGGCGGTAAGCGTTGATGACGTCGTCGATCAATTCGCTGCCGTCACCGCCGCCGCCGGTGGTGATAAGGAGATAGTCGCCTTCCGGCCGGTGCGCAACGGTTTCGGCCTGCGTTTTGGAGCGTTGCAGGAAACCGACGAAATCCATCTTGTCGCGAACCGTTTGAGGAACGTCGAGCCCGGTCAGCGGGTCATGGAAATCCGGCGGGCCATAAATCCAGACGTGGTCGTAGAATTTGCCGATCTTGGTCATCACGTCATTGCGCTTCCACTCCGCCTCAAGCAGCTGTGGCGCATCCATGACGTCACGCAGGCCGATGACGAGCTTGGTTCCCTGGCTTTTGAGGTAGGTAAGCGTTTCTTCCACCTCGCCGCGAAGGCCCATGGGCTCCTTGTCGACGATGAAGATGTCCGGCTGGAAGCTTTCGGCGGTGTGATAGATGATGGAGCGGCGCATCTTCAGCGTTTCCTGAAGATCGATATGCCTGTCCATGGAGGTGTATTCGCCGTTGCGCAGCTTGATGACGCTCGGGATCTTCACGAAATCGACGCGGGCGCGATAATCGAAGGCGCCGGCAATGGTCGCGCCTGAGATGATGAGGACGTTGAGGCCGCGATAATCCTCGACCAGTGCGTGGGCGATCGTGCGACACCGCCGCAGATGGCCAAGGCCGAAGGAATCGTGGCTGTACATGAGGATGCGTGCGTCGTTCAAACGGGAGGTCATCGGCCACACCTCTTTTTGCCTTTCACAAAAAAGGCGATGGCGGAAGAGCAGTTTATCAAGGCGTGTTCCATTTTATCTGAAGGGATCAGCAGCATCACGTAGTCCGTCACCGAAGAAATTAAAGGCCAGAATGACGAGAACAACCGGAATCGTCGGGATGAGAAGCCACGGATATAGCGCAATGACGCTGACGCTGCGCGCCTCCGTGAGCAAAATTCCCCAACTTGTGATCGGTGGCCTGAGGCCGAGGCCGAGGAAGCTCAACGCGGTTTCGCCGAGAATCATGCCCGGTATCGTCAGCGTTGCCGACGCGATCAGGTGCGACATGAAGCCGGGGATAAGGTGTCTGCCAATGATGCGCGGCGTGCCGGCGCCCATCAATTGTGCAGCCAAAACATAGTCTTCCTCACGAAGCGCAAGCAATTTCGAGCGCACGGCGCGTGCCAGTCCTGTCCAGTCCAGCATACCGAGAATGATGGTGATGCCGAGATAGACGAGGATCGGGCTCCAGGTCACTGGCATGATCGCCGCAAGTGCGAGCCATAGCGGAATGCTCGGAATGGATTGCAGGACTTCGATGATGCGCTGGACGATGAGATCGAACGTGCCGCCGCGATAACCGGCTAGACCGCCGATCACAATGCCGAGAACGAAGCTCATGGCGACGCCGAGAAGGCCGATCGTCAGCGAGATACGCGCGCCATAGATGATCCGCGACAGCACGTCACGTCCGAGCCGGTCGGTGCCGAGCAGGAACATCTCACCGCCTTCGGCCGGGCATACGAAATGGGTTCTGCCCTCGATCATGCCCCAGAAATGGTAGGTATCGCCCTTGCAGAACAAGCGCAGCGGCTGGATATCCGTCGGCACATCGCGGTAGACGCGCCTCAGATTGTCCATGTCCAGCGTCATTTCCCGGCCATAAACGAAGGGGCCGACAAATTTGCCGTCATTAAAGAGGTGAATGCCCTGGGGCGGGGCGTAGATATGATCGATATTGCGGGTATGGAGATTGTAAGGGGCGAGAAACTCGCTGATCAGGATCGAAAGATAAAGCACCACCAGAAAAGCGCCGGACCAGACGGCGATCTTGTGCTGGCGGAACTGCCACCACATGAGCCGCAGCTGCGATGCCTTGCTGAAGGCCGCCATTCCAGACGTGTTGGGTTCGATGAGCGACGGGTCGAACGGTGCCGCCGAGACGTAATGGGGCAAGGCGTCGCCCGGTGTGGGGATGGATGAAGTCATTTGACGTTACCACCTCCAAAGCGGATTCTCGGGTCAAGTATTGCAAGGGCGATATCCGAGACAAGAACACCGATCACCGTCAGGAATGCGAGGAACATCAGGAACGAACCCGCCAGATACATATCCTGGCTTTGCAGCGCCCGGATCAGCATCGGACCGGTGGTTTCGAGCGACAGCACGACGGCGGTGATTTCCGCGCCTGATATGATCGCGGGCAGGATCGAGCCGATATCAGAGATGAAGAAATTCAGCGCCATGCGCAGCGGATATTTGATCAGTACCTTGAAGGGGTGAAGCCCCTTGGCGCGGGCGGTCACGACATATTGCTTCTGCAATTCGTCCAGAAGGTTGGCGCGCAGGCGGCGGATCATGCCCGCCGTACCCGCCGTTCCGATGATGAGGACGGGGATCCAGATATGTTCGAGGATCGACTTGAACTTCGGCCAGCTCATCGCCTGGTTCAGATATTCCCGGTCCATCAGATGGCCGATGGAAATGCCGAACCAGATGTTGGCGAAATACATCAGGATCAGCGCCAGCATGAAGTTGGGGATGGCGATGCCGAGCAGACCGAGGAAGGTCAGGCCGTAGTCACCCCAGCTGTATTTGTGCGTGGCGGAATAGATGCCGATCGGAAAGGCCAGGAGCCAGGTGACGATGATGGTGACGAAGGACACCAGAACTGTCAGCCACAGACGGTCTCCCACCACCTCGTTTACAGGCAGCTGATATTCGAAGGAATAACCGAAATCGCCAACCAGCATGCCGGTCGCCCAGCGGAAATAGCGGATCGGCGCCGGTTGGTCGAAGCCGTAACGGATGCGCAACTCTTCGATTTCGGCAAGGTTTGCGGTCTCGCCCATGGCGCGCAGTTCGGCAACGTAGCTTTCGAAATAATCGCCCGGCGGCAATTCGATGATGGTGAAGACCAGCATCGAGATCAGGATCAGTGTGGGGATCATGACGAGGATGCGCTTGAGAATATACCGCAGCATATCAGGCGTCTCCGTCATACCAGAAGGCATCCGGCATGTAGACGCCGAGATACGATGTGGGTTCAAAACCGAAAAGCGCCTTTTCCGGCACGTTTCGCATACGTTTGACATGGACGACGGGTTGCAGTGCGCCGTTGACGATGCCGATGGAAAACACCTGCTGTGTGTAGATTTCCAGCATTTCCAGCCAGATGGCCTCGCGCTCTTCTTCGGCGACGCTTCGGCGCCATTTTTTAAGCAGGTCCAGCAGGTGCACCGCTTCCGGCAGATCTGGCTCCTTGCCTTCGCGCCCGCCGGAAAGATAATGGATGCCCCAGACCGGCCATTGCAGCTGGTCGTCGCCGGTGGGAGCAAGGCCTGACGGCAGCATGTCGGGGGTCGGCACGCCATTGTCCATGCCCATCCACACCGACATCAACACCTCGCCGCCCATGGCGCGCTTGCGGAAGACATCGCGCTGGGTGGGGCGGACGGAAACCGCAATGCCGATGTGCCGCCAGTGATCCGTCACCAGTTCCATCACGTCGGTCTCGAGCGTGCTTTCACCTGTTGTCTCGACGATGATATAGGCCGGGCGGCCATCCGGCAGAAGCCGATTGCCGGCATTGTCACGCTTCTCAAGACCCGCTTCGTCGAGCAACCTGTTGGCCATCGCCCGGTCAAAGGCGCTCCAGGCTTCGGCAAATTCCGGCCGGTAAAGCGGGCTTTCGGGCAGGACCGTATCGGCGCTTTCCTTTGCCAGCCCGTAAAAGCAGACCATGTTGATTTCGTGCCGGTTTATTGCGAGCGACATTGCGCGGCGCACACGAACGTCCTGGAAACATTGCCGCCACACCAGATCTGCGCAATTCAGATTGGGCAAAAGTGCGATCCGCGACCCCTGAGAGCGCTTGTAGAGATTTACCTTCAATGGGAAGCGCTTTTCGGCATCCTTCAGGAAGGTGTAATCGGCGAAATCGAGGCCGAAATATTGCAGATCGCTATCGCCCGACGCCGTCTTGGCCGAGATGATGTCGGAAGAGGTGACGTTCAGCAGGAACCGGTCGAGATAGGGCAGTTGCAGGCCGTTTTCGTCGACACGGTGATAATAGGGGTTACGCTCGAACACGAACTGTTCGGCCGGCGGCGAAGTCGTATTGCGCCATGCGTCGAGCGTCGGCAGGGCGGGATTTTCCGGGCGGACCTGCCGCGACATCTTGATATGCAGCCCGCTCCAGTCATCCGTCTTGTTTTTCTTGATGAGCTTGGCGAGGTTTTCCGCAGTCTGATATTTGATGTGGAACTGCTTCATATAGGCAGCGGGCAGGAACAGCCGCGCGGGCGACGCCGCCGCGAGCTTCGCCAGAAAATCCGGGTTCGGACCTTCCCAGGTGTAGCGCACCGTCAGCCGGTCGATGACTTCGATCAGGGGCGGATTGTTGTTGACCAGAAGTTCGATCGGCGGGCCGCCCTTGTGGATTTCCTTGTTGAGAGCGACGTCCTCCCAGAAATAGCGGAAATCCTCGGACGTCAAATCGCTGCCGTCGGACCATTTGTGGCCTTCGCGCAGCTTGAAGGTGAAGATGCGTTCGTCCTGAACGTCGTAGCTTTCCAGAATGTCCGGATGAAGCTCAAATTTTTCGTCATAACCGACCAGGCGGGCATAGTTGCTGATGGGCATGAGCCTGATATCGCGCTGGCCGCCGATCAGCATGCGCACCGAGCCGCCGTGTTTTCCCGGTTCCCGGCCAAGTGCTTTCATATCGATGACGCGCGGATTTTTCGGCAGGCGCTCCGCTATATCAGGCAACTCGCCCTTGTCCCGCTTCTCCTTGAAATAGGCGGGATCGGTATAGGCGGCGCGCGCATAGGCCGGCAAAAATACGGAGGCCATCAAGGCAAGGGTGGTGCGGCGCGTGATCAAGGGCGAAGCTCCCGGATGTCGGCATTGCCGTTTGCAAGAACGAAATGGCCGTCGCCCAGATCGGCGGAGATCATTTCGCCATCACCCTCGTCGCGGAATTGCTTGCCCCAGTCGAACTTGCCCGTCGCGCTGATCTTGCCGATGGTGCGGAAATCGAGCGGACGGTCGAGATCGGGGAAAGGCACGGCTGCCAGCAGCGATTTGGTATAGGGATGCACCGGGGAGCGCATCATGATTTCCCGCGGCGCCAGCTCGACAATACGGCCCTCGCACATCACGGCCACGCGGTCAGCCATATAATCCACGACCGCCAGATTGTGCGAGATGAAGAGGTAGGTAAGCCCGAGGTCTTTTTGCAAATCCTTGAGCAGGTTGAGAATTTGTGCCTGTACCGAAACGTCGAGGGCGGAAACGGGTTCGTCGCAGATCAATAATTCGGGACCGAGCGCCAGGGCTCTCGCAATGCCGATACGCTGCCTTTGGCCGCCCGAGAAGCTGTGCGGGTAACGGTTCAGCGCGCTTTCGCCAAGGCCGATGGCCTTGACGAGGTTGCGGACTTTCTCCGCGCGGTATTTCGCATCGCCCCGTCCATGAATTTCAAGCGGCTCGCTCAAGAGATTGCGCACGGTCATGCGCGGCGAAAGCGACGAGATCGGGTCCTGGAAGACCATCTGAATCTTCGACCGTAATTCCTTGAGATCGCCGTCCCTGGCATTGAGGACATCGATATCGCCCTGCGGCCGGTGAAAGGTCACCGAGCCTTCATCCGGGCGCACGGCGCGCATGAGGATTTTGCTGACGGTTGTCTTGCCGCTGCCGCTTTCGCCCACCAGCCCGAGGCATTCTCCCCGGCGGATTTCAAAACTGACGCTGTTGACCGCCTTGGTGGCGTTGGCGTCGCGGCGGCTGAACCAGCTGGATTTCCGGGTCGTGAAGGTCTTGCTGATATTGTCCACGGTCAGAAGCGGGCCGGGGGTTTTATTCACTGCGGCGGTTTTTTTGCCGACAAGGCTTTCGTGATCGACGTTGATTTCGCGCAGCGCCTTCAGCCTCTCGCCGGGCTTCATATCGAAATGCGGCACGGCGGCCATCAGGCCCTTGAGGTAGGGATGGCTCGGTGCCTTGAAGATGTCATCGACCGTTCCGGCTTCCATGATCTCGCCCTGGTAGATCACGGCAACCTCGTCGGCGATGTTTGCTACCACGCCAAGATCGTGGGTGATGAGCAGCATGCTCATGTTCAGCCGGCTCTGGAGATCGCGCAGCAGCTTAAGGATTTGCGCCTGGATGGTCACGTCCAGAGCGGTCGTCGGCTCGTCGGCGATCAGAAGGGCGGGGCGACAGATCAGCGCCATGGCGATCATGGCGCGCTGGCGCATGCCGCCCGACAATTCGAAGGGATACATGTTCACGACCTTTTTGGGGTTGGAAAACCCCACAAGGTCGAGCGTTTCATACATTTTTTCCGCGCGCTCGGCCGGCGACAGGATGCTGTGGATTCTCAGCGCTTCGTCGATCTGGTTGCCGATCGTATGCAGCGGCGAAAAAGACGTCATCGGTTCCTGAAAAATCAGCCCGATGCGATTTCCGCGTATGGCGCGGATTTCCCGACCGTCCTTCGGCAGTTGCAGCAGATCGATGGGACCGGCGGCGGCATTTGCGGGATCGGTGAACAGCACACGGCCGTTCACGCGCGCCGTCTTGGGGTGGATACCCATGATCGTCTGGCCGATCACGGATTTTCCGGAGCCGGATTCTCCGACGAGTGCCGTGACTTTTCCCGGAAGAATGCGAAGACTGGCACCCCTCACGGCGTCAATCGTGCCACCCATAAGAGAAAACGAGACCTGCAGGTTTTCAATACGGAGCAAATCTGCGCCTGCGCTCATGCCAAAGGGTTCCTTGCCGTCTCTTTATCGTTGCCTTGTGACAATTTGCTCAGGAGGGCTTAAAGGCACGTTATCGCAGGGTCTGTTGTCTGTCTATGCTCCTGAAACATCGAAATGTGCAGCAAATTCAAAGCCGGCTTCCAAAACGCTATGGCTTGCCTGATGGCTCGTGTTTGGCGATATGTTAACGAGCGTTTCCGGGTGAGGATCCATGTCCGACAAGAAATATTACGATGCCCAGCTGGATAGAGCCCGGCAGTTGCAAAACGAAGGCCAATATGGCGAAGCGCATGCGCTTCTATTATCTCTGGTTGCAGAAAAAGACGGACACCTGATGGGTGAGCGAACGGTGCTCGGCCTGCCGCGCAGGCTGCATGCGGCACGGCTGCGGCTCGCTAAGGCCGAAGGCGATATGGTCGCCAAAATCGGCTATCAATATACGCTGGTTCCACCGCCGCAGACGCTGGCAAAATATGCACAATTTTCCCCGCAGGAGCGCCGCACGATCAACCTGAAAAGCAGGGAAGATGTGCCGAGGCTCATTCACCAGATATGGATCGGGGAAAAGGCTCTGCCGGTATCGGTCAAGGCCTGGGCCGCCCACGCCGCGGCGCATGGTTACGAATATCACCTCTGGCGGGAGACCGATCTTGAGCGCGAGGGCGTGTTTTCGAACGATGTTTTCAGGATGATGCTGGACAAGGGCGATTATCCCGGTGCTGTCGATGTGGCCCGCTATGTTTTGCTGGAGCGTTTTGGCGGCATCTATCTCGATTGCGACTGGTATCCGGCGCGGGACGACGTGAGTTTCGACGCTTTCCTGCCATTGTCAGGGTTGACAGCGTTCGATGAAAAAACGCCGCGTGATACCGGACAGGGCAGCATGCTTCTCGCCAATTCCTTCATCGCAGCGCCTGCCGGTCATCCGGTTTTTCGCAGGATGCTGGAAGCGTTTCCGGGGATTCTTGAGGAGATGCCACGCGCGCCTGCCTGGTGGTCGACCGGCCCGCTGATCTTTACCGTCGTCGCCCGCGCAGGAAGTATCAGTCTTGCGCCTGCGGGGTTTGTTGCCGCTGCTCTTGCTGACCGCGCCGCGTTTCAGGAGGTGGAGGCCATCAGGCGGGGACTTGACGAGACAGGCGGGATGCTGATTGCCTGGAAGTCATGGTGATATTTCGTTGATGAGTTCCGCCGAGGAACGCCAGCGCGCGGCGGGATGGTTTGAGGTCACTTCGAAAAGCTGCCTCAGAAAGCGCCAGACGTTTTCATCATGCACGAGATGATGGGTGAGGATGCCAGTCGCGCCGCCATCCTCCGCAACTCGCAGGACACGGGCGGCGGTTTCGGCGAAAAGGACGTCGTCGTCACGGCCGCCGCGGCTGCCGTGCCAGTCGATCACATCAACATGGGTGTTCAGGCACGGCGGCACGGTGTTCTTCTCCGGTCCGAAAACCGAAAGCGCACGATATCCAAGGTCCGCCAGACCCTTCACGATATTGGCATCGATGCGGTTCCACGGCGGAACGAGCATCGGCACAAAACGCTTGCCATGCAGATCATGCAGTTTTTCCAGCCCGGATTGCAACTCGTCGAGAACAACGGACAGGTCGCGGTGTGATCCGAGTTCCTGCTTCTTTTCGTTCTCGCCGGCATAATTCGTATGCGACCAGCCATGGACGGCGATCTGGGCAATGTCAGCCGCATCCAAGTGCTGTGCGAGCTTATCCGTGGTCATCTCCGGGATAACTGCGAGGGTGACCGGAGCGGAAAAGCGGCTGCAAAGATCAAGCAGCGTGTCGAGCGCCGGTGTCGGCTCCACCGCATCGTCGTCTCTCAGCCAGAGATCGGCCGTCACGCCGCGCCGTCCGCATTCGTCCAGTGCCGCTACGAGTTTTTCCAGACTCATGATGTTCGTGCCTTTGCTCGCAACAGGATGTCGTTCAGCTCTTTTGCGGCATTTTCCAGAGATCGTTCATTTTTTACGAACTGGCAGGCCGCCCTTGCCAGCTCTTCACGCCGCCCGTCATCGCCGAGCAAGGTCTCAATTGCTGCGGCATAGGCGGCTGTATCATTTTCTGGTGTCAGTAATCCGGTGGTTCCGGATTTTACCACTTCCGGAACACCGGCCACCTCTTCGGCGACAACGGGCAGTCCGGCGGCCTGCGCTTCTAGATAGGCAAGACCATAGGCCTCGCCGTGCCCCGGCCAGACATAAAGCGATGCCCTGGAAAGAAGAGAGGCGATTTCCGTCGCGGTTTTTTCCCCGTGCCAGACAAGACGGTGATCCGGGAAGGAACTGAACATGGCTTGCACAGCCGCACGTTCCGGCCCGTCACCGACGATATCCAGTGTCCAGTTCAGCTCTTGCGGCAGCAGGGCAAGTGCCTCGGAAAGCGCGCAATAGCTGTCCAGCTTGTCGCCCGCCCGCATCATGGCGACGGTGATGAGCTTTCCGGGGGTGGGGCGGGGTGTATTCTTGAGAAAGGCGTCGGCATCGATAAAGGGTGGCAACATCGCCAAGTTAAGGGTTGGCGATGCGCGTGAAAGCCCCTCGCGGTCCCGCGCAGTGAAACAGATATTTACCGAGGCGGCGTTCAATGCGGTCAGCAATCCGTCCTGAACCACCTGCCAGCCCATTCCATTGCGTTTGGGGGAATAGGACGCTTCGGCAGTGGCGTAGGGGATGTTGAAACGTCTGCTCAGTTCCGGCCCGAGCAAATCCGGGGCCTTGTAGTAGGGGTGATAACAAAACCAGAGGTCCGGTGCACCGTGTCGCTGCCAGCGTGTCGCAATGGTCTCGATTTCGCGATTGGCCTCATCGGCGAGCAAGGTTCGCGCCGGATCATCCGCCTGTTTCAGAAAGCTGCGTAGCTCGGAGGCGACGGAAACCTCGTGGCCGCCCAGAGCCATCGCCTTCATCAGCAGGCGAGCCATCAGCCGGTCTCCGGAGGGAACGGGATGGTTGGGCGATTTGAGCGGTGAATAAAAAGCGATCTTCATGCCGACGGTTGTGCGTTGGCCGCGGCGCTGGCGTCAACCGGAATTTGAGAGGGGCGAGCCTTGACAGCCCGGCCATTCTTGCCCAACTGAAAGGCATCTTTTGCACATGCGCGGAGCGTGACACGCTTTGACTTCTTCAGTTATCTCCCAGAACCTGCTTTCCAGCATCGAAAACAAGAGCGCCAAAGCTGCAGTTATCGGCCTCGGTTATGTCGGCCTGCCACTGGCCATGACGATCGCCAAAGCCGGTTTCAAGGTGGTCGGCTTCGATATCGATCCGGGTAAAATTACCGCGATCGATGCGGGCCGCAGCTATATCGAGGCGGTTTCGGACGAGGTGCTGGCAAGCGTCAGGCTCAATGACGGCTTTGTCGCTACTTCAGATTTTTCCAGGCTGGCCGAATGCGACGTGATCGCCATTTGTGTGCCGACGCCTTTGACGAAATATCGCGAGCCGGATCTTTCCTATGTCGAAAAAACCTGTCGGGACATTGCCGCCCATCTGCGGCAGGGGCAGCTCGTGGTTCTGGAATCGACTACCTATCCCGGCACGACCGACGGGGTGGTGAAGACCATTCTTGAAGGGACCGGGCTTGTCTCCGGTGTCGATTTCTTCATCGGTTTTTCGCCCGAGCGGGAAGATCCCGGCAATCGCGATTTCGAGACTTCGACCATTCCGAAGGTCGTGGCGGGCGATGGCGAAGCGGCTGGGAAGCTGATGGCGGCCTTCTACGGTTCTGTGGTCAAGAAGATCGTTCCGGTCTCGACAAACGCCACGGCCGAGGCCGTGAAAATCACCGAAAACGTCTTCCGCGCCGTGAATATCGCGCTCGTCAACGAACTCAAGGTCGTCTACGAGGCGATGGGTATCGACATATGGGAAGTGATCGATGCGGCGAAAACCAAGCCGTTCGGTTTCATGCCGTTTTATCCCGGCCCGGGCCTCGGCGGCCATTGCATACCGATCGACCCGTTCTACCTCACCTGGAAATCGCGGGAGTATGAACTGCCGACGCGGTTCATCGAACTCGCCGGCGAAATCAACACCGGTATGCCGCGCCATGTCATCGGCCGGGTTGCGGAAGCGCTGGATATCCACTCTGGCAAGGCGCTTAGCCGCTCGAAGGTGCTGGTCGTCGGCCTCGCCTACAAGAAGAATGTGCCCGATATTCGTGAAAGCCCCTCGCTGAAACTCATAGAGCTTATTCACGAACGCGGCGGCGAAGCGGCCTATTTCGACCCCTATGTGGCCGAAATCCCGAAAACCCGGGAATATAGCCACCTGATGGGCATGAAATCCGTGGCATGGGACAGGCAGTCGATCAGCGCCTTCGACGCCGTTCTCGTGGCGACCGATCACGACAATGTCGACTATGCCGCACTCTGCGAATGGGCGCCGCTGATCATCGACACGCGCAACGTCTTCGCGCGCCGGGATATTGCCGCAAAACACATCATCAAGGCCTGATCGCCTCGCATAGAGGGTTTCCGGTGGATTTCTGATTGGACGAACATGAGCAGACTAGACAGTTTCATTCGCCGGTTGACCGCGCAGCGGGATATACTCAACCACGTCAAGGCCGATCTCGATCTTCCTGACGAAGGTGCGATCATGGAAATCGGGCTTGGGAACGGGCGCACGTTCAATCACTTGCGGGAACTGTTTCCGGAACGCCGCATCGTTGCCTTTGACAGGGCCATGGGCGCACACGCCTCGTCGGTTCCCGCGCAGGAAGATCTCGTGATCGGCGAAATATCGGAAACCGCTCCGGCCTTCATCGGTGTAGAGGCGGCCATGGTGCATGCTGATATCGGTACGGGTTATCCCGAAAAGGATGCGATCACCCTGACGTGGCTGCCTGATCTTACCGCGGGAATGCTGGCAAAAGGCGGTGTCGCGGTCAGCGGTCTGCCTCTGGACCATCCCATGCTGAAGCCGCTACCGGTGCCGGAAAGCGTGCCGACGGACCGTTATTTTCTCTATCGCAAGATTTGAGGCTGGGCGGCCCGGCGGCGAGAATGCCGGGATTGCCTTATAGATAGCGCTCGCTCTCTTCCTTCGAGAGCAGGAAAACCTTCATCTGCGAGTTCCGCCCGCGAATGGCGATTTTTTTCGCTGCGCAGATCGGCAATCTCCTGTCCTGCCTGAATGATGGCGGGTTCGGAAACGACGATGGCGGCTCCGAACTCCTTGGCCTTGGTTTCCAGCCTGCTCGCCACGTTCACGGTGTCGCCGATGGCCGTCAGGGTTTTCGCGGCGCCATATCCCATGATGCCGACAATCGTCGGGCCAGCGTGAATTCCGACCACCACTTCCAGCCGGACGGCGAATTGCTTTTCCAGCCCCTCGTTCAGTATTGATAGCTCCCGCAATATGATCGCGGCTGCCCTCATGGCATTGCGGCAAGCGTTTTCCGCATCATCGCCCAGCCCGAAAAGGGCCATGGCGCCGTCGCCGATGAATTTATCGAGATGTCCACCGGCCTGTTCGACGGCCTGCCCGACAATGGTGAAGTAGCGGTTCAGAAGAAACACGACATCGTAAGGCAGTTTGGCCTCGGAGAGCGTGGTGAAATTGCGGATATCGCAAAAAGGACGGCGATCTCCTCTTCCTTGCCGGGCCGCGCCGGCTGGGCATCCATAGGCAGATCGCTTTGCTGGGGTGGCGATACGAGAAGCGCTATTCCAATATCCTGGGTGGGTCGCAACTGGCAGCCGAGCCGCACGTCCGAATCGGCATGGATGCGCCTCAACGTGGTTTGCTCGATGTCTCCGGGAGGTGGAAGCGGGCCATTGCTGTCGACAATCCTGACCCGGCAGGTTGAGCAGCGCCCTTTGCCGCCACATACGGAATAATGCGGGATGCCCGCAAGTCTGCTGGCCTCCAGAATGCTGAGCCCGGCGGGGACGCGCGCTTGTGCGCCATGTTCATAACGGATTTCTATAGCGGTCGATCTCTGCCGCCAGCTGCGCACGCCGCGCAAGACGAAAACCAGCATTACCGCGCCTGCGAAAATCGCTTCCGTTGCGCCGGTGACGAAACGGATACGCGTCTCCATCTCCCGTTGCAACGGTATGTCGTCTCTTTGAACGGTGGTATCGACAAGCCCGGGGGGAAGCGAGTATTTTCTATCCACCTCCTCCAGCCAGCGGCCGGCATCACTGAAGCCTAGAAGCGCCAATAGAGGCAGCATCACCGCTACAGTCATGAATATCCCAGCTATTTTTGGATACCAGTCCCGGTAACGCAACCAGAAAAACAGGCCGATACATCCGTGGGTCCAGATCACGATCAATGCGAGGCTTTGCCACGCGCCTCCCATCGGGTTGTTGATCCAGAGCCGGCGAACGACCGAGTAATATCCCACGTCGATGTTGTAGATCATGTGCGACACACGGATATTGACGACGTGGCTGATGATCAAAAACGGGATCGACAGGCCAAGGATGGCTTGCAGCGCTTCGCGAAGCGGCATGCGCAATGTCCGGCGCTGATAAAGCGAGCGCAGAACAAGACAGATGTGCACCACAACCGATCCGTAAAAGAGCAGGCTGCTGACGGGATTGAGCCAGATCAGGCTGAACCATTTTCGAGCCCGCTCGGCGGTATCGATGGAGATGAGTGCGAGCGAGTGGTTGAAAAGATGGGAAAATACAAAGGCAAAAATGATGAGGCCGGACGATATCCGGGCGCGTCTCAAATTGGTCTCCGAAAAGAAACGGATCATGCAAATCCCATCATGCGGTCATTCGGCGCAGAATCATCATCTAGTGTGCTCTGGTGTCTTTAGTGCAGGGCATCTCGTGGCAATATCGTGGAGCAACGGGCCAACGAGGGTCAATTGTGCGTGTTCGAATGTCCACTTGCCACACGATGACAGGTCAAGACAGCGAAGAACAGCCTAACGTAAGCCAACGGCAAGAGGTCGGTGACCGCAATCAGAGTTCGATGATCTGGCCGTCCATTGCCGCGAATGCGCCGCTGAACTGGGCCTTAGCCTGTTTTTCGATATTGTCCAGTTCGTCGTCGCTGCGGCTTGGGGCGTGGTGGATGAAGCCGACATTTTTTGCACCCGCCAGTTTGGCAAGGCGGATAGCCTCTTGCCAGGACGAATGGCCGTAGCCGCGATACAGGCCCATCTCCTCATCGGTGAACATGGCGTCGTAGAGAAAAAGATCGACGTCCTTGATCAGATCAAGCACGTTCTTGTCGATGCTGCCTGGTTCATGTTCGGTATCGGTGATGATGGCGAGGGATTTTCCGGCCCAGTCCAGGCGATATCCGATGGCATTGCCCGGATGATTGAGCATTCCGGTTCTAATCGACAGGCCCGGATGAACATCAAGAACGTCACCCGGCATAAAGTCCCGTGTTGCCATTTTTGCGCAGCAAACTTCCAGCGGCACGGGGAACCATGGTGGGCTCATGAACTCCCGGAGCATTTCCCGCGTCGTCATGGTACCGGCGAGATGACCTGACCAAATGGCGACATCGTTGGAGCTGTTGTAGAAGGGTTTGAAATAGGGAAACCCGACAATGTGATCGTAATGGCAGTGGGAGAAGAACAGGTTGACGTCTGTAATACCTTCCGCCCGCAACGCCAGACCAGCGGGATGCAACCCCGAACCTGCGTCGAACAAAAGAACGTGATCTCCGCATCGTACCTCGATGCAGATGGTATTCCCGCCGTATTTTCGGAAGTTTTCACCTGAAACAGGAAGCGTTCCCCGCGCACCCCAGATCTTTACCCGAAAATTTCTATTACTTTCCCGACTTATTGTGTCGGAATCGAACGCCATGACACACCCCAATAACAACGGAATCTTGCACGCTTTCCTCCCATGAAGCCCGTTGTCTCTACAGATTCTTATATCCGCTCTTTTTTGGCGGACGCCCTTACCCTTATTCAGTCAGCATTTCATTTATATTGCAATGGTGCGACATTTATTTTTCCAATATCGCCATTAACGGTAGCAAGAAATTGCGACTTATGTTTTCGCGTTTGCGCGCGCTTTGCTCAGCTCCGTCGTCGTCTGGGTAAGACGTTCAGCAAGAACACGCATGACTTTGATGGTAATGTCAGGGAAATCGGACATGAGCTTGAAGAACTGTTCCTTGCCGATACGCAGGGCTTCCACATTGGTGGAGGCGCGCACGGTCGCGGTTCTGACGCTGTCGCAGAGGATGGCAATTTCACCGACGATCGCATTGCCGGTCATCTCGGCCACTTTTAACGTGCCCGATGGAGAATCGACCAGAACATCGACTTTTCCTGTCAAAAGGACATAGGCCGCATCGCCGACATCGCCCTGCCGGAACAACACGTCGCCGGTGTGATACGACACCCGGTCCGATGCGAAGGCGAGCAGTTTGAGCTTCGACGGTTCCATTTCCGAAAAAAACGGGACGCGTTTCAGCATTTGAATTTCGTCTTTGAAAAGCATTGCCTTACCCTGTTCTTGTTCCACCTCGGTCACCTTCTTGGATTTATGTTGCGACCATATCCTTGAATGTACCGTTTTCCTGCGCGAGAGTCTCGTAACTTCCATCAGCGGTAATGAGGCCCTGGTGGACAACGATGACCCGGCCGAACATGCGCGACAGCGTCGCATTCGACAGAACCCATACGATCGCCGGGTTATTATTGTTCTGTTTCAGGAATGTGATGACCCGCTCGACAATTTCCTCCTGTTGTCGGGGATCGAGGCCGGGAAGGGGGCGATTGAAGACGTAATAGTCGGATTTGCGGATCAGCGCCCTTGCGAGATTGAGCTTCTGCCGCTGGAGTGGCCCGAGCCGCTTGCCGCCGGCCCCGAGGTTGAAATCCAGACCCACCGCAAGCACACGCTCGTAGACGCCCTGCTTGCGCATGACCTCGGCCACGATGTGGGTGATGCGCCGTGATGCGTCGGTATAACGATGGCTGACCTTGCCGAAGAGAATATTGTCCAGAAGGCTGGTGGCGCTCATGTATTTCGTCGGGTCGTAGATTTCGATCACGTTCTTCAGGCTGTCGGGCAGGTTCTCATGGAACATGTGCCGGACTTCGACGATCCGGTTCATGATTTCCGGTGACAGCAGGCCGAAACGCTGCCTCGGCTCGACGTAGAAGAAGCTCAGCCGCAGCATGGCGCGTCTTTCGCTTTCATTGGCCTCGTCGAAACTCCGGCTCTGAAGACGCTGCAGCATTTGCTGATAGACCGGAACATCGTCGGGCGTCATGAATGTGAGCTGCTGGAAGAACGGGTGGTCTCCCGGCAGGTCGGCGAAGATTTCCACGATGTTTTCGGCAATCGTATACCCCATCTCGAACATGGTTTTGACGAGGCCGGTTTCGCGCATCAGCGAACGGAAATAGTCGCTTTCGATGACGGTTCTGATTGTCTGGGAGGAGTCCCGCATGGTGCCGAACAAAAGGTTCTCGCCGACGGTCGCCTCGCTGTTGTAGCTCTCCAGCTCGAAGGGGGCGATGAGGCCGCTCAGGTTCTCCTTTTCCAGTTCGGCGCGCAGGACATGCCGCAGTTCCACGATGCGGGCCGCAAGATGCAGGTCGGTCAAAGGGTCGATCGTCGAGCGCAGCGCGAATTCCAGGATATCCTGCGAGAGTTCCACGCTGTCGAGGACAGCCAGAACGGCCTGGATGAGGTTTTCCGGCTTGCCGTCACCGGCCGGGCTAGAAGCGTAGTCGATCCATTCACTGTTGATGTCGATCGTCGGATTGCCCGCCAGCTTGGCTTCGCGGATTTCCCACTTGCGGTGTTCCAGCGCCGCGCCCTCATATTGCCTGTCGGCAAGCGGTGCGTGCTTGAGGCCGTAAAGCAGATTGTCCTTCAGGCTGGCATGGAAAAAATAGCTGTCCGAGGACACGTATGAGATACGCCGCCCGGTGAGCGATTCCGGCAGTTCCAATATGTCGACGTCGTTGATGCTTACCTTGCCGGAGGTTGGCCAAAGCGTGCGGCCGATCGCATCCGCGAGCGCCTCTGCCCCCGAGCCGCCGACGATGGCGATCACCTCGCCCGGCTCGACCTTCAGCGATGCCTGCTCCAGAAGCCGGCTGCCGCTATCGTCTTCCAGCGTCAGATTGCTGACAACGATCGGAGCGGTAATTGCTGCAACGGTTCCCGGTGACAGTTTCTGCACCTTCTCATCGACCATGTTCGACGCGTCGAACTGTTCGAAGACCTGCTCGTATTTCACCTGGACATCCTGACGTGCCTGATCCCAGTCGATCAGCTCCTTCAGCGGTCCGGGCAGTTCCTTATAGGCGTTGATGACGGCGACCAGCTGGCCGACATCGAGGCTGCCCTTGAGGGTGAGATAACCGCCGAGCGCATAAAAGAAGAAGGGGGTAAGCTGCGCGAGGAAGTTATTGATGAATTTGACCAGAAACTTCCACTGGTAGAGATCGTAGCGGATCTTGAAGATGTCGCCGAGCCGGTGCGAGGCATCAGCACGTTCGAAATTGGAGGTGTCATAGGCGTGGATGGTGCCGATGCCGTCGACCATTTCGCCGATGCGTCCGGCAAGCTGGCGTGCGCTGAGCTGCCGCTGGCGCCCGAGTTCGATGAGGCGGCGGCGCATTTTGGGAATGATGCCCACCTGTATGGCGGCCATGAAAGCCGCAATCAGGCCCAGCCAGAAATTCTGCACGAGAATGAAGAACAGCGCCGAAAGCGCCTGACCGCCGAGAAGTGCCGGCTGCACGAAGGCGTCGCCGGTAAATCCGCCCAGCGGCTCGACCTCGTCTTTCACCATGCTGGAGATTTCAGCACCCTTAACCCGTTTGAAGTGCGTGGGTGGGAACCGCAGGATCCTGTCGATAAGTTCGAAGCGAATACGCCGAAGAAGCCGCTCGCCGAGGCGGCCCTTGAAGGTGTTGATGTAATATTTGAAAAGCCCGTTGATGACGACAAGCGCAAGGAAGGTCAGGCTGAGCGCCATCAACATCGACATGCGGTTGAGTTCGAGGCCATGGAAGAGCGTCACGGTGCCCCAATAGGGAATATCGACCGTGAGATGCATGAAAAGCTGTGTCGCGTTCGCCCCTTCGAAGCCATCCCCCTGAATGGGGCCGTTGACGATCTGTTTGGGCAGATCGAAGGCAAGGAAATAAGGGATCATGGACAGGGCGACGATCAGCAGGATGAACAGCTGCTGCCGCCTCGTATGCGACCAGATGTAACGCGTAAGGCTTTGTTCCATATAAAACTTCTATGACCTGTCGGGCAGGGCCCGGCGTGTTGGTTTGCGCGGTGTCAAGACGGTCAGGCTGCCGGGTGGCGGGATCCCCTCCTGCAGATAGGTATGTGACTCGCTATTTATCAGTATATTCAAGCGGTTTCGAGCAAAATAGCGCCCGTGCCGAGGCTTGCCCGCGATCCCCGATATTTGTTTTTGCAACGTGTGTGTCACTATCGATATAGAGACGACTATATTTTTAGACTTCCCTAATGCTATTGGTTTTACTGTAGAACAGGACGTTAAGACGCTTCGGTATAGTGATCCCGCAAATGGTTGAGCCGGCACAGGCGTAATGATTGCAAGGTCGATGGCGATAGATATTTCAGAGCGTGCAGGCAGTGAACCTTCCCCCGACAGGTTGTCGCTTTTCGGCATTGCATCGGATGGGTCGATTGCACACCCGGTTTCTTTTGAAGGCTGCACGGGTATTTTTCACCCGGCGCGCCAAGAGGTCAAACAGGATCACGCGGTTCTTTTCGTCAGTCCCTGGGGCATGGAGGAGCTGTGCAGCCGCAAGTTTCAGCGGGTTCTGGCCGAGCGGCTGGCCGCGTCCGGCGTCGCCAGTCTGCGGTTCGACTATCATGGCGCCGGTGACGCGCTCGATCCACAGGACGTCGTGCGTGCGGCGGACTGGCTTTCCGACACGCGAGCGGCGCTTGATTATCTGACACGTCTTTCGGGTTGTTCCGGGGTGGTCGTCATCGCGCAGGGTCTCGGCTGTCTGATCGCCACACAGGCGCTCGCCGATGTTGCGGCCGTCGGTTCCATGGCGCTTCTGGCGCCTGTCGTCTCCGGCCGTGCCTATCTTCGCGAACTGGCAATGTGGTCGTCCATGATTGACGATGGCCTTGGTCTTCGCCCCGGGCAGCGCATGGTGGAGGCGGGGGCGATTGCGGGCGTGGCCATGCCGGAGGGTGTTGCTGATGGTATCAGGAAGGTCAATCTTTCAAAGCTGGATGCCGCTCCCGCGCGCACCATTCTGGTCCTGTCGAGACCGGGCCGGGTGAGCGACAGCGATTTTGCCAAACACCTTGCCACTGTTGGCGCCAAGGTGAAGGAGGCGGAATTTGGGGGGTATGACGATCTCGTCTCCAGTCCCACACTTTCGAAAATATCCGACGATGTGGTGAAACGGCTTCAGGATTGGGTCCTGTCACAGACCCGTGCTGCGGATGCGGCGGGCCCGCAGAAGGATTTTACCGTCAACGCGCCGCACCGCGGTCTCGGATTTTTTGAACAGCCGGTGCAATTTGGTGAAGGCGGACGGCTTTTCGGGGTTTTTTGCGAGCCGGACCATCGGGCGGCGGTCTCCTCGGTCCTTCTGCTCGGCGCTGCCTACGACCGGCATGCGGGTTGGGGCAGGCTTTCGGTGCAAACCGCCCGCTCGCTTGCGCGCGAGGGCATCGCTTCGCTCCGGTTCGACGGAGCCAATATTGCCGACAGCCCTCCCGTCAAAAACGCGCCCGATCAGGTTCTTTACGATGTCGCGCAGAATGACGACGTGGCCGCCGCACTCGATTTTCTCGGCCGGCGTGGCAAGGGACCTTTCATCGCGGCGGGCCGGTGCAGCGGCGCCTATCTCGCCTTCAACGGCGCGCTTGCCGACGACCGGATCAGCGGGGTGGTTGCGGTCAACCCGGTTGTGTTCCACTGGCGGAAAGGCCGCTCGGTCGACGAGGCGCTGCACAAACCGCCACGTTCCTTTGGAGAATACAGCCAGCGTTTTCGGCAGGGCGCTACCTTCAAGCGCCTCGTCAGCGGCGATGTCGATGTGGTGAGCGCCGGTTTGAACATCGCCAAGGCGACGCTCAAGAAGCTTTCGATAAAAACGGCACGGCTTTCCCGCAGGGGGAGCGAGGAAGGGCGTGCCGTCTACGATGCTTTCGATAAACTTAAAGCAAGGGACTCCGCCATCAGCCTGCTTTACAGCGACAATGACGACGGGCTTGAGCACTTCCGGTATTATTTCAATGCCGATGGCAGGGGGCTGTCAGCCTATCGGAATGTGTCGCTGACGATTATTCCCGATGCCGACCACAATCTTTCAACGCCTGAGGCCAGAAAAGCCTATATCGATGCGGTGAAGCGGCTGGCTCTAAAAGGAAAATCGCCGACTGGAGCCTAGTGACATCACGTCGCCGGAAGGCGGCGTTTCGGGTGCCGCGGTCTCCGGCAGAAGGCCGATTTTTCTGGTTTCGCCGGGGGCGAGATGGAACCAGCTTTCCGAGGCTCGGTAACCTTCAGCCGTGACATGGACGGATTGCGCCAGCCGGTCCGTGCCGATCTCGAGCGACCAGATACCGTTGGCCTCGCTCACCCCGACCTGAAGATTGGCCGCGTGCAGCGCCTTTTTCCGGCCAAGCGGAAAATGGAATGCGTCGGCGATGATATGCCCGGTTGCAACGTCGCGAAGCCGGGCCACGGTGACATCATGGGATGGCGGGCCGAAACGATAGGCATAGGTCGTATCGAAAAAGGCGCCGAACATGCCAGTTGCGGCGATGGTCTGGCTCTGTCGCGGCGAAAGCGTCAGCGGCCGTTTGGCGTGGACGACGGGTTGTGTGCCGTCGCGCAGGCAGGTCAATTCCAGCATGGCTTCAAGGCCGTTGCCGGTTTCGTTGATGAGATGAATGTCCAGCCCGTTGGTGCCTTCATCGGAAAGACTGACCTGGATGGGGCGAAACGCTCTTTTCAGCGCATGCCAGACGGACTTGGGCCTGCCGGTGGCATCGATGACGCCCCAGCCCGCGCCGGGAACGAGATCCTGCAGGGTCCAGACCAACGCGCCCTGGCAGGAGGAAGCGTCGCGACGCCATTCGGCGAAGGTCGCTTCCATGACCTCGGCGGTGACGGCGCGAGACATATCGAGATAGAGGCCGCCATCTTCCCGTCGCAGCACGTCCGGCTCAATATAGTAAAGCAGCTTCAGATAATGGTCGCGAACATCCTCGAAATCCCAGGAAGCGCCGCGATCGCGCGGTGTGCGAGCCTTCCAGCGCGGATCATGCGTCGCCAGTGTGGGAAGATGTCCGTCCAGCGTTTCCTGTTCTGGAATATTGGCGAAGGCGAGGCATTCGGCGGCGAAGCGGACATCGGCCCGGCGGGTATCTTCCAGCGGACGGCAATAGGCACCCACGCCGTAATAATGGCCGACCCCGGCATTGGGGAAGAAGGGCAACGCGCCGCCTGAGGGGGAATTCGCCACATAGACCGCGTCCGGCCGTTTCCCGGCCAGCACTTCGGGCAAGATTTCCTCGGTGAGCGTTCCTTTCCATATCTGTTCCGGCAGACCGAGCATCGCGCCCTGCTGGTACATTTCGCTGCCACCGCAAAAAACTGATAGTGAAGGGGAAAGGGCTGTCACCTCGAGGAACTGGAGAGATTTCCGTAACGATATGACGGCGGAGGGCTTCGTCCTTTGCCGGGTAATCAAAATTGGCGAGCATGGCGTCCTGCCAGACCATGATGCCGAGTTCGTCGCACAGCGCGAAGAACTCTGGCGTCTCATAGGCCATGGTGCCGCCAACGCGGATCATGTTCATGCCGGCTTCGGCAGCTTTTCTAAGCCAAGGCTCGTAATCCGGCCTCGAACCCGGCAAGCGCACGATGTCAGCCGTTGTCCAGACAGCGCCCCGGCAAAAAACGGATTGCCCGTTTACCCGGAGGCCGAAACCATTGCCGTCCTCGCCGTAATCCACCTCGACGCGTCTGAAGCCGGTGCGCCCGAGCCGGTGTTGTTTTCCGTTCAGCTCCAGAACGATTTCGTGGAGCGCTGGCCTGCCGTGGGTATGCGGCCACCACGTCTCGACATCGGGTATGCGGAGTTCGCCAAAGAGTTTGCCGTTGTCACCTCTGGAAAGATCGGTGCTGTAGCCGGCGCAGGTGAGCCGTGCGGACGGGATGTCGTGGTTTGCCTCAAGGCTGATGTTGACCATTCCCGCGCCGGTTTCGTCGAGCGACGATCGGACCGTGCAAAGCACGCCCTCCTGCCTTATCAGGCTGATGGGTCGCCATGGCCCGGCGGCATGAATTTCCGGGCACCAGCCCGGCATATAGCCGAGTGCCGTGGTGCGGATCAGCCGCAGACCTTGTGTGTTCATCATCTGCGGCCGCCAGCGGGCGCGGGGGCCTGTTTTTTCGAGCCTCGGCGCGAGTGCCCTGCAGCAGATTGACAGTTCGTCCGCGCCTGTCAGTTCGACCGGCACTTCCAGCCTTTCGAACATGCTCTGGCTGGCGGCGATCAGTTCGCCGTTGAGGAAAATTTCGGCAATCGTGGACAGACCGTCGAAGCGCAGGATCGCCCGCTCCCGCACGTCGGAAATCATCGTCAGGCGGTACCAGGCGTCCCTGTCGTTCAACGGCGTCGGATTGAAGCGGTCAAATTTTCCGGCCAGTTCCAGAGCCTGCGCCACGGTGCCGGGAACGGATACGTTAAGGCTTTCAAGGGCTGCGGGAATATCCGAGGGCGTTTCGCAGGCATTGGCCGACGTCAGTGTCAGCGTCCAGCCTTCACTCAGCCATTTTTCGCTTTCGCCCGGAAGATAAGTCCTCACGCGGCCTCGCTGGCGTTCGATAAATTTGCGGCGAGTGATTCCATCACGCCATCCCATGCTTCCGCAGCCGGATCGAGCACCGAGGCCAGCGCATCGAATTTGCGGCGTGTAACGGCGCGGGCAAGCTGGAACTGCACGGTTTTCGCGACCTCGGAGATGCGCAGCGCGTGGTCTCTCGCTTCAGAAAACCCGTCCTTGTCCAGCCATTCGAGGTGGCTTGCTGCCAGTTCGAAATTGGCGCCCAGTTGGCGCAGCGTGTTGAAGGCGTATTTGTGGAAAAAGCCGAAGGGCCTGTCGGCGACCTTTTCGACTTGGGCCGGAAACACGCTTGCAAAAGCTCGCACCGGGTTGGCGGAGGGCCGTCTTGAAAAATGAAATTTCAGCAGCCGTTCGGCCGTCCTGCGGATATGCGCCGGCGAAGGATTGCTGTCCGCAAATTTCGCAAATTCGGTATAGGGCAGGAATGGTGGATCGGCCTCTTGCAGGTGATGCTGGAACAGGCCATCAAAGTCTTCGCCCGACAGGTGGAAGAAGCCGGCATTGTGGAAATAATCGAGTTCCCGGTTCGCCAAATCGAGCCGGTTGATGGCGATGGTGGTCTTGCCGTGTTCCTTCTGGTAGCTCACCCCGTGGGTATCGGGCATATAGAAGCTGTCCATCTCGATCAGGCAGATGCGGCCGCGTTCCAGCTGCGCCTCTATGTGGTTTTCCACCCGGTCGAAGATCGCAAGCTCGGTGGCGCGAACGCCGTAGAGCGCTTCGAGATCTTCCAGCGGCACCTTGAAGAAGGTGAACTGGTCGCCTTCGAAATCCTGTGTCAGGGTGAAACCGAACATGGCTTCAGGCGGTAGCCCCTTTGCGGCCAGCACCTCGATCCACAAATCGATGTAGCAATTGGTCTCCGGCCACATTCTCTCCGACGAATGAAGGGGATGCTGCACATGGTTTTTGGGATCGAGACCTGAAAAAATCTGCCGCATGAATGGTCAGCCCCAGAGTGTTTTCACGGCTTTTGCAGGCCATTGCTTCACATCCAGACCGTGATGGGCAAAAAGTGCCAGCGCAATGCGCTCAAGGCCGAAACCGACGCAGGCGGTGTGGGCCACGTCGCCATTGTCGAGGTTCAAACCCCATTTCTGGCCAAAGGCGTCCTGATGGTAATTGAAGCTCATGCAGGCCGTCGGGTTGGTGGCGGATGTCACGGGAATCAGCAATTCGAATTTCAGGTTCTGATCGCGCTGGTTGTTGGCGAGCATCTTGCCGGCGCGGCCGAAGAAGGGATCGTTGGCCACATCGATGGTCACATCGAGGCCCACGGCCTCCATCATCGCCACGCCGCGATCCATCCATGTCTGGCGGAATTCGGTCACATTGGCTTCCGTGCCCATGCACACATATTCGCGCATGCGGAAAAGCTGCTGGCGCGCCGGGTCCTTGGAAGGCTCATGGCGGAAACAATAGGACTGAATGTCGTAGAGACCGCCACCGGAAGGCAGCGCGCCGCGCTTGGCAATCGTCGGATAAAGCGGGTAACAGGCGGCCGGCGTCAGCACGATATCGGTGGCTTTCTGGTCCTTCGTCCAGTCGCCGCCCTCATCCATGGATTTCAGAAGGCTTATATGGTCGAGCTCGCAGCCGCAGAAGGAATGGACCGTGCCAGCCAGCTGCGGGAAGCTTTTCATGTAACCGCTCTTTTCGAAATAGGCGCGGTTGATGCCGGGCGGAAAGCGGATCGCTTCGGCGCCGTCAGCGCCGCCCGTGCGGTCGATCAGCCGTTCGAAGGCGGCAATGACGTCCTCGAACTGGCCGCTGCGGCCATAAAGACCATCGACACCCGTTTCAATCAGCAGGCCTTCTTCGAACAGTCGATCGAGAAACGATGTTTGCATGTCCATGGTCTT
This sequence comes from Rhizobium sp. AN73, assembly GCF_030757975.1. Classification (NCBI taxonomy): domain Bacteria; kingdom Pseudomonadati; phylum Pseudomonadota; class Alphaproteobacteria; order Hyphomicrobiales; family Rhizobiaceae; genus Rhizobium; species Rhizobium sp. AN73. The sequence continues at coordinate 2,888,560 of NZ_JARWME010000002.1, forward strand.
ATCCCAAGAGGCTGGTGTCCTGCCTGTGAACCAGCAGGAGATTGGCGGAATTGCCGAGAATGCGATCGTTGGAAATCATCAGGCGGGCGGAGTGTGCGTCGCGAAGATGCCGGCCAAGGCTGTAAGGCGTGCCGTTCTTGTAACCCATGATGCCGCAGACGAGCATCGCATGGTCGATGATCTCCAGAATGGTTTCCGAAGAGCAGATCTTCACATTGTTCATGGCGACAGCAAAGGCCATCGACATCAACTTGTCGGGGTCGCTCTTGGTGTCGGCGTAAGCCTTGATGCCGGCAATGATGTTGGATTTGACCACCTGCAACTTGGTGGAGACTTCGGCAAGGCGGATGGCGCCGGGCGGCGTGACACCGGGCGACTTGCGTGCCGCCGTTCTGACGAAGGACTGGGCGCGCAGTACCGCATCCGACGCGATGCCGTACCAGACGGCGCTCCACAGGAGATGGGAGCTTGCAAGCATGGATTGGGCGGCGATTTCCGCAAATGGTTTCGGGAAGATCTGCACCGCTGGCGCTTCGCCGCGGAACAGGAAGCCGTCCGAACAGGTCCCGCGCATGCCGAGCGTGTCCCAGATATGGGTTTTCTCGAGCGTGTACTGATTTTTCAGGAAGACGGTCATCACCTGATCGGCGGGTGCGGCATCCTTGTGGGAGCGCGAGGTGATGAGGATGGCATCCGCATTGCTGCCATAGGAAATGACGGTGGCGTCCTTTTCCAGCCGGCAAAATTCCCCTTCGACCTCAATCGCGCAGATGGAATTGCGCAGATTACCGCCGATGCCGCCTTCGGTGGTCGCCGAGGCGAGCAGAAGCTGTTCGCTTGCGATGCGGCTCATGAAGCCCGCATGCCATGGGCTTGTCTCGCCATGCTCCACAAGGCTCGATGCCTTGATGTGATGCATGGCGAAAATCATCGCCGTTGCCGAACAGGCCTGGCCAAGCCGGGCGCAGATATCGGCGATTTGCTGTATGGACGCGCTTTCACCGCCAAGGGAGGACGGGACCTGTATGCCGAGCAGACGCTCCTGTCTCAGCGCGTTGACGGCTTCCTCGGGGAAGCGACCGGTGACGTCCACCTCGTCCGCGTGTTTGGCGGCAATTGCCGCGACGCGGCCCGCGCGCGCGGACAGCGTTTCTTCCTGCGGCGCAACGGTCACATTCATCAGGCGGCCTCTTTACCATCCAGAATGAGCTTAACGGTGTCTTCAATGGCCTTGATGCTGGCAAACGACTTGCGGTTCAAGAGGTTGTCCGGGAATTCGATATCAAAAGCTTCCTCGATACCCAGCATCAATTGCACCGATGCAAAGGAAGAAAGACCGGCTGCATAAAGATCTGCTTCATTTTCGATCGTATCGACAGGTGTAGGAAGCTGGCCGAATTTTGCCAGTATTTCACGAATAGTCGCATTCATTCCGACTTATCTCCCATGAATTTAACATCAGGATGGTTTGTGCTTATCGTTAATTTGAAAACGATAATATTCGCCTAAACCGTTAGGTTAATTACGACTAACGGCTGCATGTGTCATTCGTTACCTTTGCCAGGCACACATCAGCGCCCTTGACAAATGTCGGGCGGTGTCTTTTCCTGTCTGTCATTCACCAGGGGTGTCCCGTCAAGGGGCTGAGATTCTGCTTTCATGCGCAGTGACCCGTTGAACCTGATCCAGTTCATACTGGCGTAGGGACGGTGCAAAGACCGAGGGTCGGATTGCGTGTGACTTGCGCTGTCGACGCTTCGGTATTTTCCATCATTCCGGCTCGAACTGGGTCTCCACTGTCAAACTTTGGAGCCTCATGATGAATATCGTTGCCAAGAATATCCCGCTTTCGGTCACAGCCGGGCCACATCCCGCCTCCACGAAAGTCCATAAGCCCGGAATATTGCATCCGCATATTCGCGTGCCGATGCGCGAAATCGCCGTGCACCCGACGGCGGGCGAACCGCCTGTCACGGTCTACGATTCCTCCGGGCCCTATACCGATCCCACGCATTCCGTTCTGATTGAAAAGGGTTTGCCGCGCCTGCGTCACGACTGGGTCGTGGCCCGTGGCGATGTCGCCGCTTACGACGGGCGTCACGTCAAACCGGAGGATAACGGCTTTGCGACCGGCGAGCGCCTGACGCCGGAATTTTCCGTGCGCCATCAGCCGCTCAGGGCGACGGGGGGCAAGGCCGTGACGCAGCTTGCCTATGCGCGGGCCGGCATCATCACGCCGGAAATGGAATTCATCGCCATCCGGGAAAATCTCGGACGTGAAGCTGCGAAAGAGAAGCTGATCCGCGATGGCGAGAGTTTTGGCGCGCAGATCCCCGATTATGTGACGGCGGAGTTTGTCCGTCAGGAAGTCGCGTCGGGCCGCGCCATCATTCCCGCCAATATCAATCACCCGGAACTCGAACCGATGATTATCGGCCGTAATTTCCTGGTGAAGATCAACGCCAACATCGGCAATTCCGCCGTCACCTCTTCCATGGCGGAAGAGGTGGAGAAGATGGTCTGGGCGATCCGCTGGGGGTGCCGATACCGTCATGGATCTTTCGACCGGGCGCAACATCCACAATATCCGCGAATGGATCATCCGCAATTCGCCGGTGCCGATCGGCACGGTGCCGCTTTACCAGGCGCTGGAGAAGGTCAACGGCATTGCCGAGGACCTGAACTGGGAGGTGTTCCGCGACACACTGATCGAACAGGCGGAACAGGGCGTCGATTATTTCACCATCCATGCCGGGGTGCGGCTGCATTACATCCCGCTCACCGTCAACCGCGTCACCGGCATCGTGTCGCGCGGCGGTTCGATCATGGCGAAGTGGTGTCTGCATCACCACAAGGAAAGCTTCCTCTATGAGCATTTCGAAGAGATTTGCGACATCTGCCGCGCTTACGACGTTTCCTTCTCGCTTGGTGACGGCCTGCGGCCCGGCTCGATCGCCGACGCCAACGATGCGGCGCAGTTCGCGGAACTGGAGACACTCGGCGAGCTGACGCAGATCGCCTGGGCGAAGGACTGCCAGGTCATGATCGAAGGCCCCGGCCATGTGCCGATGCACAAGATCAAGGAGAATATGGACAAACAGCTTAAGACCTGCGGCGAGGCGCCCTTCTATACGCTCGGGCCGCTGACGACCGATATCGCCCCCGGTTACGACCATATCACCTCCGGCATCGGAGCCGCGATGATTGGCTGGTTCGGCACGGCGATGCTCTGCTACGTCACGCCGAAGGAACATCTCGGCCTGCCTGATCGTAACGACGTGAAGGTCGGTGTCATCACCTACAAGATCGCCGCGCATGCCGCCGATCTGGCCAAAGGTCATCCGGCCGCGCAGGTACGGGACGATGCGCTGTCGCGCGCAAGGTTCGAATTCCGTTGGGAAGACCAGTTCAACCTGTCGCTGGACCCGGATACGGCGCGTTCCTTCCATGACGAGACATTGCCGAAGGAGGCGCACAAGGTTGCGCATTTCTGCTCCATGTGCGGTCCCAAATTCTGCTCGATGCGGATTTCCCACGATATCCGCGCCGAGGCGCAGAAGGAGGGGCTGGAGGCCATGGCCGCGCGCTTCAAGGAAGGTGGCGAGCTATATATGCCGCTCGCCACCCCGGTGGACGGCCAGTAGCATGCGTGTCCTTGTCAAGGGAACGGGGGTCGCCGGTCTGACGGCGGCCTTCGAACTGGCGCGCAGCGGCGTTACCGTGGAGGTTTCGGAGCGCAATGCCGAACCCTCTCGCGGCGCGTCGTGGTACGCCGGCGGCATGCTCGCGCCCTGGTGCGAACGTGAGAGTGCGGAGGAAGCGGTGCTAACGCTCGGTCAGGCGGCGCTCGACTGGTGGGATGAGGCGACCCCCGGCCTTGTCATCAGACACGGCACGCTGGTCGTCGCACCGGCCCGCGACAAAGCAGAGCTTTCGCGTTTCGCGTCCAGAACCACTGGATACCAGTGGGTGGATGAGGGCGAAATCGCTGCACTGGAACCCGATCTTGCCGGGCGGTTCCGCTCCGGGCTTTATTTCCCGGGCGAGGGGCATCTCGATCCGCGCCTTGCGCTGAAATCATTGCATGAGCGGCTCTGCTGTTTGGGCGTGCGGTTTCATATAGGCGTTTCGGTGGATGAACAGCCTTTCGACCGGGTGGTGGATTGCACTGGCCCTGCGGCGGTGGGCGAGATTGCCAACCTTCGCGGTGTGCGGGGAGAGATGCTTTATCTCGCCACATCGGAAGTTTCGCTGTCGCGTCCGGTCCGGTTGCTGCATCCGCGTATTCCGCTTTACATCGTGCCGCGTGAGCCGGGTCGCTTCATGGTGGGCGCGACGATGATCGAGACGGAGGATGCGGGCGCCATTTCCGCCCGCTCGATGATGGAATTCCTGAACGCCGCCTATGCCGTGCATCCGGCCTTCGCGGAAGCGGAAATCATCGAGACGGGAACGGGCGTGCGTCCGGCTTACCCCAATAATCTGCCTGATGTCACCGAGGACGGTCGGACCATCTTCATCAACGGCGCACACCGGCATGGCTTCCTGCTGTCACCGGCGATGGCGCAGCGGGCGGCTGATATCGTCTGCCAAAATATTTCTGGAAAGGAACAGGATCATGAAACTTCTGGTGAATGGCGACGAGCTTGATCTCGTCACTGAAACGCTGGCCGGGTTGCTTGCCAGCCTCGACTACGAAGGCGACTGGCTGGCGACGGCGGTCAATGGCGAGTTGGTGCATTCGGATGAACGCTCCGATTATCAACTGAAGGCGTTCGACCGTGTCGAAATCCTCTCACCGATGCAGGGAGGTTGAGGCCATGTTGACGCTTTATGGCCGTGAGGTCTCTTCCCGCCTTCTGCTCGGTACGGCGCGTTATCCGTCTCCCGCCGTGCTCGCCGATGCGGTGCGGGCCAGCAATACGGATATTCTGACGATTTCGCTGCGTCGGGAAACCGCGGGCGGCAAGAAGGGTGGTCAGTTTTTCGAGCTGATCCGCGAACTGGATCGCTATATCCTGCCCAATACGGCTGGTTGTCACACCGTCAAGGAAGCTGTGCTGACGGCGAAGATGGCCCGCGATGTTTTTCATACCAACTGGATCAAGCTGGAGGTCATCGGCCATCACGACACGTTGCAGCCCGATGTCTTTGCGCTCGTCGAAGCGGCGAAAATTCTCTGCGACGATGGTTTCGAAGTCTTTCCCTACACGACTGATGATCTTGTCGTGGCCGAAAAGCTGCTGGATGCCGGTTGCAAGGTGCTGATGCCCTGGTGCGCGCCGATCGGCAGCGCCATGGGTCCGCTCAACCTGACAGCGCTGAAATCGATGCGGGCGCGTTTTCCCGAGGTGCCGCTGATTGTCGATGCCGGTATCGGCCGGCCTTCGCATGCGGTGACGGTGATGGAACTTGGTTACGATGCCGTTCTGCTCAACACGGCGGTTGCGGGTGCAGGTGATCCTGTCGCCATGGCGGAGGCTTTCGCCCGTGCCATAGAGGCCGGTCATCAGGCGTTTATGGCCGGGCCGCTGGAGCCGAGAGATATGGCCACTCCGTCGACACCCGTGATTGGCACGGCGGTTTTCTCCTGACCGGTCTTTCCTCGGTGTCGGAGGTTTTGCGTTGACAGTATCCAGTGGTGGCGGGATACCGGAAGAAAGGGGAACGGCATGGTGGCACGCAACAATCTTCTGACGGATATCGCTGGCGTTTCGGTCGGCAATGTCACCGATCTTTCGCTCGGCTCCGGCGTTACCGCGATTGTTTTCGACAAGCCCGCAATCGCCTCGGGTTCGGTTCTCGGCGGGGCTCCCGGCGGGCGCGATACTGGCCTGCTCGACCCGGCGATGACGGTGGAAACCGTGGATGCCTTCGTGCTGTCAGGTGGTTCGGCCTTTGGGCTGGATGCCGCGGGTGGCGTTCAGTCCGGGCTTCGCGAGATCGGGCGCGGCCTGCAAGTTGGCTCCACCCGTGTTCCCATTGTGCCGCAGGCGATCCTGATGGATCTACTGAATGGTGGCGACAAGGACTGGGGCCTGCATTCGCCCTATCGCGAGATGGGATATGCGGCTTTCAGGGCGGCGCGTGCGGAGCCCTTCGAGCTTGGAACAGTTGGCGCGGGAACGGGGGCAACCACTGCCACCTTCAAGGGCGGGCTTGGTTCGGCAAGCGCCGTCAGTTCGGGCGGTTACAAGGTCGCGGCCATCGTCGCCGTCAATGCGCTCGGTTCCGCCACCGTCGGCACCAGTCGCCATTTCTGGTCCGCGCCTTTTGAAGTGCAGGGCGAGTTCGGTGATTGTGGTTCTCCTACCCGTTTTACTGCCGATGATACGGCGCTTCGTCTGAAAGGCGTGACCTTGACGGCGACGACCATCGGTGCGGTGGTGACAGATGCCGCCCTTACAAAAGCGCAGGCGCATCGCCTTTCCATCATGGCGCATGACGGGCTGGCGCGCGCCGTGCTGCCCGCCCATCTGCCGAGTGATGGCGACACCATGTTTGCGGCTGCGACCGGCGAAAAACCGCTTGAGGGCGGCGCTCATTTCGCCGAGCTTTGCCACCTCTCCACCATTGTGATGGCGCGGGCGGTGGCGCGTGGCGTTTATGAGGCAACGGCGCTGCCGCAGCACGGTGCGCAGAAAGCCTATCGTGATCTTCATGGCCGGGGTCTTTGAACGATGGGTGAGACACTCCCGCCGCTGAAACCCGTTCTCCGCATCGATTTTCCGCCCGGAGAGCGTCTCGGGCACGGCAAGATCGAATTGATGGAACTGATTGTCGAGACCGGTTCGATTTCGGCCGCCGGGCGGGCAATGGACATGTCCTATCGCCGTGCATGGCTGCTTGTGGATGCGCTGAACCATATGTTCAGGCAGCCGGTTATAGAATCCCAGCGGGGCGGTAAACAGGGCGGCGGGGCTGCGCTAACCGCATTCGGTGCTGAATTGCTCGACCGTTATCGCGGCATGGAAAAGCGGATGAATGAAGCCCTGTGCAAAGATATCGACTGGCTCGAGGCTAACCGCAACCCGGATGCCGCCTTTAATACGGATCGAGAGCCGCCGACTTTATGATCGCATGCACCGGCTTTCCGGGCTCCAGCTGAAGACGTTCGCGTGACAGATCGGTAATGCGCGACTGGATGATATCGCCGCCGCAATCCACCTGAATGGTTACCATGCCGTCTTCGCTGGTTGAGATGCCGGCAATATGGCCTTCGAGAATGTTGAGCGCGCTCAGGCCCTCGGGTTTCACCAAAGCCAACATGACATCACGCGCCGGTATCAGGACCCGCGCCGGGGTGCCAGGCGTTCCCCGTTTTGCCGGAACCTGCAGGAGTGACGAGGCAAGCCTTACGGCGGCAAGCCCATGCCGTTCGTCGAAGCTTTCGATGTGTCCGGAAAGAATGCTGCCCGCTTCACGCCGTTCGAGATGCGCGCTGAAATCTGGCCGTGACAACACGTCAGCCGCTTTTCCCTGCGCCTCCACCTTGCCATCCTTCATCACCACGATGCGGTCGGCGAGGCGGGCGACTTCCTGGATGGAGTGGCTGACGTAAACGATCGGGATTTTCGTCTCGTCGCGCAGCCGCTCGAGATAGGGAATGATCTCGGCCTTTCGCTCCTCGTCCAGCGAGGCAAGCGGTTCGTCCATCAAGAGTAGTCTGGGTGATGACAGGAGTGCGCGGCCGATGGCGCCCCGCTGTTTTTCGCCGCCGGAAAGCTTATCCGGGCGGCGCTGCAAAAGATGGCCGATGCCGAGCATGTCAACAATGCGGTTTTCATTCGCGTCCGTCGCCTTTTCCTTGGCGAACCATTTGCCGTAGTTCAGGTTCTGCGCCACGCTGAGATGGGGAAACAGCCGTGCTTCCTGAAACACATAACCGAAACGGCGCTTGTGCGCCGGCAGGAACAGCCGTTTCTGGCTATCGGCCAGGACTTCACCATCCAGCGAGACCTGTCCTTCATCCGGCCGCAGCAGACCTGCGATGATGCGGATCATCGAGGTCTTGCCGGAGCCGGAGCGTCCGAAAAGTGCGGTGACGCCGCCGTCAGAGGTAAATGACGCATCGAGTACAAAGGAGCCGAGGCGGTGGCGGATGGTGACTGAAAGCGTCATTCCATGCTCACCCGTTTTCCGATGATACGTGCCAGAAATTCCGAGACGAGCAAGGCCAACATGGAAATCACGACCGAAACGATGGTCAACCGTAATGCGCCGGCATCGCCGCCCGGAACCTGCGTGAAGGTGTAGATGGCGGCAGACAGCGTCTGGGTCTCGCCCGGAATATTGGAAACGAAGGTGATGGTCGCGCCGAATTCGCCCATGGCCTTGGCAAAGGCAAGGATCATGCCCGCGATGATACCGGGCAGGATCAGGGGAAGCGTGACGGTGAGGAACACCCAGAATGGGCTTGCGCCCAGGGTTCCCGCTGCTTCCTCCAGCTTGCGGTCCACCGCTTCGATGGAGAGGCGGATGGAACGCACCATCAGCGGAAACGCCATGACGGCGCAGGCGAGCGCCGCCCCTGTCCAGCGGAAGGAAAAGACGATCCCGAACCAGCTATCGAGAAACTGGCCGATGGCGCCCCTGCGACCGAAGAGGACGAGCAGCAGAAAGCCGGTGACGACGGGCGGCAGAATGAGCGGCAGGTGGACGATGCCATTGAGCAGCGATTTGCCCCAGAAGCGGCCGCGCGCCAGCGCCACGGCCACCGCAATGCCGAAGGGCAGGCTGGCGAACATGGCGATGGAGGACACCCACAGGCTGAGTCTGATCGCTGTCCATTCTTCAGGGCTGAGTGTCCACCAATGCAAAGCCATATCCTATAATCGTCATCTCTCGCGGCCCCACACGGGATGGGGCCGCAAAACGCAGTTTATTTCAAAACGGTAAAGCCTTGCTTTTCGAAGAAGGGCGTAGCCTTCGCGGACTTCAGGAAATCCAGATAGGATTTTGCAGCCGGAGATTTTGCTTCCGAGAGAATGGCGACGGGATAAATGATCGGCGGATGGCTGTCTTCCGGGAAGGTGCCAACGATCTTCACGCCGGGATCGGCGGCCGCATCGGTCTGGTAGACGATGCCATAGGGTGCTTCGCCGCGCGACACGAGCAGCAGTGCTGCGCGCACGCTTTCCGCGCCGGCGACTTTCTTCTCCACCGAGGACCAGACGCCGAGTTTTTCCAGCGCAGCCTTGCCGTATTTACCCGCCGGAACGGAATCCACCGCGCCCATGGCCAGCCGGCCATCACCCAGCAGTCCGGCGAGATCGAAGTCCCTTTTGATATCGACCGGCTTGGCCTTGTCGGCCGGGGCGACGAGAACGATGCGGTTGCCAAGAAGATTGGAGCGGCTTTCGACGTTGATCAGCTTCTTTTCGGCGACGTAATCCATCCAGGCGAGGTCGGCGGAAATGAAGATATCCGCCGGTGCACCCTGCTCGATCTGTTTGGCGAGTGCGGAGCTTGCGGCATAGGACACGGTCGCTTCATTGCCGCTTTCCTTCGCCCATTCGACATTGATCGCATCAAGTGCGTTTTTCATGCTCGCGGCGGCAAACACCGTGACTTTTTCGGCGGCATGGGCGGGAACCACCGCAAAGGACGCCGCCACCCAGAAGGATGTTGCTGCGGCGATGGTTTTGAAGAAGGTGCGGCGTAAGTGTCTCATGGTGTGTTCCCCCGGTTCGAGATATCCTGATGAATATATCGATAGGCCTATAGGGCAATCATTATATTTTCAAGAATATATCGATGCCGCTTAAAAAAGCCGCCGCGACCGGCGGCTTTCGGTCTGTTGATCAGAAGCGTTCACCGGCGAAATGGGCGATCTGTGCGCCCGCCTCGTAATAGGCTTCCTTCATCGCCCGGAAGGCCTGCGCTTTTGGTTCGGTTACGGGAAGAGGCAGGTCATTTTCGGCGATATCACCGAGAATATGCTGCGCAATCACCTTGCCGAAGGCAGTGCCCGGCGCGATGCCGCGGCCATTATACCCGGAAAAGCCGACAACATTTTCCGCGAATTTATGGAAGCGCGGCACGGCATTGTCCGTCATGCCGATCTGGCCGTACCATTCGCATTCGAATTCCGTCTCGCCAAGCTGCGGGAAAAGCCGCTTCAGCGACCGTTTCGCCCAAGCCCGGTGAATGGCGGCACCCGTGCCGCGCAAGGCACCGACGCTGCCGAAGACCAGCCGGCCAGCTTTGTCCGTGCGGAACGAGGAGAGGATTTCCTTCGTATCCCAGCAGCCCTCGCGGCCCGGCAGAATGCTCTTTTGCAGGTTGTCACTAAGCGGCCTGGTCGCGAAGTTGAAATAGGGCAGGTAGGTTTGCTCGTCGCGGACGATCTGCCACGGCCCGGTGCTGTAGGCTTCGGTGGCGACAACGATCCAGTTGGCGGTCACCGACCCTTGCGGCGTCTTTACCACCCATTTTCCGTCGTTGCGGTCGGTCGACACCACGGCGCTTGCGGTGTGCAGCCGCGCGCCCGCCTTTTGCGCGGTGGCAGCCAGACCACGAACATAAGCAAGTGGCTGAAGCGTACCGGCGCGCGTATCGAAAAGTGCGCCGGAATAGCCAGTGCTACCAATGCGTCTTGCGGTTTCATCGGCATCGAGAACGCGGACGGGGGCACCCCTTGCAGCCCATTGTTCGCAGCGCTCACGGATTTCGGCGAGCCCCTTTTCCCCGATGGCGCAATGCAGCGTGCCGTTTTTGTCGATCTCGCAGGGAATCTCGTGTTTTTCCACCAGTTCGCGCACGAGAAGTGGGGCATTACCCAGAAGGTCGAGAAGCCGTTCGCCATAAGTCTCACCCAGTACGCCGGGTAGCTCCTTCGGCATGACCCACATGCCGCCATTGATGAGACCGACGTTTCGGCCGGCACCGCCAAAGCCGATCTCCTTGGCTTCGAGAAGGACGACGTCCGTGCCTTTTTCAGCAAGATGAAGCGCTGCGGATTGCCCGGTAAAACCGCCGCCGACAATCACCACATCGGCAACAGCATCACCCTGCAGCGCAGGCGTTACAGGCGGCTGCGGCGCGGTCTTTTCCCAGAGGCCGTGCGAGCGGGGGTCGTTATACATCGTTCCACCATGTTCCGGGCAAGTTCATTTGTTTTCCGTATGGGTGACAAGCCCTTGTTTATGAGACTTTACAAGCGGTATCACCTGTTGAATATCGACATATCGTCAAGAGTTCATTCCGTGAGGGAATATGGTTCTGCCGCCGCGCCGTTTTTTGCCGTCGCTGTCGCTGCTTGCAGCTTTCGAAGCCGCGTCGCGCACGGGCAGCGTGACCGCTGCGGCGCGGGAACTTGGCCTGACGCAAGGCGCGGTCAGCCGGCAGATCCTTGCGCTTGAAGAGCAGCTTGGCGTCGCGCTGTTTCTGCGCGAACGCCAGACTATCCGGCTGACCCGGGCGGGGGAGGGTTATGCGCGGGAAATCCGCGAGGCCCTGCGGCGCATATCGACGGCGTCGCTCAATCTGCGCGCCAATCCGGATGGTGGCACGCTCAATCTCGGTGTTCTGCCAAGCTTCGGTACGCGCTGGCTTGTGCCGCGCCTTCCCGATTTCATCGCCCGTCATCCGGGTATTTCGGTCAATCTTCTGACCCGTTCGTCGCTGTTCGATTTCCGTACCGATACCGTCGATGCGGCGATCCACTTCGGATTGCCGCATTGGCCGGGAACCGAGCTTGTTTTCCTGATGCATGAAAAAGTTATTCCGGTGTGCAGTCCGGTTTTCAAAGAGCGCTACGGGCTTTCGCAACCGGGCGATCTGCTGCATGTGCCACTGCTGCACATGACGACCCGGCCGGATGCCTGGGAACAGTGGTTTCGCAGCCATGATGTTCACTTCGACAACGTACACGGTATGCTTTTCGATCATTTCACGACGATTGCCGAGGCGGCGAGCGCCGGAGTTGGGGCATCGCTCATTCCTTCCTTCATGATAGAGGAGGAGTTGCGAAGCGGCCGTCTTGTCGCGGCTGTTACGGGCGAAGTGGAGAGCGAGGAGGCCTATTATCTTGCCTGTATGCCTGATCGTGCCGGTTACGCTCCGCTTGAAAGTTTCCGAAGCTGGATCGTTTCTGAGGCCGCTATCGGGACAGGTGGCGGCGGGGAAGAGTTTTCGGCGTAAACCATTGCCGGTCTTGCAAGACCGGCGCGGCTAAGCCAATAGTGCGCCATGACGTGTGGCGGAAAGCCACACACCGAAAGTTCCAATACGGGAGATGTCCGTGAAGCCCATTTTTGTTCAGCTTCAATGCGAACCCGGCAAGACCTATGATGTCGCCGACGCCATCTATAAAACAGAACTGGTTTCGGAGCTTTATTCCACCAGCGGCGAATATGATCTGATGCTGAAGATTTATCTTCCGCAGGAAGAGGATATCGGCAAGTTCATCAACCAGAACATCGTCAATATTCCGGGCATTGTTCGCTCGCTGACGACGCTGACCTTCACCGCGTTCTGACGCGGATTTCGAACGTTCGATCGCGCTTCGACCAATCGAGACATCTTGTTTGGTGGTTGGGGAGAGGGTGCTTTGGAGGCGCTTTTCTTCTCAACGTATGAGAGCGTTTTGATCCGTCCCGAATGGCTCGGGCCGCGTTGGCAGAGGGATTGTCACACAAGAGAAAAGCGCGCCATCGGCCCCGTATTCGGGAAACGATATTTGGCGCGCTTTGTTTTTGACATGGACGAGGCTGTGATCGGGCGACGGGTTTCCCGCATCAGGCCGCGGCCAGATTCCGGTTGCGCACGAGATCGCGAATTGCAATCCGCACATCATCGGCGCTGTCGAACTTCTGTTCGTCCAGGTCATGAACGTGGAACTTCACCGCGATGAACTTCAGCCGGTCGTTGTCCGGTATGACGATGCCGACGGGTTCGCCAGCGAATTCAATAACTTGCTTTTGCATAATATACTCCCGCTGTGGCTAACAAACACAGCATGTTGTCGAACTGATTTTCAGAAAATTGAGACCGTCAGGTCACATTCGACAGCAGCGGGAACACGTGGATTTAAATCCAGCATTCCAGGACTCAAGACCAAGGATTGCGTTGATGTTGATATGTTTTGACATGACACACTCCCTGTATTGGTGTTGGCCCGGAATCAGGAGACTCGTTCTCCAGTTCCACACTGATAATCCAGACCAGCACTAAAATCAATGCTGATTGTTATAGGTAGAATATTTTTCTTTATGATGACAGGAGAGGGGCGGAAATGTGAAATTTTTGTTTTCGTTCGACGCCAGTTTCAAAAGCCCGGCACAGCGGGCTTTTTATGCTTTTTTTAATCGCTGTCGGATGCCGGTGGCGGATAAATATGATCGTTTCCGTTGAAGTCGGAGACGGAGTAACAGCCATCGCGGGTTTTTTCCGCCGCATTTGGGCCGATAGTGGCCTTGCCGTGACCGCCGGGGATGTCGAGAACATAGGTCGGCTGGCAGAGACCGGAGACATGTCCCCGCAAGGCCGAGACGATTCGCTGGCCTTCTTCTATCGTCAGCCGGAAATGGCTGGTGCCCGGTGCAAGATCGGGGTGGTGCAGGTAATAGGGCTTGATACGGTTCTCGACAAAAGCGCGCATCAGCTCGGCGAGAATTGCCGGATCATCGTTGATACCCTTCAGAAGCACGGTCTGGCTGACCATGGCGATACCGGCATCGATCAACCGCGCGCAGGCGCTTCTGGCTGCTTGCCCGAGTTCGCGGGCGTGATTGGCGTGCAGGGCGACATAGGTGGTCTTGCCGCTGGCCTTCAGCGCCTCGATCAACGCTCCGTCGATACGATCGGGATCAACGACCGGCACGCGGGTGTGGAAGCGGACGATCTTGACGTGCGGTATGTCTTTCAGTCGCTTCATCAGGTCGGACAATCGCCGCGCCGAGAGCACCAGCGGATCGCCGCCGGTGAGGATAACCTCCCAGATAGCCGGGTTGGCTTTTATGTAGTCGAATGCAGCGTCGAGCTCTTCCGGGCTCATCATGCCGTTGCCCTGCGGCCCGACCATTTCACGGCGGAAACAGAAGCGGCAATAAACCGGGCAGACATGCACCGCCTTCAGGAGCACCCGGTCCGGATAACGGTGAACGACGCCGTGAACGGGGCTGTGGGCGTCATCGCCGATCGGATCGTCGCGCTCGTCGGGGAGATGGACGAGTTCGGCGAGGTCCGGCACGAATTGCCGGGCAATGGGGTCCTGCGGATCGCTGCCGTCCACGAGATTGGCAATCGTCGGTGTGATGGCAAGCGCGTAACGCTGCGTCACCGCGCGCAGGCCCTCGAATGCCTCGGTTTTGATCAGCCCCGCTTCGAGAAGCGCTTCGGGCGTCTTGATGGTTTCAAGTCTCGTCATCGTCCATATTCCGCGACGGGTGCCCACATGACGAGATCGATGCGGGGAGCCCCGGTTGCCAGCATGACCAGCCGGTCGAAGCCGAGGGCTATGCCGCTTGCCGATGGCATGATCGCCAGTGCTGCCAGAAAATCCTCGTCCAGTGGATAGGTCTCGCCGTAAACCCGTTGTTTCTCGGCCATTTCCATTTCGAAGCGTCGTCTCTGCTCGGTGGCATCAGTCAATTCGCCGAAGGCATTGGCGAGTTCCACGCCGCAGGCATAAAGCTCGAAACGTTCCGCCACCCGCGCATCATCAGGTGATTTGCGGGCAAGGGCTGCTTCGCTGGTGGGATATTCATCGAGGATGGTGGCCCGGCCGAAGCCCAGTTCCGGCTCCACCCGCTCGACGATGACGCGGCTGAACATATCCGCCCAGGTATCGTCATCGGCCACGCGAATGCCGGCATTGGTGAGGCTGGCTGCAAGGTGCCGCTCGTCCGTTTCACCGTTTCGGTCAATGGTCGCCAGAAGGTCAATTTCCGCATAACGCTCGAAGGCTTCGGCGACGCTCAGACGTTCGGGTTCGAGGAACGGATCGACGCTGCGGCCACGATAGGTGAAATTCTTCGTCTTTGCGGTTTCAGCCGCCAGCGCCAGAAGATTGGCGCTGTCCTTCATCAGGGTCTCGTAGGTTTCGCCAACCCTGTACCATTCCAGCATGGTGAATTCCGGGTGGTGCAGCGGACCTCTTTCCCGGTTTCGGTAAACATGCGCGAAACAGAAAATACGTTTCTCACCGGCCGCGAGCAGCTTCTTGCAGGCAAATTCGGGGGAGGTGTGGAGATAGAGCGGCGCGGCGTCGCCAGCTGGCGTCAGGCCCTTGGTGGCGAAGGCGTGCAGATGCGCCTCGTTGCCGGGGGAAATCTGCAATGTGGCGGTGTCGACCTCGAGAAAATCCGCGCGCGTAAAATAGCTGCGAAATTCCGACTGGATCGCGTTGCGTCCAAGCAGAAAAGCGCGGCGGTCGGCATGGACGTCGGGCGTCCACCATGGCGACATTGTCTCGTTGCTTGAGCCCATCTCTTTTCTTTTCCGTCTCACCTGCGGGCCTTGTTGCGGATAAACGGCCCGCAAAACGCCTGATCGCATCATTTAAAGCAATTCCGGGCGGAAAACCGCTAGGCACTCTTCCGCGAATTGCTGTAGAAGGCTGGCAATTCGCGCGGATTTAAGGTAGTTGCGCCCCAGAAAAAAGACAAAACGTCTGTCGGGGCCGGTGCTGCCGCGCAGTCCTTTACGACGCATTTCATCGAGTTACAAGGAAGTCATATGGTCAAGGTTATCGCCTCATCCGTCCGCAAGGGCAATGTTCTCGACGTGGATGGCAAGCTCTACGTTGTTCTCACCGCGCAGAACTTTCACCCGGGCAAGGGCACGCCGGTCACGCAGGTGGACATGCGCCGCATCGTTGACGGCACGAAGGTTTCCGAGCGCTGGCGCACGACCGAGCAGGTCGAGCGTGCTTTCGTCGAAGACCTGAACTTCCAGTTCCTTTATGAAGACGGCGAAGGCTTCCACTTCATGAACCCGGCCAACTACGATCAGGTCGTTGTCGATGTTGAGACGATGGGCGACCAGAAGGCCTATCTGCAGGAAGGCATGACCTGCGTTCTCTCCATTCACGAAGGCAATCCGCTGGCTGTCGAACTGCCGCGCCACGTCACGCTGGAAATCGTGGAAACGGAACCGGTTGTGAAGGGCCAGACGGCTTCTTCTTCCTACAAGCCGGCAATTCTTTCCAACGGCATCCGCACCATGGTGCCGCCGCATGTCGACGCCGGTATCCGCGTGGTCATCGCAACGGAAGACAATTCCTACGTCGAGCGCGCCAAGAACTGAGCCTGACGGCTGGTTAAATAAAAAGCACCGGGTGACCGGTGCTTTTTTTTATGCCTGGAGCAAGAACAAGAAAAAGCCCGCGTCGAAAACGCGGGCTTTTTCGTTTGCCTTGCGGCGTGTCTTACATGGCCTTTGCTGCGGCCAGGGTCGGGCCGGCCGACTTCTTCGGGGCAGGCTGGCCAACGGCATAGCCACCACCGAGAGCAACGTTCAGCGAGACATAATCCTGCGCGGTCGTCTGGATCGCCGTGGCAAGGTTTGCCTGCGCATCCGAAACAGAGCGCTGAGCATCCAGAACGTCGAGCAGAGACGATGCACCGTCACGGTAGCTGGCGGTGGAGAGCTGTAGCGCTTCCTGATAGGACGAAACGGTCTTTCTCAGGGCGTCCACGGTGCGCTGGTCGCGATTAACGGCGGCCAGTGCGTTCTCGACTTCTTCAACCGCGTTGAGAACGGTCGACTTCCAGACGATATATTGCTCGCGCGCCTGAGAGTTGGCGAGGTCGATATTGGCGCGGATGCTGCCGCCATCGAAAATGGGCAGAACCAGGCTCGGACCGAAGGACCAGCTGTTGGCCGTTCCCCTGCCGCCGCCGCTGACGAAGTTGTAGCTCGGGGTGATCGCGCCACCGAGTTCGATGCTCGGATAAAGTTGAGCCTCGGCAACGCCGATCTTTGCGACCGCAGCGGCAAGGTTGCGTTCGGCAACGCGAATGTCCGGACGGTTGCGGATCAGGTCGGCCGGAATACCGGTGCGGGGAATTGCGCGCGCGACAGGCTGGCGTGCGCCCTTCTGCAGTTCGGAGATGAGCGACGAGGCCGGCATGCCGAGCAGGGTCGCGATGCGATGTGCGGCCTTGCGGAAGCTGGTTTCGAGGCCCGGGATCTGCGACAGCGTGGAATTGACCAGACCTTCGGACTGGACGACATCGAGGCGCGAGGCCGCGCCCGCTTCGAGCTGCAACTTGGTCAGGTCAAGCGTTTCGCGGCGTGAGCTCAGGTTCTGGCGGGCAATCGCCAGACGTTCCTGGTAGTAGCGCACGTCGATATAGGCGGCCGCAACGGACGAAATAAGCGTCAGGCGCTGAACGTCGACGGTGGAGTAAGCCGCATCGAGCGATGCGTTGGCGCTTTCAGTTGCCCGGCGGTAGCGACCGAAGAGGTCGAGAAGCCAGGACACGCTGAGGCTGCCGGAGGAGGCATTGGTGACGGGAACGTCACGGTAGCTGCCCTTGGTCTCGCTGGTCGTGTGTTGTCCTTGCGCCGTGAGGCTCGGCAGGGAACCCGCGCCGGCCGAGATCACCTGGGCCTCGGCCTGGTTTATGCGCTCGATCGCCTGCATTACGGTGAGGTTCTGTGCAAGGCCCGTCGAAACGTAACCGTTCAGGCGACTGTCGTTGAAGGCGGTCCACCATGCAACGCTGCTGATGTCGCCATTACTGGCTTTTCCGGCTTCCGCAAACTTTCCCGGCAATTGAACTTCCGGCGTCTTGTGGTCGGGTCCAACAACACAGCCTGAGAGCAGCAGCATTGTCAGGGGAATAGTAGCGCGAATAGACAGCATATAGTTTTCCCAATTCTCTGGTTGGCTTACCGAGCGCGGCTTACTGACAAATGGGCTGCGCGGACGATATGCCGTAGAAACGTGCATTTGCCAAATCGGCAACATTTCTAGCAGCGTATTAACGGTTGGCACAGCCCATTTTTGTTTTGTTAACGCCTTGAAAGGCGACGAATGATGACGAAAAAGGACGGAACGAAGAAAATTCCGAGGAGTGTTGCAGAAAGCATACCACCCAGCACCCCGATGCCGATTGCGTTTTGCGCGGCGGAACCCGCTCCGGTTGCGATCGCAAGAGGCACGACACCGAGAATGAAGGCCAGCGATGTCATGATGATCGGACGCAGGCGCAGCTTCGCCGCCTCCAGCGCCGCTTCCACCAGACTTAACCCGTGCTCCTGCCTCTCCTTGGCGAATTCGACGATCAGGATCGCGTTCTTCGCGGCAAGGCCGATTGTCGTCAGCAGGCCCACCTTGAAGTAGACGTCGTTCGTCTGGCCGAAGAAATGGGCCGCGGTCAAGGCGCCGAGGACGCCCACCGGAACGGCCAGGATGACCGAGAACGGGATCGACCAGCTTTCATAGAGGGCGGCAAGGCAAAGGAACACGATGAGAACCGACAGCGCGTACAGCATGGGCGCCTGTGAACCGGAAAGGCGTTCCTGATAGGAGATGCCCTGCCATGCCACCGTGTAACCGCCCGGCATGCTTGCCGTCAGGCGTTCCATCTCGTCCATGGCTTCACCGGAAGCCACGCCTGCGCCGGCGGTGCCTTCAAGCGAGATCGCGCCTGTACCGTTGAAGCGGGCGAGAGACGGCGGAGCATTGATCCACTTCACCTCGCTGAAGGAGGAGAAAGGCACCATCTCGCCGGTGGTATTGCGGGCATACCAATATTTCAGGTCGTCCGGCTGCATGCGATAGGGCGCATCACCCTGGACATAGACGGGCTTGAGTTCGCCGTTCAGGGTGAAGTCATTGACATCACGACCGGCAAAGATCGTCGACAGCATGAGGTTCACGGAGGAAAGATCGACGCCCATGGCCCCCATCTTTTCCTGATCGAGAATGATCTTCATCTGCGTTTCGTTGTCCTGGCTGTCGCTTCGCAGAGAGCTGATCTTCGGATTGCTTGTCGCAAGCGCGATCAGTTCCTTGGAGGTGGCGGCCAGAGCATCGGTACCGTTGCGGCCGCTATCCACGAGATACATCGAGAAACCGCTCGATGTGCCCATGCCCTGAATTGCCGGCGGCAGAAGCGGGAACACCTGTGCATCGCGGAAGCCGAAGAACGTGCCCATCGCACGCTGCACGATGGCGGCGGCGTGTTGGTCGGGTGCGGTTCTCTCGGAGAAATCCTTGAGCCTGGTGAAGACGATTGCGTTGTTCTGGCCCGAGCCGCTGAAGCTGAAGCCAAGCACGCCGAAAACGGATTCGACATTCTTGCCTTCTTTTTCGCGGAAGTAGTTTTCGACCTGTTTCACTACCTCATTGGTGCGTTCGATGTTCGAACCGGTCGGCGTCTGAATGATCGTCAGAAGCACGCCCTGGTCTTCCTGCGGCAGGAATGAGCTTGGCAGCTTGGTAAAGAACCAGGCGCAGCCGCCGACGACGATCAGGAAGAGGATCGTCACGCGCAGGGGCCGCTTCAGCAGGTAACCGATGGACGAAACATAGCCGTCCGTCGTCTTGCCGAAGCCGCGGTTGAACCATGCACCCGGACCACGCTGCTTTTTGTTGTGGTCGATGGGCTTCAGCATCGTGGCGCAAAGCGCCGGCGTCAGAACGATGGCAACAACCGCTGAAAGCAGCATGGCCGAAACGATCGTGATCGAGAACTGGCGATAGATGATGCCCGTCGACCCGCCGAAGAAGGCCATCGGAATGAACACGGCCGTCAGGACGAGCGCGATGCCGATGATGGCACCGGTGATCTCGCCCATCGACTTTTCAGTCGCTTCGACCGGCGACAGACCCTCTTCCGACATGATTCGCTCGACGTTTTCGACAACGACGATGGCATCATCGACAAGAAGGCCGATTGCCAGAACCATGGCGAACATGGTGAGCGTGTTGATGGAATATCCTGTCAGCGCAAGGATGCCGAAGGTGCCGAGAAGTACGACGGGCACGGCGATCATCGGAATGAAGGTGGCGCGCAGATTTTGCAGGAACACCAGCAACACGACGAAGACGAGGATGATCGCTTCGATGAGCGTGTGCACCACCTTCTCGATCGACAGCTTCACGAAGGGTGTCGTGTCGTAGGGATATTCGATCGAGACGCCCGTGGGCAGCGAGCCTTCGACGGCGGAAAGCGCCGACTTTACACGTGCCGCCGTGTCGAGCGCGTTGGCGCCGGTGGCGAGGTTGACCGCGAAACCGGCTGAAGGGCGGCCGTTCGAACGGGAATCACCGCCATAGGTTTCCTGGCCGATTTCGATGCGGGCCACGTCGCTGAGGCGAACGGTTGCGCCGTCCTTCTCGACTTTCAGAATGACCGATTCGAAATCGGCGACGGTGGTGAGTTGGCTCTGAGCCGTCACCGTGACGTTGAGCTGCTGGCCCTTGACGGCGGGCACGGCGCCGAGGGAGCCGACCGAAACCTGGGTGTTCTGGCTCTGGATGGCGCTGGTGACGTCGGCCGTGGTCAGCTGGTATTTGTTGAGCTTGAACGGATCGAGCCAGATGCGCATCGCATATTCGGAACCGAAGACGTTGATGCTGCCGACGCCTTCGAGGCGCTTGATCTGGTCCTGGACACGCGAGGAAAACACGTCGCCGAGGTCGGCCGAATTGCGCTTGCCGTCCGTCGAGATCAGCGCGCCCACCATCAGAATGCTCGATGTGGACCGGCTGACCTGAATACCGCGCTGCTGCACGGTGTCGGGCAATTGCGACTGCACGAGCTGCAGCTTGTTCTGCACCTGAACCTGCGCGATGTCAGGCAGGATGCTGTTGCCGAAGGTCAGCGTCACTTCGGCGCTGCCCGTCGAGGATGACGACGTCATATAGGTCAGGTCGTCAAGGCCGGTCATGCCGTCCTCGATGATGGTCGTCACTGATTTTTCGACCGTTTCGGCGCTGGCGCCGTTATAGGTCGCGCTGACGCGCACCGTCGTCGGGGCAATATCGGGATATTGCGAAATGGAGAGCGTCGCGATCGCCAAAGCGCCGCCCAGCATGATGACGATGGCGATAACCCATGCAAAAACGGGGCGCCTGATGAAGAAATGGGCCATGGCAGTCCTGCCTTACCTTTTACGAGCTTCGACCGAGGGTTTCGTGCTCATGTTTATTTCGAGGGGGCGGCGGCAGGCGGAGCTTGCTGCGGCAGAACGACGATACCGCGATCATCGATGGTCACTTCCACTGGCGCAACCGTCGCGCCCTCGGCAATCCACTGGAAGCCGTCAACGATGAGCTTGTCGCCATCCTTGACGTTTTCCGTCACCAGCCAGGCATTGCCCGACTGCTGGCTGGACGGGAAGGTGCGTGTTTCCACCTTGTTTTCCGCGGTGGCGAATTTTGCGGTCAGTTCGCCATTGGCATTCCGGCTCGCCGCACGCTGCGGTATGCGGAAACCCTTTTCCTTGCCGATGGTCAGCGTGGCGCGAACATAGGTGCCGGGAAGCAGAAGATCATCCGGATTGTCGAAGAGGGCACGGATGGAGAAGGTGCCGGTGGTTTCACTCACCGACATGTCCGACATGTCGATCTTGCCGTCATGCTTGTATTCGGTGCCGTCTTCCAGCGTCAGGTGAATGCCGGTTTCCTTCGTATCGCCGCCGAGCTGGCCGGAGGATATCGCCTTTTTCAGACGCAGAAGGTTGATGCTGGATTCCATCAGATCGATGTAGATCGGATCGATGCGGCGCAGCGTCGTCAATGCCGTCGTCTGGTTTGCCGTTACCACGTTGCCGATGCTGAACGCGGTCGCGCTGGTGATGCCGTCGAAAGGTGCGCGGACCTTGGTGAGGTCGAGGTTGATTTCAGCCGTTTCCAGCGCAGCCTTGGTCTGGGCCACATCGGCTTCTGCCTGAAGCAGCGTCACCTTGGCGTTTTCATATTCGATCTGCGTTGCGCCGCTGTTGACCAGCCGTTCGTAACGGGCAAGGTTCGCCTGGGCGCTCGGAACGCTTGCTTCGGCCTTTGCCACGCTTGCCCTGGCCTGCGCCACTTCTGCCATGTAGGTGTTGTCCTCGATCTGGTAGAGAACATCGCCCTGCTTGACCTCGCTGCCTTCCTTGAAGGGAATTTCGCGGATGATGCCGGTGACGCGTGGGCGGATTTCCGCCGTCTGGAACGCGCTTGCGCGGCCGGGAAGAACAGTGGTCAAGGGATATTCACCGGTCTTCATCACGATGACGCTGACCGGAGACGGCGGTCGCTCGCCACCTTTGCCGGCGGTCTGGCTGCTCTCGCCGCCGTCGCTGCATCCCGCGAGAACCGCGGTCATGCACAGAGAAGCAAATAGGGGTAAAATACGTCGGCTCATTGTTCTTCCCTGCGTGTCGGTCGCATTCAACTATAAGCGCAATGTCGCTCGGCGGATGCTGGTCCGGGTACAGGGACAACGGACGAAGGTCCTATGGGGACCTTCTTCGTTCAATCTGCTCGGACCGCCATTCGCATAGAAGCGCAGGCTTTCACGCTTCGCAAGCAATTGCGAGAAGGTGACGTAAGTTGCAGAATCGTCACTTAGCAAGTGGATTGCGCAATCCTGCTTCGATTAAATCGACCAGTTGGTCGCAACGTGTTGCCAAATTGCCGATATCTTCCCGTGCGATGAGGACGGGATGGATGACGCTCGTAAGCGCGTGAAGAACGGTTTCGGCCAGTGGCGGAATGTCGGCGGGGGCGTAAATTCCTTCATTCACGCCGTCGCGAATAATGTCTGCCAGCAGGTTTGCGATGACGGATTTGTAGTAGTCGCCGCATTTCATGTCCTGCTTGGCCGTCATCAGGATCATTTCGAATATATAAGGATTGTCATTGAGGTTCTGATGGTGCTGCTCCATCAGGGTGCGGGCGAGATGGCGCAGCCTTGAAATAGGTGCATGGCTTTTGTCGAGCGGATGGATTTCCCGCTCGAACGCACCGATCTGTTCGAAGCCGATGGCATCGACGAGCGCATTCTTCGAGTTGAAATTCTTGAAGACGTTGGCAGGGGACATGCCGAGTGCAGCGGCGATATCGGCAATCGCCACCGCATTGAACCCGCGCTCCCGAAAAAGCTCTTCGGCTTTGGCAAGAATGTCCCGCCGGGTCTCTTCGGCGGAACGGCGAGGCCGGCGCTTGACGGGAAGATCGTTCTTCCTGTCACCCTTTCGCGCCTGTTCGATCGTTTTGCTCAAGGTCAGACTCCGGGGAAAAACCGCTCCAGGTTCCGGCGTACTCTTGCAAGCGGCGTCTCGCCGCTGTCGTCGGGAACGAAGCTTTGTCCGGTGATGCGTTCGTAAGCATCAATATATACCCTGGATGTCTGCAATACGAGTTCCTGCGGAATTTCGGGAACGTCGTCCTTATAGGGGTCGCAACGTTCGGCAACCCAGGCTCTGACGAAATCCTTGTCGAAGCTCGCCGGACGTGTGCCGTTGCGGAAGCTCTCTTCATAGGTTTCTGCCATCCAGTAGCGGCTGCTGTCAGGCGTATGGATTTCGTCGGCCAGAATGATCATGCCGTTCTCATCAGTCCCGAATTCATATTTGGTATCGACGAGAATGAGGCCCTGTTTTGCGGCGATCTCCTGTCCGCGCTTGAACAGTGCCAGCGCGTAACGGGAAAGCGTGTCCCATTGCGCCTGCGTCAGGAGTTTTTTCTCCACGATCTCGGCAGGCGTCAGCGGTTCGTCGTGACCGCCGTCGAAAGCCTTGCTCGTCGGCGTGATCACCGGTTCGGGCAAGATCTGGTTGTCCTTCATCCCGTCCGGCAGGCTCATGCCGTACATCTGTCTCTGACCTTTCTTGTAGAGGGTCAGGATGGATGTGCCGGTGGTGCCGGCCAGATAACCGCGAACCACCACTTCGACCGGCAATATTTCAAGCCTCTTGCCGATGACGACATTCGGATCGGGATAACTGACTACATGGTTGGGGCAGATATCCTTCGTCTGTTCGAACCAATAGCGTGCCGTCTGGGTCAATACCTGTCCCTTATAGGGAACGCAGGTAAGGATGCGGTCGAATGCGCTGAGGCGATCCGTGGATATGATAATGCGGTTGCCGTCGGGCAGATCGTAGTTCTCACGCACCTTGCCACGGTAATAATTCGGCAGCTCGGGAATGACGGCTTCATCGAGAATGCGCACGGGATCTCCAATTCAAGGCTTTATAGGGGGCGTTGGATGCCCCAGTCTGGCTGAAACTCTTGTCCGTTCCTATTGCATGTTTCCCGAAACAGGACCAGTCGCCACGTAAAGGAGGCTCTTTCGTCGCTGTGAATGCTTATCCTCGAAATTACCGTTTAATATCAGCTACTTACCAAAAATGTCAGTTTTTTGACGATG
>NZ_JARWME010000003.1:0-157954 GCF_030757975.1 Rhizobium sp. AN73
CGAAAAAGGTAAACCCGCTGCGATCGTCGCGCCGGCCTCGCATCAGTGAAGCAAGACCGACAGCTAACCCGGTTTTCTCCGCCTCGTCGCAGTCGGGAACGTCGAAGCCAAGATGGAACACACCTTCCCCATGAGAATCGAGAAAGCGCCGTTGGGGACCGTCCTCCGGACCCGGCTGGCAAAGCTGGAGCTGGAAGTTGGCGAGATTGATAAACTTGAACTTCAGTCCCTTGAACGACTCCTCGCTCGGCACGCCCAGTTCCCTGTAGGCTGCTAATGGCGGATAGTCTTGCCAGGGACCGACGCCGAGAGTGGTGAAGTAGGCAGCGGTCTTTTCAGCGTCGTGAACGACGATACAAATGTGGTGGAGTTTGTCAAAAATCCCCATTGGCTTATTTCTTCTCCGGCATCACGTAATTCAGTACGCGACGGCCCCCATCCGGATAGATCGTCTCACCGGTGATGTAGGATGCATCGTCGCTTGCTAGGAACGCCACGACTGAAGCGACCTCATCTGCCCTTCCATACCGACCGAGCGGCGTACGCGAGAGGATCACCCTGTCGCCAGCGCTCGATACAAAATCACCGCGGACCATCTCGGTATCGATCGTACCTGGACCGACGCCGACGACCCGAATGCCATGCGGTGCAAATGCCACCGCGGCGGTGCCCGTAATCTGGTTCATGCCGCCCTTGGAGATGGCATAGGTCGCAACGTTTGGGTTGGCGAGACCCGAATTGATCGAAGACATGTTGATGATCACGCCGCCCCCACCTTGGGAGATCATCTGCCGGGCGGCGGCCTGCGTGCCCCAGAAGGCGCCTTCAAGGTTGATGCCAAGGACTTTATCGTAGTCTTCTTTTGTCACCGAGAGAAAATCCTGCACCATAGCAATGCCGGCATTGTTGACCATGATGTCGAGGCGGCCAAACTTCTCGACTGCCTTGGTGATCAGAGCTTCGACTTGATCTTTCTTGCCGACGTCGGTGGCGACAACCAGAACCGTTTCGGGGGTGCCAATTTCCTTAGCGGTTTCGTGAAGTCGTGCTTCATCCACAGATGCTATGACAACCTTTGCACCTTCTGCCAGAAAACGCTCGGCAGTCGCACGGCCGATCCCTCTTGAGCCGCCCGTTATGACAGCAATCTTGCCCGCCAGTTTCATTGTTTCACTCCTTCTCTTCTTTCAGTTAGTAGACCACGCTCTCGTGAAGCGGCGTTCCTGAACGGACACGCCCGAACCCAAGAGGCGCCAGATCGATCGACTTGTACTCCCCGTGCGCGACCAGTTCGGCAACGCCACGCCCAGTCGCCGGTGCATGCATCACGCCGTGCCCCGAAAAACCGGTCGCAAAAATGAGGTTCGGAATTTCGTCATGCGGACCGATAATTCCATTATGATCAAGCGTGTTGACCTCATAGTGGCCGGCCCAGGCACGCTCGACGCGCAACTGCTCCAGAGCTGGAATGCGATGAGCAAGCGCGGGCCATAGCACGTCTTCCAGAAGTTCATGGGCCGGTTCGAAATCCCCGGTGGCGTCGGGGTCGTTTTCGTCGGTGGGCGCAATCCCACAAATGAACCCCTCTCCTTCCGGGCGGATCCATGCTCCGGAGGTGTCGAAGAGCATGGGAAAGCCATCCCGCAACAACGGTGCCTTGATGCTGAATACAGTGCGCTTGCGGGCAGAAACGGGCAACTCAATTCCGATTCCGCGCACAACCGAAGCCGAGGAAGCGCCTGCGGCATTCACACACCAATCGGCTGGGAGCACGGTGCCATCAGAAAGCTTGACACTGACAACACGTCCTCCGGAGACCTCGACATGTTCGGCATGGCCTTTCACGTAGGTCACGCCGCGATCGCGCGCTGATGTTCGCACGAGCGACAGGAGGGACCAGGCATCAAACCAACCTTCGTCGCGCCACGCAGTTGTCGCAACTCCCAGGTCATCAACATTGAGCCATGGAAAAAGCTGTTTTGCTTCCTCAGCAGAAAGCGCCGCCACGTCAGCACCTTCCTTGCGCTGCATCTCCACACCAGCCCGTCGCACGCCAACCATTTCCGGCCCTCCAAGAATGAGATATCCGCGCTCGACAAAGCCGATATCGGCGGCACTGCCGAAACGATCCTTGATCGTGCGAAAGAAGTCCGCGCCGAACTGACTCATGTGGATGTTAACCGGCGTGCCGAATTGCGTGCGAATGGCAGCAGCTGAAAGCGCGGTTGAAGATTGCTGGTAGGTCGGATCTCGCTCAACGACGGTGATAGCGCCCGAAAAGCCTACCTCGCGCAGGAAATAGGCGATCGAGCTGCCGACGATCGCACCCCCGATTATGATGACGGATTCGGATGATTTCTTCACGCCCTCTCCTACCGTATCACGAAGGGATTGGCGGTACTGCCAACTGTGTCAATCCAGACGGTCTTGGTCTGTAGATAAGCATAGACGGCGTCCTGGCCGCTTTCGCGCCCGACGCCACTGCGTTTGTAACCACCAAACGGCGCCATGTAGCTAACGGCGCGATAGGTGTTGATCCAAACCGTGCCGGCTTCCATCGCAGCGGCGCCACGTAGCGCCCGCCCCATGTCTGCGGTCCACAATCCTGCCGCCAGTCCATAAGGACTGTCATTGGCGATGGCGAAGGCTTCCTCCTCGTCGTCGAAGGGGATAACCGAGAGAATCGGGCCGAAGACTTCCTCTCGCGCGATGCGCATGCCGTTGTTGACGCTAGTAAAAATGCTCGGCTGCACAAACCAGCCATCACCCAGCCCGTCCGCCAGTGGCTTCCCGCCACCCAGTACACATTGCGCGCCTTCGCCACGGGCTACGTCCAGGTAGGAAAGAACCTTCTCGCGCTGAGCCTGGGTTGTTATGGGACCTACCTGCGTTTCGGCAAGCGCAGGATTTCCAATTCGGGCGCTTGCTGCGAGCTTCACCACGCCCTCGACGACCTGATCGTGAACGCGGCGATGCACTAGGAGTCGGGAACCGGCGATACACGTCTGACCGCTCGCGGCGAAGATGCCCGAGATTGCTCCGTTGACTGCGCTTTCGATCTTCGCATCGTCGAATATGATATTGGCCGATTTACCGCCCAGTTCCAGTGTGACGGTTTTTAGCCCCTCCGCTGCGGCGCGATACACCGCCAACCCACCGGGTTCGCCACCCGTGAAGGCAATCTTCGCGACATCGGGATGCGAGACCAGCGGCACACCGACGTCGAGCGGCATACCGGTGACCGTATTCACCACGCCTGCTGGAAAGCCTGCTTCTGCAAAAAGCTTTACGAATTCGAGCGTGGAGGCGGAGGTGTGTTCAGACGGCTTGATAACGACCGTGTTGCCCGCGGCAAGCAGCGGCGCGAGCTTCCACGTCAGCAGCATCAGTGGAGAATTCCACGGAGCGATCGCCGCCACGACGCCCAGAGGCTCGTGCCGGGTGTAGGCAAACATTCCAGGCTTATCGATCGGAAGAACAGCGCCTTCGATCTTGTCCGCGAGTCCACCGAAATATCGAAACCATTCCGGAATGTAGCGCAACTGCGCCGTCGTCTCGGTGATCAGCTTGCCGTTGTCGCGCGTCTCGATCGCGGCCAGGCGCTCGGCGTTGGCAGCAATAAGGTCGGCGAGACGCACGAGGAGCCTGCCTCGCGCACTTGCGGTAAGACCGCTCCATTCCTTGGACCGAAAGGCGGCTTTTGCCGCGGCAACAGCGGCATCGACCTGTGGGGCGCCCTCGCGCGGAATCAGAGCCCATGCCTTGCCGGTATAGGGATCGAAAGATTCAAAGGTGGCCTTGGCAGGCTGGAGCCGCCCGGCAACCGTATTCTGAAAACCGAGCAGCGTCATTCAAACCTCAGCAGGTTGCAAAGCCCAGATGGGCCCGGAAACGGTTCTTGACGTGAACGGCGTCACGCGGCGGTAGCGAACGCGGTAGATTTTCAGCCGCGATCTTAAGCACGAAGAGGCGCGGGCCTGCGGCGGGCTCGTTAAGCTGCGCAGTCAGATTGTCGACCTCTTCCAGAGTCCCTGAGCTCAGCAGTTTCGGCAAATCCAACCGCCGCAGCGACCTTGTCGAAGGAAATACCTTTGCCTGTGTGGCTCGACTGCATGCCGGTTTCGCCGAAATGCTGGTTGTCGAGCACGATCACGTCGAGGTTCTTCGGCTTTGCGACCGAGATCGTGGCAAGCGCCCCAAAAGCCATCAACTGCTCGCCGTCGCCCGTAATAACCATCACGCGCCTATCGGGCTGCGCCTGCGCCAGTCCGAGACCCACCAAGGCGGCGCCACCCATGGCGCCCCACAGATAATAGTTGTCGTCACGGTCACCGGCGGCATGCACGTCATAGCTTGGAGAGCCAAGCCCTGTGACCACCAACGCACCATCTCGTGTATCGAGGAGTTTCCTTACCGCCGCCCGGCGGTCCATCGTCGAAAGCGTCATATCGATTACCACTTCTTTTTGCCGAGCAGACGCTGGCCGATCAGTACGGCGATCTGCTGGTCGGCTTGGTATACCATCGTCGCGGCCTGCTCCACGGTCTCGATCAAGTCGGCACCGGTCTCTGCACGCAGAACTGTAACGCCGATCGCCTCGAGGGAGGCCTGCGTTGCCTGCCCCATTGGAACCTGCCACGGATTGAACTCGTCCCACTCACCCCTCATTGTCACGAGGAGGAGCAAGGGAAAGCGCGCCTGCACCGGAAGAGACAGCATGTTGATACAATTGCCCACGCCGGAGGACTGCATTAGAACAACGCTACGCTTGCCGCCGAGCCAGGCTCCCGCGGCAACAGCAACACCTTCTTCTTCCGTCGTCAGGACATTGCTGACAACTTGCGGATCCTCGTTGAACAGCCTGATCAGAGTGGAATGACCGGCGTCTGGCACGTAGGACATGTGGCTGACATCGGCAGCCCTGAGTTTTTCGTACAGTTCGATCGGCCAATCAGTTTCGAGGTCTCTAACCCTCGGCCCTTTTTGAGCGGATAAGATTTCAGCGGCAGCCAAGGTTCGCCTCCTTGTAGGATTGTCGATGAACCTTGTATGCCTTAACGGAAATGTTTCGACATCGACCCTTTTTAACGATCAGATATAGCGATATTGTATAGCATGGACATTTCTCAACTTCGTACCCTGATTCATGTCGCTGAACTCGGCAGTCTGTCGAAGGCTTCAGATCGAATGCACATCGCACAGCCCGCGCTCAGTCGACAGATACGACTGCTGGAAGTGGAGCTTGGCGTTCGCCTCTTCGATCGCCACGGCCGCGGTATGATCGTCACCGAGCAGGGGCAGGACGTGCTGCGTCATGCGTTGCGGATCATGGCTGAACTGGAAGAAATCCGCGCCGTCGTTTCGGATGAGAACGCCCCATTGCGCGGTCATGTGTCGATTGGCATGCCGCCGACTGCCTCGGACATTCTCTCCGAGCCCTTGGTCTCCGCCTTCAAAGCCAGGCATCCGGAGGCGACGCTCAGGATCGTCAGCGCCTACTCCGGTTATCTGCTTGACTGGCTGCATCGAGGCGAAATCGACGCAGCGATTCTCTACGATCCCAAGAGCGCTCGCACCCTACGTATCCATCCCCTGCTTGAGGAAACGCTATTTCTTATCGGCCCTTCGGATTCGGGACTTTCGCAGGACACTCCCGTCGCGTTCTCCAGTCTGGAGGATTATCGCCTGCTGCTGCCGAGCGTCGGCCATGGACTGCGCACAATCCTCGACCGGCTCGCCCAAGAGGCCAATATGACTCTGAACGTTAAGGTGGAAGCCGACAGCTATTCAACGCTTAAATCTCTTGTACGAAGCGGCCATGGCGTCACGGTACTCCCGCTTGCACCTATTCATGAGGAACTGACGAAAGGATCTCTTTGCGCGGCGCCCCTTGTTGATCCTGTGCCGATGCGCAGGCTCATCATGTCCTATCCAACCGACCGGCCCGTTCCTCGGCTTGCGCGCTTTGCCGGCCAAGTTATCGCAACGACCATCGAAACGTTGGTTGAACGGGGAATATGGTCCGGCCGGGTTCTTATCCCCGACACAGAGCCATCGCCAAAACGCCTATAAAATTCCGGCATAGCTGATCTCGCCAGTCTATTCTTGTCGTTATGGCCGCTTACGAGTTAGCTAGCGCGATCAGTTATGAGGAGTATGCGGATGACAGAGGCCGTCGACGATTATTCGGATATACGCGAAGCGGTTACCAAGCTGTGCTGGCGCTTTCCGGGCGAATACTGGCGCGCGCAAGACCGCGAGATGGCTTATCCCAAAGAGTTCGTCAATGCGCTGACGGAGGCAGGCTGGCTTTCGATCCTGATCCCCGAGGAATACGGCGGAGCAGGCCTTCCACTATCGGCCGCAGCAGCCGTGCTGGAAGAAATCCAGCGGACCGGCTGCAATGGCGGGGCCTGCCACGCACAGATGTACACGATGGGGACGCTTTTGCGTCACGGCTCAGTGGAGCAGAAGCAAAAATACCTGCCGGCCATTGCCTCCGGCGAATTGCGTCTGCAAGCCTTCGGCGTGACCGAACCGACAAGCGGCACCGATACAGGCGCGCTCAAGACGACGGCCCGCCTCGACGGCGATCACTTCATTGTCAAGGGACAGAAGATCTGGACAAGCCGGGCGGAACATTCCGACCTGATGCTGCTGCTCGCACGAACCACGCCCCTCATGGAAGGCATGAAGAAGACCGATGGTCTCTCGGTCCTGCTTGTCGATATGCGCGAAGCCATCGGCAACGGCCTCACCATTCGTCCAATACGCACGATGATGAACCATGCCACGACGGAGGTCTTCTTCGATGACCTGAAAGTTCCGGCAAACAACCTGATCGGCGAGGAGGGCAAGGGATTTCGCTATATCCTTTCCGGCATGAACGCCGAACGCATCCTGATCGCCTCCGAATGTGTCGGAGACGCCAAGTGGTTCATCGAAAAAGCAAGCAACTACGCCAAGGAGCGCCACGTGTTCGGCAGGCCGATAGGCCAGAACCAGGGCATCCAGTTTCCGATCGCCAAGGCCTACGCCAATATGCGAGCCGCCGAACTGATGGTGCGCGAAGCGCTGGGCCTCTACGAGGTGGGCAAGAACCCCGGGGCGGAAGCGAACATGGCCAAGATGCTGGCGGCAGACGCATCCAACGAGGCCGCCAATGTCTGCATCCAGACCCTTGGCGGTTTCGGCTTCGCGGAGGAGTACGATGTCGAACGCAAATTCCGTGAAACCCGCCTCTATCAGGTCGCGCCGATTTCAACCAACCTTATCCTCTCGTTCCTATCCGAGCACGTGCTCGGCCTGCCCCGCTCATATTAGGAGAAAACTACCGTGAACGTCCTCATCGTCTACGCTCACCCGGAACCCAAATCCTTCAATGGCGCCATGAAGGACCTTGCCGTCGAGACGTTGACCGCTGCCGGTCACGAGGTCGTTGTGAGCGATCTTTATGCGATGGGATTCAATCCCGTCGCTGGTCATGACGACTTCGAAGGGGAATCGAGCAATCCGGAATTCTTCAGCCTTCCGATTGAGCAAACCAAAGCCTGTGAGAAGGGAACCACGGCGCCGGACATCGCGGCGGAAATGGAAAAACTGAAGCGCGCCGACTTGGTGATTTTTCAGTTCCCTGTTTGGTGGTTCGGTATGCCGGCACTCCTTAAGGGCTGGGCGGACCGAGTTTTTGCGCGCGGCTTCGCTTATCTCCCTGGCCGCAAGTACGACACCGGGATGTTTAAGGGCAAGACGGCGATGGTCGCGGCAACGACGGGGACCTCGGCCGACACCTACGCTCCGGACGGCATCGACGGCGATATACTGACGGTCCTGTGGCCGATCCATAACGGGCTTCTGCGCTACAGCGGCTTCGATGTCCTGCCACCCTTCGTCGCCTACATGCCCGGCCGTGTCGGTGAAGATGGCCGCAAGGCTTATCTCGAAGCTTACAAGAAGCGGCTTGGCGAGGTCGAAGCGACCCCGCGCCTGTTCTTCCATCCGAGGGAGGACTATGGCGCGAACGAGCGTTTGAAGCCGGGTGTCCTCGCCCGCTCCGGTGTTCAGCGCAATGTCTGAGGCCGCCCGACCGCTTGAGGGTTTGTTCGTCGTTTCGATCGAGCAGGCCGTTGCCGCTCCGCTGTGCACGGTGCGGCTCGCCGATGCCGGCGCCCGTGTTGTGAAGATCGAGCGTCCGGAAGGTGAAACCGCGAGACATTACGATTCAACCGTGGGGGGCATGTCCGCCTATTTCGTCTGGTTGAACCGCGGCAAGGAAAGCGCGGCGATCGATCTCAAATGCGAAACCGATTTGGCTTTGCTCAATCGCATGGTCGCAAAGGCGGATGTCCTCGTACAGAACCTGGCGCCGGGTGCCATCGGCCGGCTTGGCCTGTCTGCCGAGACGATCGCAGAACGTTTCCCCCGCCTTATCGCCGTAAATATTGTCGGTTACGGTCAAGATACCGATTACGCCGCCATGAGGGCCTATGACATGCTGGTGCAGGCCGAAAGCGGCCTTTGCTCGGTTACTGGAACGCCCGACACACCGAGCAAGATCGGCGTGTCGGCAGCCGACATCGCGACGGGAATGAACGCCCACGCAGCGATCCTGGAAGCACTGCTTGCCCGAGAGAAGACGGGCCTCGGACAGGTGATCGAGATTGCTATGTTCGATGGGATGGCAGATTGGATGGCGGTGCCGCTTCTCCACTACGAGCACGCGGCGCGCGAAACCGAGCGCTACGGCCTCGCCCACGCATCGATATATCCGTATCGGCCTTATGTTTGCCGGGACGGCGGCGCCGTCGTCGTTTCCATCCAGCAAAACAGTGAATGGAAGCGGTTCTGCAATACAGTCTTGCAACGCCCCGATCTCACTGATGATGCACGGTTTGCAACCAATGCCCTTCGCGTCGCAAACCGAGAAGGGCTCGACAGCGAGATCGAGCCGATCTTTGCAGCGATTGACAGCGACGAGGCGATTCGAAGACTCGACACGGCGCAAAATGCCTGGGGCCGAGTGACGGAGATCCGCGATCTGCCAAGGCATAAAGCTTTGCGCCGGATCGAGGTCAGCCTCCCGGATGGGAAACGCGTGAGTGTTCCAAAACCGGCGGTACGACAAGCCGGTTTTGCGGACGTGCCAGCGGTGCCTGCCCTCGGCGCCCACACGGATCGTCTCCGTACCGAGTTTGCCCTGAGGAGGAGGTTCCATGGGATCGCAGGACGCTACCGATTTGCAGACCTGGGTCGGCCGGTCGATCGAGGCGGTAGATATCGTCACCCCGCGTCTGGTCGAAAGTTTTCGCGCGACGCTTTCACCGCACGCAGCCGTTACGGCTTCTGATGCGACACCTCTCGGGCTCCACTGGTGCCTTGCTCCTGATATCGCTGAGGCCCAAAAACTCGGACCTGATGGGCATCCCCCGAAGGGCGGCTTCCTCCCACCTGTACCGCTGCCACGCCGGATGTGGGCGGCAAGCGACCTCACGTTCAATGGAGCGATCGCGTCTGGAGAGCAGGTGCGGCGTCGTTCGACCATCATCAAAGTGGAGGAAAAGCAAGGGCGCTCCGGCTCGCTATTCTTTGTCACCGTACGCCATGAAATAAGCACCGGGGCTGAACCCATGATCAAAGAAGACCAGACCATCGTCTATCGCGAAGCCGCCGCCCCGGGCGGGTCTCCCGCTCTGGCATCCGCTGCCCTACCCCCGGCCCCGCATGAGCGATCGGTCGACGTCGATTCGGTCCTGCTCTTCCGCTATTCGGCGCTGACATTTAACGGACACCGGATCCATTACGATCTCCCATATGCCACTGAGGTCGAGCACTACCGTGGGCTTGTTATCCATGGGCCGCTTCAGGCAACACTACTTTTGAATTTCGCCGCCATGATCGGCGACCGGCCGCCCCGGGGCTTCTCCTTCAGGGGAAACAATCCGGCAACCGGCGCTCAGAGGCTGGTACTGCGAGGAACACCCGGCGAGGACGGCGCCCTCGCTCTGGAAGTCCAGGGTGCCGACGGCAACGTGACGATGAAGGCCACCGCGCAATGGTAGACTTTCTTCCGCCTGTCGCCCCGCTCTTTGTGCCGGCCTCGCGACCGGATCGGTTTCACAAAGCCGATCAAAGTGGTGCGGATGCGATCATCCTCGATCTGGAAGACGCGGTCGCCCCAGCCGACAAGGAGCGCGCTCGGGATGCTGTCATCAGCCATATTGCAGACCTGAAATCTTCAGTCATCGTTCGCATCAATGCACCAGGCACACCCTGGCACGAGGGAGATCTTGACGCGCTCGCGCGTCTCAAAAACTTGGCCATCATGCTGCCCAAAGCAGAGCGCCCCGAGGAAATAATGAATGCCGTTCTTCGCATCAATCGAAACGTTCCGGTTATCGCACTCATAGAAACCGCAGTCGGTCTCGCCCGGCTACCCGATCTCATGAGTGCAGAAAACGTGGTCATGGTGGCATTCGGGTCAGTGGATTTTTCGCTCGATCTTGGCTGTGCGCATGAGCGCCTGGCACTCCTGAATGCGCGCAGCGAAATCGTCTGGCGGTCGCGCGCCGCTAGGCGCGCGGCGCCGCTCGACGGGGTGACGACCGACCTTTCAAATCCGGAAATCACAAAAGACGATGCGCGTCACGCGGCGGCACTCGGCTTTGGCGGAAAGCTCGCGATCCATCCGAAACAGGTCGAACAGATCAGGCAAGCGTACCGTCCGGACGAACAGACAGTCGCATGGGCTCGCAACATCGTCGCCCAAACAGCCTCCGGTGAAGCAATCCAAGTGAACGGAGAGATGGTTGATCGCCCGGTTATCGAGCGCGCACGCCTTATCCTTTCAAGGGCCACCAATGACAACTAACTCTATCGCGCCGTTTGTGGTCGATGAAATGCAAGCTCGTATCGGGTGCCAACTTACGAGTTTCGAATGCTTGGCACTCGCTCAAAGGTCGCGTCACCATGTCAGCCATACAAAAACTGCTTGTCGCCAACCGCTCCGAAATTGCCATCCGCGTGTTTCGCGCCGCTAATGAACTCGGCATCAAAACGGTCGCCATCTGGGCTGAGGAGGACAAGCTGGCGCTCCACCGCTTCAAGGCGGACGAGAGCTATCAGGTTGGCCGCGGGCCGCATCTGGCTCGCGACCTCGGACCGATCGAGAGCTATCTGTCGATTGACGAGATCATCCGCGTGGCCAAGCTCTCCGGCGCCGATGCCATTCACCCAGGTTACGGGTTGCTGTCGGAAAGCCCGGAGTTTGTCGACGCCTGCGATGCCGCCGGGATTATTTTCATCGGCCCGCGCGCTGGTACAATGCGCCAGCTCGGTAACAAGGTCGCGGCCCGCAACCTGGCAATTTCGGTCGGCGTGCCTGTCGTGCCGGCAACCGATCCACTACCCGACGATATGACTGAGGTCGCCCGCATGGCCGAGGAGATCGGCTACCCGGTGATGCTGAAGGCGTCCTGGGGCGGCGGCGGCCGCGGCATGCGGGCGATCCGCGATCCGAAGGACCTGGCGCGCGAAGTGACGGAAGCCAAGCGCGAGGCGACGGCCGCCTTCGGCAAGGATGAGGTCTATCTCGAAAAGCTCGTCGAACGCGCCCGGCACGTCGAAAGCCAGGTTCTCGGCGATACGCATGGCAATGTGGTGCATCTCTTTGAGCGCGACTGCTCGATCCAGCGTCGAAATCAGAAGGTCGTCGAGCGCGCGCCGGCCCCTTACCTGAACTGGGAGCAACGTCGTGAGTTGGCCGCCTATTCCCTGAAAATCGCCCAGGCGACGAATTACATCGGCGCCGGTACCGTTGAATATCTGATGGATGCCGATACCGGCAGTTTCTACTTCATCGAAGTCAATCCGCGCATCCAGGTCGAGCACACCGTCACCGAAGTCGTGACCGGCATCGACATCGTCAAGGCGCAGATCCATATCCTCGACGGCTTTGCCATCGGCACACCGGAATCGGGCGTTCCGAAGCAGGAGGATATTCGTCTCAACGGCCACGCATTGCAGTGCCGGATCACGACGGAAGATCCGGAGCACAATTTTATTCCGGACTATGGCCGCATCACTGCCTACCGACAGGCGTCGGGCTTTGGAATTAGACTTGACGGCGGGACGGCCTATTCGGGCGGCGTGGTTACCCGGTACTATGATCCGCTCCTGGAAAAGGTGACCGCCTGGGCGCCGAACCCCGCCGAGGCGATCGCCCGCATGGACCGCGCCCTGCGCGAATTCCGTATTCGCGGGGTGGCGACGAACCTCACCTTCCTAGAAGCGATCATCAGCCACCCGAAATTCAAGGACAATTCCTACACCACCCGCTTCATCGACACGACGCCCGAGTTGTTCCAGCAGGTCAAGCGCCAGGACCGCGCCACCAAGCTCTTGACCTACCTCGCCGACGTGACGGTCAACGGGCACCCGGAAGCCAAGGGCCGGCCGAAGCCGAGCGCGGATGCGGCAAAGCCGATCGTCCCCCACAGCAAGGCGGCGATCGTCGACGGCACCAAGCAGAAGCTCGACGCGCTCGGTCCGAAGAAATTCGCCGAATGGGTGCGGGCGGAAAAGCGCGTGCTTTTGACCGACACGACGATGCGCGACGGCCATCAGTCGCTGCTCGCCACCCGCGTGCGCACCTATGACATCGCCCGGGTCGCCGGTACCTATGCCCGTGCCCTGCCCAACCTGTTCTCGCTCGAATGCTGGGGCGGCGCCACCTTCGATGTGTCGATGCGCTTCCTGACCGAGGATCCCTGGGAGCGTCTCGCCAAGGTGCGCGAGGATGCACCGAACCTGCTTCTGCAGATGCTTCTGCGCGGCGCCAACGGCGTCGGCTACAAGAACTATCCCGACAACGTCGTCAAATACTTCGTCCGCCAGGCGGCGAAGGGCGGCATCGACGTATTCCGGGTGTTCGACTGCCTCAACTGGGTCGACAACATGCGCGTGTCGATGGACGCGGTCGCCGAGGAGAACAAGATCTGCGAGGCGGCGATCTGCTACACCGGCGACATCCTCAATTCGGCGCGGCCGAAATACGATTTGAAGTATTACACCGCACTGGCCACCGAGCTGGAAAAGGCCGGCGCCCACATGATCGCGCTGAAGGACATGGCCGGCCTGTTGAAGCCGGCTGCCGCCACGGTTCTGTTCAAGGCGCTGCGCGAGGCAACCGACCTGCCGATCCATTTCCACACGCACGACACCTCGGGCATCGCCGCGGCAACCGTGCTCGCTGCCGTCGATGCCGGCGTCGATGTCGTCGATGCGGCGATGGACGCCTTCTCCGGCAATACCTCGCAGCCCTGTCTCGGCTCGATCGTCGAGGCGCTGCGCGGCTCCGAGCGCGATCCGGGCCTTGATCCCGAGTGGATCCGCCGCATCTCCTTCTACTGGGAAGCGGTGCGCAACCAGTATGCCGCCTTCGAAAGCGACCTCAAGGGGCCGGCTTCGGAAGTCTATCTGCATGAAATGCCGGGCGGCCAGTTCACCAACCTCAAGGAACAGGCCCGCTCCCTCGGGCTGGAGACCCGCTGGCACCAGGTGGCGCAGGCCTATGCCGATGCCAACCAGATGTTCGGCGACATCGTCAAGGTGACGCCGTCCTCCAAGGTGGTCGGCGACATGGCGCTGATGATGGTCAGCCAGGATCTGACGGTCGCCGACGTCGAGAACCCGGCCAAGGACGTGTCGTTCCCGGATTCGGTCGTGTCGATGCTGAAGGGCGATCTCGGCCAGCCTCCGGGCGGATGGCCGAAGGCGCTGCAGGCAAAGGCGCTGAAGGGCGAGAAGGCCTATACCGCCCGTCCCGGTTCGCTGCTTGCCGATGCCGATCTCGACAAGGAGCGCAAGGACATCGAGACCAAGCTGGAGCGCAAGGTCAACGACTTCGAATTCGCCTCCTATCTGATGTATCCGAAGGTCTTCACCGACTATGCGCAGGCCGCCGAAACCTACGGCCCTGTCTCGGTGCTGCCGACGCCCGCCTATTTCTACGGGCTATCGGCCGGCGAGGAACTGCTGCCGGAACTCGAAAAGGGCGTGTCGCTGGTCATCCTGCACCAGGCCAAGAGCGAGCCGGACGAGCAGGCCATGGTCAAGGTGTTCTTCGAGCTCAACGGCCAGCCGCGCCTGATCAAGGTGCCGGACCGCAACCGCTCGGCCTCCAGCGCCGCGCGCCGCAAGGCCGATCTTGGCAACGCCACCCATCTCGGCGCGCCGATGCCCGGCGTCATCTCGACGGTTTCCGTTTCGCCCGGCCAGACCGTCAAGTCCGGCGATGTGCTCTTGTCGATCGAGGCGATGAAGATGGAAACCGCGCTGCACGCCGAAAAGGACGGCACGATCGCCGAGGTCCTGGTCCGCACCGGCGACCAGATCGATGCCAAGGATCTGCTGGTGACCTTTGGTACAGAATGAGAAATGGGCTTCGGGGTGCCTGATGCCGTGGATGACAATGCTGGAACGGCCTGCAGCAAAAATGCGGGCGACTTGGAGATCGATTAAACATGGTGTCTGAGGATAAATCAGGAAGAACGCCCGGCATCGGACAATCGGCCATGGTCGCTGAATTTGTCGCGGACCTCGAATTCGAGCGAATCCCCGCGCGCGTCGTCACATTCGCGAAAGGTCTCATGATCGACTGGCTCGGCTCTGTTATGGCGGGAAAGGGATCTCATCAGGTGGAAGTCATCGATGCTTTCGCCCGTACGATGGGACCGGAGACCGGGGCCAGCACCATCATTCCCACCCGGCGGAAAACGAGCCCCTATTTCGCGGCGATGATAAACGCCGCCTCCTCGCACGTCGTCGAGCAGGACGACGTGCACAATGGCTCCGTCTTCCATCCTGCAACCGTAATATTCCCCGCAGTTCTTGCCGTTGGGGAAGCGGAGAGGAAGACCGGCAAGGAAATCCTCACCGCCTGTGTCGCGGGTTACGAAGTGGGCATCCGCGTGGGAGAATTCCTAGGCCGTTCGCACTATGAGACGTTTCACACCACTGGCACAGTGGGAACGGTAGCTGCGGCAGCGGCCGTGGGCAAGTTGATCGGCCTGGACGCCATCCGCGTCAACCATGCGCTAGGCTCAGCTGGAACTCAGGCGGCAGGTTTGTGGGAATTCCTGCGCGATGCTGCTGATTCCAAGCAGCTTCACACAGCAAAGGCGGCGGCGAATGGTTTGACGGCTGCTTTCCTTGCACGCGACGGCTTCCAAGGTGCGACACGCATTTTTGAAGGCAAGCAAGGCATGGCCGCCGGCATGTCGCGCGGCGCCGATGCCACGAGGTTGGCCGACGGGCTCGGCCATCGATGGGCAACCGAGGAAACGTCCTATAAGTGGCACGCCTCGTGTCGGCACACGCATCCAGCTGCCGACGCCCTCCAACTCCTGATGGCCCAGGAGAAACTGGGAGCCGACGACATCGCATCAGTCGTCGCCCACGTCCACCAGGGAGCCTTAGACGTCCTCGGTTCGGTCGACGTGCCCACGACCGTCCATCAGGCAAAATTCTCCATGGGAACCGTGCTCGGCATGATCGCCGTCCACGGACGCGCCGATCTAAACGGGTTCGACCGTCATGCGCTCACCGACGAGCGCGTTGCTCGTTTTCGTTCGAGGGTAACCATGACGCGCGACGACGAGGTGGACAGTCTTTATCCCCGCCACTGGGTAGGAAAAGTCAGCGTCCGCACTGTTGACGGACGCGAACTCTCGTACCGTGTCGATGAACCGAAAGGAAATCCCGGCAATACACTGACGCGTGAGGAGCTTGAAGCGAAGGCAGTGCGTCTGGCAGCCTTCCGCGACGGTGCTCGGGAGAACGAGATGCTCAGATTTATCAGCACGATCTGGAGCCTGGAACGCCTTGAGGATTCCGAGGAGATTTTTGGAATACCAGAAACGGCCACCGATGGTGCCTCTTCTTAGAACACGCACCGTTTGTCCGTATGCGGAACATGATCGTCAGCGTGGATCCCTCGGCCGGTCCCTACCGTGCAGCCCCTCCAACCCAAGCTACCCACAAAGGTGGCAGACCAAGAATGTGAGATTTAATGTGAGGAAATATGTTGCGCATATCTGAAGTGCTCGAGTCACGCCGCGCCGAGGCAAGGCTTGGCGGCGGGCAAAAGCGCATCGACGCGCAACATGCCAAGGGCAAGCTGACGGCGCGCGAACGGCTCGAGGTGCTGCTCGATGAAGGTTCATTCGAAGAATACGATATGTACGTGACCTACCGCGCCGTCGATTTCGGCATGGCCGAGCAGAAGGTTGCAGGCGACGGCGTCGTTACCGGCTGGGGCACGATCAACGGCCGCCAGGTCTACGTCTTCTCCCAGGATTTTACCGTCCTTGGCGGTTCGCTGTCTGAAACCCACGCCCAGAAGATCTGCAAGATCATGGACATGGCGGTCAGGAACGGCGCGCCGTTGATCGGCCTCAACGATTCGGGCGGCGCCCGCATCCAGGAAGGCGTCGCCTCGCTTGCCGGCTACGCCGAGGTCTTCCGCCGCAATGCCGAGGCCTCCGGCGTCATCCCGCAGATTTCCGTGATCATGGGGCCTTGCGCCGGCGGCGCCGTCTATTCGCCGGCGATGACCGACTTCATTTTCATGGTCCGCGACACCTCCTACATGTTCGTCACCGGCCCCGACGTGGTGAAGACCGTCACCAACGAGATCGTCACGGCCGAGGAACTGGGCGGCGCCGGCACCCACACGAAAAAATCCTCGGTCGCCGATGCGGCCTATGAGAACGACATCGAGACGCTGGAGCAGGTGCGCCTGCTGTTCGATTTCCTGCCCCTCAATAATCGTGAGAAGCCGCCGGTCCGTCCGTTCCACGACGATCCGGCGCGGCTTGAGGCGCGGCTCGACACGCTGATCCCCGACTCATCCGCCAAGCCCTACGACATGAAGGAACTGATCCATGCGATCGCCGACGAAGGCGATTTCTTCGAACTGCAGGAAAATTTCGCCAAGAACATCATCACCGGCTTCATCCGGCTGGAAGGCGAAACGGTCGGCGTCGTCGCCAACCAGCCGATGGTGCTGGCCGGTTGCCTCGACATCGACTCCTCACGCAAGGCCGCCCGTTTCGTGCGCTTCTGCGACGCCTTCTCGATCCCGCTTTTGACCCTGGTCGACGTGCCCGGCTTCCTGCCCGGCGTGGCGCAGGAATATGGCGGCGTCATCAAGCACGGCGCCAAGCTGCTCTTCGCCTACTCACAGGCAACCGTGCCGATGGTGACGCTGATCACCCGCAAGGCCTATGGCGGCGCCTATGACGTCATGGCCTCCAAGCACATCGGCGCCGATATCAACTATGCCTGGCCAACCGCCGAGATCGCCGTGATGGGCGCCAAGGGCGCGACCGAAATTCTTTACCGCTCCGAACTTGGCGACCTTGAAAAGATCGCCGCGCGGACGAAGGAATACGAAACCCGCTTCGCGAACCCGTTCGTCGCAGCCGAACGCGGCTTCATCGACGAGGTGATCATGCCGCACTCGTCGCGCCGCCGCATCGCCCGCGCCTTTGCCTCGCTGCGAAACAAGCGCAAGGAACAGCTGTGGCGCAAGCACGACACGATACCGTTGTAGCCGCCGTCATCCTCGGGCTTGACCCGGGGATGACGGAAAGAACAGTTAGATCGAGCTGGTCGAGAACCGAATGTTCAAGAAAATCCTCATCGCCAATCGCGGCGAAATCGCCTGCCGGGTCATCAAATCAGCCAGGAAGCTCGGCATCGCCACCGTCGCCGTCTATTCCGACGCGGATGCCGACGCGCTGCATGTGAGACTGGCCGACGAGGCCGTGCATGTCGGACCTGCCTCGTCCAGCCAGTCCTACATCGTCATCGACAGGATCCTCGAGGCGATCAGCAGGACCGGCGCCGATGCGGTGCATCCGGGTTATGGCTTCCTGTCGGAAAATGCCGCCTTCGCCGAGGCGCTGGAAAAGGCGGGCGTTGCCTTCATCGGCCCGCCGGTCGGCGCTATTTCAGCGATGGGCGACAAGATCACCTCGAAGAAGCTGGCGGCCGAGGCCGGGGTTTCCACCGTGCCCGGCCATATGGGCCTGATCGTGGATGCCGGCG
Organism: Rhizobium sp. AN73; assembly: GCF_030757975.1. NCBI lineage: Bacteria > Pseudomonadati > Pseudomonadota > Alphaproteobacteria > Hyphomicrobiales > Rhizobiaceae > Rhizobium > Rhizobium sp. AN73. Next base: position 18,109 of record NZ_JARWME010000003.1, read on the forward strand.
AGGCGGTGAGGATCGCCAGCGGCATCGGCTATCCGGTGATGATCAAGGCGTCGGCCGGCGGCGGCGGCAAAGGCATGCGCATCGCCTGGAACGACGCCGAAGCCCGCGACGGTTTCCAGGCCTCGAAGAACGAGGCGAGGTCGTCGTTCGGCGACGACCGCATCTTCATCGAGAAATTCGTCACGCAGCCGCGCCACATCGAGATCCAGGTGCTCGGCGACAAGCACGGCACCGTGCTCTATCTCGGCGAGCGCGAATGCTCGATCCAGCGTCGAAACCAGAAGGTCATCGAGGAGGCGCCGTCGCCCTTCCTCGACGAGAAGACCCGCCGCGCCATGGGCGAACAGGCCGTCGCCCTTGCGAAAGCCGTTGGTTACCATTCGGCGGGCACCGTCGAGTTCATCGTCGATGGCGCGCGCAATTTCTACTTCCTCGAAATGAACACCCGGCTGCAGGTCGAGCATCCGGTGACCGAGCTGATCACCGGCATCGACCTGGTCGAGCAGATGATCCGCGTCGCCGCCGGCGAAAGGCTCGCCTTCTCCCAGAAGGACGTCCGCCTCAACGGCTGGGCGATCGAAAGCCGGCTCTATGCCGAGGACCCCTACCGCAACTTCCTGCCCTCGATCGGTCGCCTGTCGCGCTACCGGCCGCCTCTGGAAGGGGTGCGGCCGGATGGCATTGTCGTTCGCAACGATACCGGCGTCTTCGAAGGCGGCGAGATCTCGATGTATTACGACCCGATGGTGGCCAAGCTCTGCACCTGGGCGCCGGACCGCCTGACGGCCATCGATGCGATGAGCGCCGCGCTCGATGATTTCGAGGTCGAGGGCATCGGCCATAACCTGCCGTTCCTGTCTGCCGTCATGCAGCACGGCCGGTTTCGTTCCGGCCAGATCACCACCGCCTTCATCGCCGAGGAATTCCCGGACGGCTTCCACGGCGTCGAACCCGATCCGGCATCGGCCCGCAAGCTGGCAGCGGTCGCGGCGCTGATCCATCAGGCCCTGCAGAACCGCGCGGCGCAGATCTCCGGCACGATCGGCAATCACCGCCGGGTGATCGGCAAGGACTGGGTCGTCAGCTTCGGCGGCCAGGAACATGCCGTGACGCTCGACGCCACCGCCGACGGCGCCGTTGTGCAGATGGCCGATGGAGCGGCTTTCGCGGCCGCCGGCGACTGGATGCCCGGCCGCAGCCATGCCACCTTCAATGTCGACGGCACGGCGATCGGCGTGAAGATCGACCTGTCCGGCACCGCCATCCGCCTGCGCTGGCGCGGCATGGACGTCACCGCCCATGTGATGAGCCCGCGTGTTGCCGAGCTTGCCCGGCTGATGCCGCGGAAATTGCCGCCCGATACATCGAAGATGCTGCTCTGCCCGATGCCCGGTGTCGTCACTTCTATCGCAGTCGGGGTCGGCGATTCCGTCGAGACTGGTCAAACATTGGCGGTGGTCGAAGCAATGAAGATGGAGAATGCACTTAAGGCTCTACGAAACTGCATCGTCAAGCGCGTAGCGGCAACTCCCGGCCAGAGCCTGCGCGTCGATGAATTGATCATGGAGTTTGAGTGATATTAATCCGGCGGTCGTTCGTTGATCAATGCGGTGACTTTAAGGTGGGGCAATCCGTTGGACTTCAACCGGCGGACAATGGATCGGAGGATTAGGTTTCTGCAGGATACTGCCGAGTTCCTTAAACGAGTATCTACAGTCAAAGGATGTAAGCAATGAAAATTCTAGTGCCGATCAAGCGGGTCGTCGACTACAACGTGAAGATCCGCGTGAAGCCGGATGGTTCCGGTGTCGAGCTTGCCAATGTGAAGATGTCGATGAACCCGTTCGACGAGATCTCCGTCGAAGAGGCGCTGCGGCTGAAGGAGGCCGGCAAGGCATCGGAAGTGGTCGTCGTCTCGGTTGGTCCGGCCAAGGCGGAAGAAACCCTGCGCACGGCACTGGCCATGGGCGCCGACCGGGCGATCTTGGTCGAGACCGACGACCAGGTCGAGCCGCTCGCCGTCGCCAAGATCATCAAGGGTGTGGCGGAAGCCGAGCAGCCGGGTCTGGTGATCGTCGGCAAGCAGGCGATCGACGACGACAGCAACCAGACCGGCCAGATGCTGTCGGCCCTGCTCGGCTGGGCACAAGGCACCTTCGCCTCCAAGATCGAGATTGCCGACGGCAAGGCTGCGGTCACCCGCGAAGTCGACGGCGGCCTGCAGACCATCGAGATCAAGCTGCCGGCGGTCGTCACCACCGACCTGCGTCTCAACGAGCCGCGCTATGCCTCGCTTCCGAACATCATGAAGGCGAAGAAGAAGCCGCTCGACAAGAAGACGCCGGCCGATTTCGGCGTCGATACCACAGCCCGCCTCAAGGTGCTGAAGACCGAGGAGCCCTCGGGCCGCAAGGCCGGCATCAAGGTCAAGTCCGTCGCCGAACTGGTCGACAAGCTGAAAAACGAAGCCGGCGTGCTTTAACGGTCCAGGAAAAGGAGACTTCATCATGGCCATTCTTCTTCTGGCAGATCACGACAACGCAACCCTGTCCGACCAGACCGCCAAGGCCCTGACGGCCGCCACCAAGATCGGCGGCGACGTGCATGTGCTGGTCGCCGGCGCGGGCTCGCAAGCCGCCGCCGATGCGGCCGCCAAGCTCACCGGTGTTTCCAAGGTTCTGCTCGCCGACAGCAGCGATCTTGCCAACAACCTCGCCGAGCCCCTGGCGGCGCTGATCGTCTCGCTCGCCGGCGCTTATGACACCATCCTCGCCGCCGCCACCTCGGTCGGCAAGAACGTGCTGCCGCGTGTTGCAGCATTGCTCGACGTCGCCCAGATCTCCGAGATCACCGAGGTGATCTCGGCAGACACGTTCAAGCGGCCGATCTATGCCGGCAATGCCATCCAGACGGTTCAGTCCACCGACGCCAAGAAGGTGATCACCGTGCGCACCGCATCCTTTGCCTCGGCTGGCGAAGGCGGCGCAGCACCGGTGGAAACCGTCGCGGCCGCCGCCAATCCGGGCCTGTCCAGCTTCGTCAAGGACGCGCTGTCCTCGTCCGACCGGCCGGAACTGACCTCGGCGAAGATCATCATCTCCGGCGGCCGGGCGCTCGGCTCGTCTGAGAAATTCCAACAGGTCATCCTGCCGGTCGCCGACAAGCTCGGTGCTGCGGTCGGCGCCTCGCGCGCTGCCGTCGATGCCGGCTATGCGCCGAACGACTGGCAGGTCGGCCAGACCGGCAAGGTCGTCGCGCCGCAGCTCTACATCGCCTGCGGCATCTCCGGCGCCATCCAGCACCTCGCCGGCATGAAGGATAGTAAGGTCATCGTCGCCATCAACAAGGACGAGGAAGCGCCGATCTTCCAGGTCGCCGACTACGGCCTCGTCGGTGACCTGTTCGACGTCCTGCCGGAACTTGAAAAGGCGATTTAGTCTATGATTGGTCATCGGCAGCCCATGAAAACTCGTTATCGAAACGCTCGATCGAATGCCATGGGCTGTCTAGAATTACGGATTATCTGACGAAAATTCAAAGCGGCTACGCATTGGCAACAGAGGCGCCACGCCGATATGTTCTGTCCAAGACCATGTTCGTATCGTCGCATTGCGAAAGTGCGTGCCGTATGGTGATAACCGAGGGAGCCCGCCATCATATGGCATTTCTCAATCGTACGGATCTTGACGATCATCTCCCAAGTGTCCGACACCCCGACATTGGTATAGGCGAGGCGTTGGCGAAAATGGCGCATGTTCAACGCCCCACTCTTGAAAGGGGAGTGCCGGAACATCGCTCCCCCCAACACACCGGTTCGTTCTTCCTCGCAATCCACGTCGTGATATACCATTAGCTCCGGCGACAGGTAGTCGTGGGGCTCCAGCCTCGTTTCCTTAGGTCGAGCGCACACAGCGCCCAAGGTCCGGCGCAACGCCGGCCTCGATGATCGACGAAACGAAGGCAGCAAAGCCGGGCACGGCACCACCCCTTCTTCGAAACGTTCAGGAGGGTCGCCGATATCTTCATCCCTGTTCTGGGAGTTCATTGAACAGCGGCGGCGCCGTTCAATCGGCCACGCGTCGTTGCTTGATTTTGAACTAGTGGTCGCCGGGAACGCCCGCTAAGACCCTCGCGCTAGCGGAAAGCTGCATACCCGGAAAATGGAACGCGCAGAAGCAACTGCTCCTGCGCTATTTTTGTGACTTCACACAAACCATATACGACTCTTGAAGTCTCCGCGCGGCCTGTCCTCTTGGGACGCCTGACGGGGCCACTTTACGGAAAAGCGCCATGACCATGAAGATCGTCTTTGAAACCGACTGCGTTCTTTGCGGCTCGTGGATCCATTTCCTCTTGCTCATAAGCGCGACCACGAGATGCGTTTCATCAGCGCGTGGGTTGGACGCCAGCCTTGCGCACGCCGCCAAGTGTGAAGCCCAGAATAAACGTTGGGCCGCCCGGGCACAGAACGGAATTCAGATCAAGATTTTCGGCTTTTGCTCGGCAGGCAGATGAGCGTCTGCTGGCCAAGGGCGACCTGAAGGCGCTCTCCGCCCGATGAAGAGAACACCTCAAGCTGGCAGATCGTCAGTGTCCGGCCACTCTTGACGACACGACCGACCGCATCGACGAATTCGCCCTGAGCGGGATTCAGAAGGTTCAGCTTGAACTCGACGGTGAGAACCTCCGTATCTTCAGGGAACAGGGTGAACCCGGCATAACCTCCGGCGGAATCGGCGATCGCCGACAGGCCACCCGCATGAAAATAGCCGTGCTGTTGGGTCAGTTGCGGAGCAAACGGCATACGGATGACCACAAGCCCCCGATGGACCTGGTGCAGCTCTGCTCCAAGATGCCGCATCAACCCCTGTCGATTGAAGCTTTCACGGATGCGCTGCTCGACGGTTTCGTCTACAGGTTCGCCCAATACACCGCTCATTCGTCATTACTACCCTTCATAGTCGTGATAAGCCTAGCCGCAAAAGGACGACAGTATCGTCCACGCAAGTTCCAGTTCCGGCGCGCGCCAGGCCAGCAGGATCGGCACACACAGAGCTAACAGAAACAGCAGCGGAAGCCAAACCTCAAGCCTGTTCGGATGTGGCGTCATGCCGGCGAGGCCGTCTGCGTGTTGCGAACGATCGGGCAATCGTTGATCGGCCAGTGAACCAGCGTCGCGACGACGCCGAGCACAATCGCGATGGTCCATCCGGCTAAATACGACCCGGTAACCTCGAACAGATAGCCCCCTGCCCACACGCCGAGGAACGACCCGACCTGATGGCTGAAGAACAGGATGCCGAACAGCGTACCTATATACCGGACCCCGAATATCTGGGCGACCAGTCCGTTGGTAAGGGGAACTGTGCTCAGAAATAGGAACCCCATCGTGACGGAAAAGCCGTAGACGCTCATCTTGCTCAACGGGACGGTGATGAAAAGCGCAATGGCGGCGCTCCTTATCAGATAGAGGGCGACGAGCAGATATTTCCTGCGCATCATCCCACCCCAGACGCCGAACAGATAGGTGCCGACCACGTTGGCGAGCGCGATCAGGGCCAGGGCGGCGACGCCATCTGATGCGCTCATGCCGTTGTCAATGAGGTAGGACGGAAGATAGGTCGCCGCAAATGTCAGCTGGAAACCGCAGGCGAGGAATCCGATATTGAGAAACCAGAAGCCTTGATGCCGAAACGCTTCCGCGATCGCAGCAGCCATTGGGATGTGCTGGGAAGATGGCTGAGTGTCCAATTTATGATTGCGCAGCAGGAAAACAAGCGGCAGCAGGAAGGGCACTACTGCTGCAAGCGAAAGCAAAGCGTTCATCCAGCCCCAGTTGTTGATCAACGCCTGCGTCGCCGGCACCAGTGCAAACTGTCCCAGACCACCGATCGCGCCGGCAAGGCCCAAAGCCCAGCTTCGCCTTTCGATCGGGATCAGGCGATTGAGCGCCGCATAAACGACGCCGAAAGTTGTTCCTGCCTGTGCGATGCCGATACAGATGCCGGCGCTCAGCACGAAGAGTGGAACCGTCGGCGCCAGCATCATGCCGATGAGACCTGCCGCATAAAGGAGCAGCCCAGCCGCAATCACCGTGGTCGGGCCGAAGCGATCCGCAACCATACCGGCGAAGGGTTGTGCGATCCCCCAGGTCAGATTTTGCACTGCCATCGCCAGAGCGAACGTTTCTCGCGACCAGCCGCGATCCGCTGTGACCGGCAACAGGAACAGGCCCTGCACGTGGCGCGCGCCAAGCGCCAGCCCCATGATCAGCCCGCTCGCCAGTATGGGAACCCAGAGTTCAGAGGACCGCCAGCGTCCGGCGGCAGACGGTTCGGGCGTCCAGGCCATGAAAAATACTCCCCAATGACTTCAGCCGTGAATGGATCTCTATTGTTCTTGTCCTCGCGGGGAGATCGAAACCGCGCGCTCAAGAATGGGGCCGTTCTCGCAATCTGTAGGTCTCGCTTTCACCTGGAAACTCTCCTGCGCGCACGTCCTGCGCATATTGCGCTGCGGCCTTTTCAATCGGTGTGCGGATGTCGGCGTATCGGCGAACGAACTTCGGCGTCCATTCGAACATCCCCAGCATGTCATCGGTCACAAGAATCTGGCCGTCACATGCTGCGGATGCGCCGATGCCGATGGTGGGCGCGCTGACGGCGGCCGTGATTTCCTCGGCCAGATCGGATGCGACACCCTCAACAAGAATTGCAAAGGCCCCGGCCTTATCCACGGCGCTCGCTTCGGCGAGGATGCGCTCGCGCTCGTCCGCCGTCCGCCCCTTGGCCTTGAAGCCGCCCTCGACATTCACCGCCTGCGGGCGCAGGCCAACGTGACCCATCACAGGAATGCCGCGTGACACCAGAAACGCGATGCTTTCTGCAACACCTTCCGAGGCTTCGACCTTGACCGCCTGACACCCCGTCTTGCGCAAGACCTTCGAAGCGGTCTTGAACGCTTGATCAGGACCGCGCTCATAGCTGCCGAATGGCAGATCCACCACCACCACCGCACGCTCGCTGCCGCGCATCACTGCCTGAGCATGCAGAATCATCATGTCCAGCGTGACCCCAACCGGACTGGGCAGCCCGTGCAGCACCATGCCGACCGAATCCCCAATCAGCAGAAGATCGCAATGCCGGTCCAGGAGTTCGGCCATCGGCGTGGTATAAGCCGTCAGGCAGACGATCCTCTCGGCACCCTTGCGGGCGCGGATTTGTGGTACAGTGATGCGGGTGGCTCTTGCCTGTTTGGACATGATGCAACCTTTCTGACGGGCTCAGCCCTTGTTGAGCCAACTGCCGATGCGGCCTATCCCCTCGGCCACATCCTCATTCTTGCCGGCGAAGGAGAGCCGGATGTGCGTTCCGCCGCGCCGACTGTCGAAGTCCACCCCCGGCGCTACGGCAACACCAGCTTCGTCGAGGAGCCTTCGTGCAAATCCCATGCTATCGTTGGTGAGGTGGCCGACATCGGCGTAGATGTAGAATGCCCCGTCGGCGGGGTGGAGTTTGCCAAGACCGATCTCTGGCAGACGCCTGAGCAGGATGTCGCGGTTCAGGGCGTAACCCGCCTTCACCGCTTCCAGCTCCGCCGTCGCGTCAAAGGCTGCAACACCCGCGACCTGGGAGAGCGCATTGACACTGAGCGCGATGTTCTGCGCCAGACATTCGACCGTGCGGGTGACATCCGGCGGCACCACCATCCAGCCGATCCGCCAACCCGTCATGCAGTAGTATTTCGAGAAGCTGTTGATGACGATCACATCGTCCGAAAAGGCCAGCGCGCTCTTGGTTGGGAAGCCGTAGACGAGACCGTGGTAAATCTCGTCCATGATGAGGCGGATACCCAGATCACCGCAGGCGCCGACCAGGGCCTGAAGATCGTCCGGCGCGACCATGGTGCCATTCGGGTTGTTGGGGCTGGCGACGATCAGGCCCTTGAGCGGCTTTTCTGACTGTACGTCGGCAAGCATGTCGGGCGTAATCGTCCACCGGGTCGCCGCCGTCGTCGGGATCTCGACGACCTCGAGCCCCAGCGCCTTGAGGATGTTGCGGTAGGCTGGATAGCCCGGTGTCGGAAGGCCGACACGATCACCAACGTCGAACAAGGTGAGGAAAGCCAGATTGAAGGCGGCCGACGAGCCGGTCGTGACGACGATCCGGCCGGCTGGAATGTCGAGATGGTGGATCTCCCGGTAGTATCTGGAAATGCGCGCTCGCAACGTTGGCGTTCCGAGCGCTTCGGTGTATCCGATACGACCACTCTCTAGCGCAATCGTAGTAGCCTCTCGCACGACCCTTGGCGTCGGTGCGCCGGGCTCACCGACAGCAAGGTGGATGATGGACCGGCCTTCCCGCTGGAGCTTGAAAGCATCCGCCATGACGTCCATGGCTCGAAAAGGCTCGACTGCACTGCGCTGCGAAAGAAATGTCATGTCTTCCTCGAGTTTAGACCGTGGACCGAAGGCCGATCACGTTTCCGGCGGAACAGTTCGAGCCTTTGGCTATGCGTACCGCTCTTTTACACCACCACTCGTATAAATGGGTTGCGTTTTTGAGCGAAACTTCCCCATAGTTTGGCATTCAGTTAAGAAATCAACTTCAGGAGTGGCATCTGATGCCAAACACTTTAGACTCGATTGACCGCGCCATTCTGAGAGCCCTGCAACGGGATGCAAAAATTCAGAACATTGAATTGGCGGAGCGTGTCGGTCTCTCGCCGTCGCCCTGTCTTCGCCGGGTCCGGCTCCTTGAAGAGGCCGGCATCATCGAGCGGTACGCAGCACAGCTGAACCCGGAAAAGGTCGGATACGGCCTGACTGTGTTCGCGCGGGTCTGGCTGAAGGGGCCAGACGAGGAAACAATCAACCCGTTTGTCGACGCCATCATGAAACTGCCCGAAATCGTCGAATGCCACATGCTGTCTGGCGACTGTGATTTCTTGCTGAAGATTATCGCCGCAGATCTAGACGCCTACAGGCGCTTCCGGGTCGAACAACTCGGGCGCATCAAGGGCATACGCGACATCAAATCGGACATCCCGATGCAGAAAATCAAGCAATCATGGGAAATCCCGATGTGAACGATCAACTCTCGCTATCGTCCACTGACGCGCTGCATGCGCCACGGAGGGTTTCGACGGCGAGGGAGCGATAGTAAGCGTTCGAAGAACTCGCCGGCCGCCCCGCGCTGTCTACACAACACACGTCTATGCTCTTGGCGAAAAGCTCACTGGATCCGCCTACAGCGACGCACAGCGGCCGATCCGAGCATCGATGCCGTGCGTGCTTGCGTGGAGCCCGCCTTGGTTGCTTCAATCAATGTTTTCGATCCCAGTGTGGACTTGGTGCTGGGCGTCGACCGTTTCATGGGCGAAGCGCGCGCCCTGAAGAACGTCATCGGCTACTTCGTCGCCATGATGGCGGTAGCCAAACGGGAGGGCGAGTGTTGGTTTCCATGCGGAACTGAGCCGCCTAACCGGCTCAGTTCTGCGTGGAAACCAACAGCCTGGGTGTGGTAACGAGTGACACCCTATCAAAGAATTTAGAGAACGCCGGAATCTGGACGGTCAGCCGGTTCAGGGTATCTCTGTCGCTTTTGATTTCGAAGCCAGCCATTTCACCGTTGACAAGCGCGACGTCGATGCGGGCCGACGGGCGCGGCATCTTAAATTCTTCGAGCATCTTTGCTGCCAAATGGTCAGGGTGCTGCTGCCGCAACCACGCAAGCAGTGGCGTCCTTATACTGGCGTCAGTACTGGTGAGTATTTTGACCTGTTTCATCATCGATGAGCGTGTTATCAATCCTTAAAGAAACCTTCAACGACGACCGAAAACACAAAAAAAGATTGAGACCTGAGGCGTTCGCGCCTCTAACTATAAACACTCGCATTTTTAGCCCCATCTCATTGAGGGCCTTGATGTGGCGAAGCCGAATCTGAGACCCGACATCTATTCCGCCCCCACGTGATTAAAGAATTCCCCACGCCCGAAACCTCCCCCTGCCCGTCATCTCGCGCAGGCCCAGTTCCAAAACAATCCGCCGCGCCGCCTGCGGCGTCACCTCGAGCGTCTTCGCCACCATCCCGGCCGACACCAACGGTCTTGCCATAACCAGCTCGACCAGCTCCGGCAGCTTTGAAGACGTCCGGCGCCCGTCCAGCTTCCGCTCCATCATTTTACGCGCCAGCGCCAGCCGGTCATGCTCCTTCATGCCGATCTCGGCCGCTGCGATCAGGCTGTGGACGATGGCCAGCAGCCGGGTTTCCCGGTCGCGATGTCGGCGCCGATCGACGGGAATGGTTTTCAGGCCAAGGTTGATGGCCGCGAGATGGGCACCTGACGTGATGCCCGCCTGGCGCAGGATCGAAGCGGCCAGCAACCGGCCGAGCCAGGGGGCGTGCTGAAGGACGGAGAGCTCGTTCCAGGCATCGAGGGCGACGATCGCCTGCAGCACCGCCGGAAGGTGTTCGGTCTGCCTCAGCACGCCGCGCCATTCGTCGAGCCGGGCATCCTCGTCCCAGTCGAGATCATAGATCATCGGATCTTTCTCTTGGCCGCCGCCACGGCCAGGCCGTGTTGCATTCTCGATTGCCGCCTCCGATCGGGCCAGCACTGCATCGATTGCGGCATAGTCGACGCCAGGAAGGTTTTCGATGTCGTCGACATCGTCCCCCTCTCCTTCCCGATCGTCCGCGACGGCGCGCCGGATGGCACCGACCGCCTGCACCTCTTCAGTGTCGGCCGACGTAATCTCTGCGGTTTTTCTGAGAGTGCGGACGCCGTCTGCCGACAATGCCCAGCCGGGAAGTTGGGCGGCGATGCGCCGGCGAGTGCGCAGCACGTCGCGGGCGATGGTCAGCTCGTGGGTGGGTGTGCGAATATCGCGGGTGTGGTCGTGGAGGACGAGGTCTTCGAGATGGACGAGTTCGCCGTCGATCCACAGTGAGGCGCAGGCGTCAGCAAAGTGGCTGCGCTCAATCCAGCCGGCGCCGACCGGCGAACGGGCGATACGTTCGTCGAGACGCGCCAATTCGATACCGGCGCGGAATGCCGGCTCCAGCAAGGCTGTCATGCTGGTTTTCGCGAGATCGTAAGCCATTGAAATTATGGTAAATGATTTCGTAAAGGAACTCTATCGGAATATTACAGTTCCTCACATGGTATGTTTGAGAGTTGGCGTTCTAACCTTCGATAAGTATCGCTTATCGGAGGTGATTGATTTCGAGTCGCAAATCAGAAAGAATCCGGCAAATCCACGGTCGCTCGGCCGTCAAAACCGCTGATCCGGAGCATTACCGTGGCCAAATCAGAAAACTCCAAGACCGCCGTCGATCGGCGCGCCGACGAGCTCGACACCATCGCCAGCGTGCTGCCGATCGACCGCCGCGACGAGCTGGCTGAGTTGTTGACCGACCAGGACATCGAAACGCTGCGCCACCTGGTCAACGAAGGCATGGGCGAAAACACCCTGCGCGCCCTCACCTCCGATCTTGCCTATCTGCAAGCTTGGTCGCTCGCCGCCACTGGCGCCTCCCTCCCCTGGCCAGCACCCGAAGCGCTGTTGCTGAAATTCGTCGCCCACCACCTTTGGCAACCGGAACAGCGCGACATCGATCCTGAACACGGCATGCCGACCGCTGTCGAACAGAGCCTGCGCGACCAGCAGTTCCTTCGATCGCCAGGGCCGCATGCCCCCGATACAGTGCGCCGGCGGCTTGCCAGCTGGTCGACGCTGACGAAATGGCGCGGGCTGACCGGCCTCTTCTCCTCCCCTTCCCTGAAATCCGCCATACGCCTCGCTGTCCGTGCGACGCCGCGGCCAAGGAAACGCAAGAGTGCCAAGGCGGTCACCGGCGACGTCCTGGCAACGCTGCTCGCGACCTGCAGCACGGACAGCCTCCGCGATATCCGTGACCGGGCAATCCTGATGGTGGCCTTCGCCTCGGGCGGTCGCCGTCGCAGCGAGATCGCTGGTCTGCGCCGCGAACAGCTAACCGTCGAGCCGCCCATCACGGTCGAAAACGGCCCTCCCCTCCCCTCTCTCGCCATCCATCTCGGACGCACCAAGACGTCTGGCTCTGATCACGACGAGGTGGTTTATCTGACGGGCCGGCCCGTGGATGCGCTCAATGTCTGGATAGCGGCTGCGAGGATCGAGGGCGGGAGCGTGTTTCGTAAGGTTGATCGCTGGGGCAATGTTTCGAAGCGGGCACTGGAGCCATCTGCCGTCAATGCGATCGTCAAGCAGCGGGCGGCGCTGGCGGGGCTGGATCCTGGGGAGTTTTCTGCCCATGGGCTGCGGTCGGGATATCTCACGGAAGCCGCCAATCGTGGAGTTCCCCTGCCGGAAGCCATGGAGCAGTCCCGGCATCGATCGGTCCAGCAAGCCTCCAGCTACTACAACAGCGCGACACGCCGCAGCGGTCGAGCGACGAGATTTTTGTAGCCACGAAAAGTCTAGTTCTGCAAATCTTTCCAGTCGCGATACACGCGGAATAAGACACCTGCGACCAACTCCACGGAATACTGTGACGTCCTTAATCCAGGCACCCGCTGGGTAATGCTTGCGTCTGCGACATGAAAGCACGCAATGAAGTCGTGCTTTTCATCTTCAGTCAGTTCCGGAATGTTAACGTCGCCCTCAAGATTTGAGAGTCGGCTCAAATGCTCAAGTGAAGCGATCGATATTTGATCATGTGCATCAAGGAGCCCTAAGCGCAGTGCCAGCTCCATAGCGTAGATTTCGGCAGCAGGCCTCCCCCGGAACTCATCATCGGGCAGCGCAAGGCGAATGATTCTATCGTAGTGGCGAACCCGTGCCCGCCACACGAGTTTGTCAGGTGTTTCTTCCGTGAAATTCGTGTCGCATGTAATTGGAAATTCCTTCTGCGTCTCACCAGCAAAAAGACAATCATGGACTTGCTCGTAGCGATAGACTTCCTCAGGAATACAATAGCGCGCGCTATTGGTGCGGAGATCGCGCTTAATCACCACGACCATCTCGTTTCCAAGTAGCCAGTTTCTCACGGTCAAAGGATCAACGTACTCCGTCCATCTGGCTGCGACGCCAGCGGCAGGATCGGTCGCTTTTGATTGCACAAAGATTCTGAAATGGCTCCACAGTACCTCCGCCAGTCGCGTGCGTCACGACAAAGAAGTCCTCACCGTAGTCCTTTTCAAGCTTGTTTGAAGCGAAACCAGACTCCGCAAAGGTAAGCATGTTTCGAAGCTCGCCGCGATCACCGGTGATGTGTTCTCTTGTTCTTTCAGCCACTGGAAGCCCTATCTACAAACGAACCCTTTCCATTGCCATAGCGCCATAAGCCTAATACCACGCTAACTACTGCCGTTGCAGGCAGCGCATGTGCCGGCCACAGCCGCCTCCATGCTGAGCCTGGCGATCGACGGAGTGGAGCACTTGCCCGACCAGCTCTTGGCTCCGGCCTTGTGGAGCGCATCCATGCGCGTCGCGCTAAGCGGTTGGTTGTGCCTTCAAAGGACCCTACGCCCGATATTGAGATCTTCGTCCTGAATGCCAGCGCAATTGCGTGGTCGCCCAAGCTTGCCGATGCGGCGGAAGCGGTGCTTGGCATCGACGGGGGCGAATTTCCGATCGTACTCGGTGGTGATTGAACGATCGTGCTAGGCCCAACGCCCGCGTTTCGACGGCGCGGCCGCATCGACGGCAACGCCGATCTTCCAGCCCGAGGCGGAACACAAATGGTGAGGGCGCCCAGATGGACCTTACCCTGGTCACCGGCTATGGCCCGCCGCACCTCTCCGCCAATGAGGGTCGAAGTCCTCTGGTCCGTCCCGAAGAGCTCAAGGCGATTGACCTTCCCGCCGTGCGCTCGATGGGCATCGAGGCCGCCTTGCGCGAAGCGGTTGACCACTTGACGCAGGAGGAACTGGATGGCTTCTTCATCCATATCGACGCCGATTGGCCCGACGACGTCATCATGCCGGTTTCTGACTCAAGGCTAACCATGAGCCGATATAAGGCGGCCGACTTTGATTGGCGCATGCTGAATGCGATCTGGTGCGCGTTGGCGCGGCCTGTCCCAGCGATCTGGCCCGCGCAGCACCTGCTACAACCGCTTGGTTCGATAGCGGAACGCAATGCAGGCGGGCGAGGGTTGTGGCTATCCACCCACCTGCATTGCCAGTCTGTCAGGCCCGGTCACGCGCCGTTGTGCGGTCGGTTTGAAAACTGGCTCCGTTTCGCCCCACGACACCTGGCGAGGTTCGATCCGCCGGCAAGGAATTACTTCACTCGACCAGTACGAGATCGTACTGCCTGTGCCGCTCCTCCCTTGCCTGGATAGTGTCCAGTCCGCGGACTGGACATTAACACGACGCTCAGGGGTCGGCGGTTCGGCCAAGTTGCGGCGGCACATTTCGCGCACAAGCCAATCAAATAAAGCTCATTTCACCCCGCGTGGCGAGCGACTGGGTCAGAGCGGGGGCGTTTGCGGTACGGGGCGATATACTACCTTAACGGCGGCCATCGATATTCGCCGGTGAGCGTTATATGCTCCCATCCGAGCGGTGAGACGTGAGGCAGGAGCCCAGGATCAATCTGCTCACCGCTAGCGATTTGCTCGGCAACGATTTCGCCGAGCTTCCACGCGTTCCAGTAAATGATAATGGCGGTGAGGAGATTGAGGCCAGCAATTCGATGTTGCTGTCCCTCGGACGAGCGGTCTCGGATTTCACCACGCCTGTTGAAGTTGACTGCTCGCTTGAGGGCATGGTGGGCCTCACCCTTGTTCAATCCGATTTGCGCTCGGCGCTGCAGATCGATATCGCTTAGCCAGTCGAGCATGAAGATCGAGCGCTCGAGACGTCCGACCTCTCTGAGTGCCACTGCCAGGCTGTTCTGACGTGGATAGGCGGCGAGTTTTCGGAGAATCTGACTCGGCACTACCGTCCCAGCGGCCATGCTGGCGGCGAGCCGCAGGATATCCGGCCAATTCTCGCGGATCAGTCGAATGTTAATCCGACCGCCAATTATCGGCTGGAGCACATGCGGCACCTCTTTAGTCGCAGGAACATAAATCCGCTTGTCCGGCAGATCGCGGATTCGCGGTGCGAACCGGAAGCCGAGAACGGAGCAAATGGCAAAAACGTGGTCGGTAAAGCCGCCTGTATCGACGTAATGCTCGCGGATTTGTCTTCCGACGTCATTCTGCAGCAGGCCATCGAGAATATAAGGCGCTTCGTGAGCGGTCGCGGGAATGACCTGAGTCGAGTACGGAGCATATTGATCGGAGACGTGACTGTATGCCGAAAGCCCAGGCTCATTGCCATACCGGGCATTGACGACGTTCAATGCTTCTCCGGTCGCCCCTGCGGGGAAGTGTTGGCCATCGGAAGACGACGTGGTTCCGTCACCCCAGAAGCGCGCCATAGGTAATTTCGATTGTGCCTCAACGATCATCGCAAGGGCGCGCGCCGTTGTCTCCTCTCTGACGTGCCATTTGCCGATCCGCAGCAACTCCCAGAAAGTGTGGGTGTCGCTCGCGTCGGCCATCTTTCTGAGACCGAGATTGACGCCATCGGCCAGCAGAACGGTCAAAACACCAATCCGATCGCCGCAGGCAACGCCCGTGCGAAGATCAGTGAAGGCGTCGGTGAAGTGCAGCTTTTCATCCACCTCAATGAGGATGTCCGTGATCCGAACGAGCGGCATGCTTTCATAGAGTTTCAGGACGAGTGCGGCAGCCTCCTCTGGTGTCGCCTTTTCGAGCCGATCGATCTGAAGCCTGCCGTCGACGATGGCCCCACCTGCAAGAATACCAGCCTCGTTGGCACATTCGATTTGCGTCATGCCGCGTTTGAGGGTTTGGCTTCGCTGGCGAAGCCAGTCGTCGGCTTCCAGCGGAACAGCCAGCCGTGCAGTTTCGGAGACGGTTTCAATCGGGACCAGTGCTGTGCTGATCTCGCGATACCGCCTGCTGTCAGCCAGCCAGATGTCGCCCGAGCGCAGCGCGTTGCGAAGTTCGAACAAGATCCCGATTTCCCATACTTGCCGATCGGGTTTTCCATCCGTCAGAATCCTTTTGCGCCACTTGGCTCGAGCGAAGTCGAGCGGTGCATTGACTGGCAAAGTGCGATGTCCGCGGCGATTGAGACGGCGCAGCATTTCCAATGCTTCGAGAAGCGAATCCGCGCCGCGCCCTCCTCGGAACGTCAGGATTTCCAGAAACCGAGGCGCATACCTCCGGAAACGGGCATATCCGTCGGTCACGAAATCCAACGGATCTGCCGAGACCTTGCCTGTCAGCGCGGCCGCCTGCGCGACAGTTTCGCGGAGCAATTCCCAACCCCCACCTTCCGTGATGGCTAATCCCAAATCGTCCTGCTCATCATGCGCGGTGATCAATGCGCCACCAAAGCGGGAAAGCATTTTCAGCGTGTCGCCGATCGAAGCGCGCTCGGCTTGCAACAGCTCATCCCGTTTGCGTTCACATGCGCGATAGAGCTTTCCGACGATACGATCATGCGTTTCGATAGCGACATCCGCCAACATGGCCGACCACTCTACAACGCATGCCGCCAAAATCGCCAATCGTCGAGTTTCCGGCAGATCCCGCATTCCATCGGCGGAATAACGTTCGCCTTGACGACGCAAACCAGTCACGCGGAAAGGCGGGATATCGTCGAGGGTGCCAATATTGATGGCGAGCTCGCGCAAGTACTCCAGCCGGTCGAGAAGGCCGTTCATATCGTTGGAATTGGAACCTACTTCGAACTGACGCAACCACACAAAACGCGTAGTCCGGCCATCGACCGTTTGGGAAAGCAGGGACAGCAGCCGAACTCGGCTCTGCGGGTCGATACGTCCAGTGATGCGGGACGCGATCGCCCGTTCAGCCGCGACCAAGGCGTCTGCGCAGCACCGTTCGACGGTCGAGATTGCCGGGACGATGACGTTGCGACTACGCAGCTCTGCCAGAAACTCCGTAGCCAACAGATCATTCGTTCTTGACCTCTCGGCAGCCTCCTTGAGCCATGCAAGCATATTCGTGCGTACCTGACCTTCGAATGGTCGATAGCCGTAGAGCTGCTGCAATGCCGTCGAATGTTGATAGCGCGTTTCCGATCTGGCACCGTATTCCGCAAGTTCTTCAGCCATGACACCGATCTGCGCGCCGATGAAGGCCAACATCGATCGCGGAATCATCTCGCCTGGCTGCAGGAGGCGGCCAGGATATCGGAATGCACAAAGCTGGAGAGCAAATCCCAATCGATTTCGGGGACGACGGCGTTGCCTGATGTGCCGCAGGTCTTCGTCACTCAATATGTAATGTCGAAGCAATGACTGTTCGTCAGTTGGCAGATCGAACAGCTTCTCGCGCTGGCGTTCAGTCAGAATAGTGCGCCGTGGCATGCAATGTTGTCCCTATTGAAGTAAAGTCTGTTCTGGACAACAATCGGCCCATACAAATCAAGACCTTCAGGCACCAAAATCCACGAGGGTTCAATTGGGACAGCGCGCCGCCATCTATTGCCGCGTTTCGACTGCCGACCAGTCATGCGAGCGGCAGGAGCGTGACCTAACGGCCTTCGCTGATCGAGCCGGTTACGAGGTAGCGGCGACGTTCAAGGAGACTGGTTCGGGCGCGAAACTCGACCGGGCCGAACGCAGGAAGGTCATGGCGCTGGCCCAGGCGCGGAAGATCGACGCCATTCTAGTCACCGAGCTTTCCAGATGGGGGCGCTCCACTTCTGATCTTCTCAATACACTGCGTGAACTGGAAGGCTGGAAAGTCTCCGTCGTCTCCATGAACGGCATGACCTTCGACCTGTCATCACCGCATGGCCGAATGCTGGCGACTTTCCTCGCTGGTATTGCGGAATTCGAGCGCGACTTGATCAGCGAGCGGGTCAAGTCCGGGCTTGCCGCCGCGAAGGCGCGAGGCAAAAGGCTCGGTCGTCAAACGGGAGAACGCCCTAAGTCAGATCGGCTCGCACCGAAAGTCATGGCGCTGATTGCGGAAGGCCGCAGCTATCGCTGGATTGCTCGGGATCTCGGCATCAGCAAGAATACCGTCGGGGATATCGTCAACCGCGAAAGGCGACTAATATAACCGCGCAAATTTGCGCCGCTCAATTACGACGGTTGGCCGTCGATCTCGTTTAGCTTAGCAAGCACCGTGGCTGAAAGATCATTGACGTCCCGTCTCCCATCTAAACGAAGAACGGGGACATTTTGCTGTGAAAGCCAAGCTTCATGGCGAGCACGATTACGTCCGGAGAATGCTGGGTCGTCGTACTTCGATGCCCAGTCGCGAAATGCGGTGTGTATTTCATACATATCGCCACCGGGCATGATCCGTTCCCCGAAACGCTTCTTCTCTCGGTCCACCAGACGTTCCATACGAATGGGTGTCGGTGTATCAACGAACACAATCAGATCAACATCACCGATTAGAACGTCGCCCCAACCATCGAAAGACCCTGTCAGAACCCATCCGCTGCTCCCTTGGTTTTCCTGAATCCGTCTGACCCTCTCTTCGGGAGCACGCTTTGTTGTAAAAGGTGGATCCGTCGGCAACCAATAGAAATCATCGACATCTAAGTGCGGCACTGCCAACAGTTGCGCGAGTTCGCGCCCCAAAGTCGTCACTCCGGAACAGGAGGCCCCTGTCAGATATATCCTGCAAACATTGCTCATTTTGCTCGAATAGCGTGGTGCCGCCCAAGCAGCAAGGATTCAAAAAGCTAAAAATCCGTAAAGGTAGTATATCGCCCCCTTCCGCAAACGACCCCAGAGCCGGCGTCATCTTTTCCGGCCCGATCCAATCGGGTAGAAGGGAGCCTTGCGGCGCACCTCCTACCACACCACCGAGCGTACGCTCCACACACGGCGGTTCATGTCGCGCTCGGTTTCATGGGCCCCAATTCCCGCGCGCCCTACAAGCGCGCAACCATATCTCGCGGGTTCTGGTCGGCAGACCTCCCAGGGTAAGACGCGTGACCTTCGTGCCAAATATCTGTCGCATCTACGCGCGCACCCTCTGGGTGATATCGGGCTTCGGGTCTTGTGGCCCCCTCGCCCGGATGCGGACGCCTCATATGGGTTTCCTGTTCGTCAGGCTGGCACTTTGCTTACAGCTTCCTTCAGACCCCACCTCGCGGCGACGCCGTTGCTGTTCGGCTAGCGGTTCCCATCACCAAGGCCCGCAGAGGGGTCTCACCTCCAAGGCATCGGCCGGATACCATCCCGGCCCAACGGTGCTCACGCACCACGCGCCATGTGTGGCGCACCACGGGAAACCCTGACAGCTGTCAGGGTTTTGTCCCACTGCTAACGCTTTCTCAATCATCTTATCCTGCCTTAAGCCCACTATCGCTGGCTGCTTTCAGTAGCGCCATCAGCATCGGCCCGAGTGAAAATTCGCCTCGTGCCGCCTTCCGGGTCAGATCTCGCAGATATCCCCCCGGCGAATTGATATGCCCTGTCCGCTCCAGGATGCAAGCGATTGCAGCGGCCGCATTTTCTGGTCCCATCACTTCGCAAGCTTCTTGATAGGCCGACGAGCTGACACCTAACATCGACCGGACCACAACCGCTGCGCCCATCATTTCACGCCAACTCCCGATCGTACCGCCCGGCCCATACATCGCGATCTCCGGGCACGCTCGTAGGACCATACCAAGCGGAAAACTCCGGATCGGCTCCCGCTTCGGCTGATCATTCTCCACCGCCTTCGCACCCTGCTCTTTTCGTGAGCTAGGTTCAAATTCACATATAGATTTGGTTTTTGAATTCTGTATGTGACGCTCATTGTGAGCAGCATTGGTGCCGATATTTTCGTCTTTTTGTTGCATTTCCAGGAGGTTAATAATCTCCTGCTGCAGGAGCTCCATCTCGTCCAGGATTGAATTCACATCGGTGAGCGTCGGAGAGCGCGGAATCCTGCTTACGAGACTGATGTACATCGCTTCGATGTATCCCCAATTGCCCGATGCACCTTCCTCGACCGCGGCAGAAATGAGCTTTCGAACGTCGCGCCTACATATCGTCAGATTTTCCTTCGCCCGCCGGAGTGCAAAACGATCGGCAACGACCTGTTGCGCCATCGTGGCGAGCTCATCCACTCGAAGGAGCAACGGTGACAGGTCGAAGCCGAATGCGCTATCGATTGCGCCCACCTTGTCTTTCCGGGCGTAGCGCTTTCCGTTCGCGCTATCCTTGCGCACGATAAGACCCGCCTCAACGAGAAGGGCCAGATGCCTGCGAAGCGTAGCGCCGGCGATACCGTGCGCTCGTAGCGTCAATTGCGCGTTGGACGGGAAAACGATGAGCTGCGCATCTTGGCGCAATTCGTTGTCCGGATAAAAGCTCAGGAGTGCGTCTAGGACAGCCAGGCTGCGATCCTGCAGCCCAAGCAGCTCCCTTGCTTCGGAAGCATCCCGAAAGACCTTCCATTTGTCCGCAGTCTTGCCTGGCTTGATCTCACCCGTCTCGACCTGCCGGCGCACCAGGGCAAGCGTCATCGGCCGCCGCCCAAAGGGCGTCGTAACACTTCCGTTCTGCATTTTCTTCACCTTCAAAAAGGCAAAAGAAACCTGCTCACCAAATTTACGGTGCCAAAGACTCTTGACTGGGATTCGGGGAAATGCGATTCTCTAGTTGTCACACATTGAGAGAGGCTTCCACGACGGCAACGTTTGGGGGCCTTTTTCTTTTGCAGTTCTTCCTTTCTTCACTTTCAAACCCTGACAGCTGTCAGGGTTTCTCGTTTTCCCGGAGGCGCGCAAAACGCTCAGTAAGCGCTGGGAGCTCCGCCTCAACAAACTTTAAAAATTCGATCCCGAGTGAGCCTTCGGCCGAAATCCGAACCTCTTTCGACGACATCAAAAAAGCGCCGAGCTTCGTTCCGCTCTTGTCTGTGATCGGACTTGGCGCCCGACGATCCGTCGATGCAGGCTTGATGGCGTTCAACGCACGCTGAAACCTTTGATCGGATGTCTCAGCATCGCCTTTTCTATCCAGCGCCTCCCGCAGGGCATCAAGCGTTCCCGGATTGCCCGCAACCGTCTTGGCAAGATCGAGCCAGCGTGGCCGCCCGATCTTTGGAGCCCTCCCAATGGCCTCGATGATATTCACGGGAATGATCCTGTAGACATTCCGCATCCGAGCCAGCTCTGCATCCTCGATCGAAAGCGCAGCGTAGATGTGCCGGGGCTTGATCCCTGCATCGTCCATTCGCGATGCAAAAAGTGCGCGCTCGATCCAGGTGAGGTCTTGGCGACCCGCGTTTTCGATGCCTTGCGCAAGGACCAGGTCGAGGTCGGAAATCTCGACCTCTAGCGCGCGAACAGGCCGGTTGAGCTGCATGGCTGCGAGCCAGCGTCGATGACCGTAGACGATCTGATAGCGGCCTGGCGACGAAGGGTGTTTGCGAACTTGAACGGGAACCTTTTGGCCCTCTGTCTCGATCGACCGCTTGAACGCCTCGAAGCTCGTTGCATCATCGTCTGGCAGCCTGTCGGGGTAAGGGGAGGGATCAATGAGCGATGGATCCAACTCGCGAACTGCACCACCACCCGACTCAACGATAGCCTTCAAGCGATCTCGCTCTGTTCGGATGTCGTCGATAGCTCGGTGAGCGGCACCGATCACACCTGCGCCTACACGATTCCCGGAAACTGGATCAGGAGCCTGCGACGGCTGCTGTTGATCCGCGGCCCGATCACTCTCCAGTTCCGCGGAAAGTAACCCGAAGCTGGCGACAATCGACTTGCGAGGGGACTTGCTCATGACCGCCCCCAACTGTCATTTACGAGGCGAACAATTGCCTCGTTCACAGCGTCTACAGCTTCGCGGGCACGCTTGTGAGTATCGCGCCCGATCTGCCCCAGTTCGAGTTCATATACAGAACGTTTCGCCAGGCCGGCGGCCTCAACGGCGGTGCTTTCGATGGCCGTGGGCAATAATACATCGGAGCCGAACAGGTGCCGGAGCATCGCCACGACTTGCGACTGTGGCGCGTCATTGGGGTCGTGTCGTGTGACCAGATACCGAATGAAGTCCTGGTCCAACTGAGCACCGCTCTCGTTCAGAACACTAATCAGATCGCCCATCATGAGAAGAAATTGGCTCATTGACGCGACATCCAGCATCGCTGGGTGGACCGTAATAATCATACTGGTCGCAGCGTATATCGCGCTCAACGTCAGAAAGCCGAGTGACGGCGGAGTGTCAAGAAGTACGACGTCGTAGTCTGCGTCAACTTCCGAAAGTGCGAGTTTCAGTCGCTCGAAGAAGATTGCGCCAGAGCTGGACTTGTTCGCCAGGATCCGTGGTGTTTCGTGCTCATACTCCATAACTTCAAGATTGCCAGGAATGAGGTCGATGCCATCGAAATATGTTTTGCGAATTATATCGCGGATTGGACGACGTTCGGCGTCGTCGTAACGCAAAGCGGCATAGATCGTTTCATTCGAGCCGACGTCAACTTCTGGCTGAGCACCGAACAAAGCAGACAAGGATGCTTGCGGGTCCAAGTCGAGTGCGAGGACGCGATAACCATGAAGTGCGAGATAGTGGGCAAGGTGGACGCAGGTTGTCGTCTTCGCGCTGCCACCCTTGAAGTTGGCTATCGCAAGCACCTGGAGGTGCTCGCCAGCACGACGGCGTGGGAGGAATCGCAAGGCGTCTACCGGCTTCTGCTTGGCGAACAACTCGCGCAACTCGTTGATCTGGCCCAGCGTATAGACGCGGTGATTGTTCTCCAGCCTGCTGGGAACGGGTCCGCGTCCTTCGGTCGACATGAGCTTTAGCGTGGAATCAGGTATCGATGTTAGCTTCGACACTTCGTTGGTCAGGAACGGACGGAGCGTCTTTTCCGACTTTGGCGGATACATTCGAGTTCGAAGTTCCTGCAATTGCCCAGACAGAAGCCCAGCATGACGCATAATTTTGGTGCCGGCATCTTCCTTCGAGCCAACAACTGCTTCTACTCGGTTCGCTATCGCCATCTGTCCCTCTTGGCGGCTTTCTACCGGTTTACCGGTCACTGCCCGCTAAAGGTAGAACACGATTCTCGGAACCGGTCCAGAAGTTTAGGGTTAACAAGAGATTAACGACTGAGGACAATCCGCAAAAGGCTAATCGGATTTTTGCTTTTCTGCTCCGTCAGTTAGCCTCGGATCTCCGGTTCTTTGATCCCGGATTGTTCTCCTGTGAATCCAACAAATCCGAACAGTCTACCCCGATAGCTTTACCGGTCTCTGGAACGCCCCACTCCTCCCGAACCGCGACTCACCTCAAACCCGATTGTAGGATCCTACAACTGCACCCCAGTCTAATTCTGTGCTGATTTCGCCGCCACCAACAACGACGGAGAAAGTCATGCAAGCTGTTGCGCTCTCGCTGCCCCGGACGATTCAAGAGGCCCGTCTCCTACACCTCCACCACCAGCTACGTGCGCGGGTCTTTTCCGACCGCATGGGTTGGGAGGTCGACGTAAAGGAAGGATGCGAGACCGATAGTTTCGATGCGCTCCGTCCGACCTATGTGCTCGCCGTAACAGAGAGCGGTGCATTGGCAGGATGCGCCCGGCTTCTCCCTGCTTCGGGTCCAACGATGGTGGCGGACGTCTTCCCGTCGCTTCTCCCCGACGGTCAACTCAACGGTCATGCCGCAATGATTGAGAGTTCTCGCTTCTGCGTTGACACGGCCCTCGCGGAGGGGAGGGGCGACGGTTCCCTACACGAGGCCACGCTGACCATGTTCGCCGGCATCATCGAATGGTGCTTCGCGAATGGCTACACCGAGATTGTCACGGTGACCGATCTTCGATTCGAGCGCATCCTTGCCCGCGTCGGATGGCCACTGCATCGTTTGGGCGAGCCGAAGAAAATCGGCGTGACGATGGCCGTAGCGGGCACACTGCCCGCCAATACAGAGACGTTCCTCAGGCTCCGTCCTTCCAATTACCGTTCTGAACTCAGCCCTCTCAGCCAGGCAGCGTAAGGAGAAATCCGTGAACCAGCTTCGCTCTCATCCCCGGCTTGTCCGCAAACTTCAGGAGGCGCTCGGCGATCAGCTCGGCGTTGCGCTGGACGACGCGACTGTCGTCGAGATCATGCTCAATCCGGACGGAAAGCTGTTCATCGAACGCCTCGGTCACGGCGTCGCGCCCGCTGGCGAGATGTCGTCGGCTGCCGCGGAGATGGTGATTGGCACAGTGGCGCACGCGCTTCAGTCAGAGGTCGACACGGAACAGCCAATCATCTCCGGCGAGCTGCCAATTGGTGGCCACCGCTTCGAGGGTCTGTTGCCCCCAATAGTCGCCAAGCCTGCCTTTACCATTCGGCGCCGCGCGTCACGCCTCATTCCGCTCGAAGATTATGTCCGCACCGGCATCATTACCGAATACCAGGCGTCGACGATTCGCAGCGCGATCTCCGCGAGGCTAAACATCATCATTTCCGGGGGGACCGGCTCGGGGAAGACGACTCTTGCGAATGCCGTCATCAACGAGATCGTCAAGTCCACGCCAGAGGATCGTCTCGTCATTCTTGAAGACACCGCGGAAATCCAATGCGCGGCCGAAAACGCCGTTCTCCTCCATACCAGCGATACGATCGATATGGCGCGGCTCTTGAAGAGCACCATGCGGCTGCGTCCCGACCGGATCATCGTTGGCGAAGTCCGCGACGGCGCGGCCCTCACTTTGCTCAAGGCCTGGAACACCGGCCACCCCGGGGGCGTCGCAACCATTCACTCGAACACCGCCATTTCGGCGCTGCGTCGCCTTGAGCAGCTGACCGCCGAAGCAAGCCAGCAGCCAATGCACGAGGTGATCGGAGAGGCCGTCGACCTAGTCATCTCGATTGAGCGGACGCCGCGTGGGCGGCTTGTTCGCGACATCATTCAAGTCGAGCGGTTCATCAACGGACAGTACGAGATCGAGATCCGATCGGCTCACCGAAGAACAGGAGGCGCGCCATGTCGCGTAAGCATACCCTCATCGCCACCGCACTCGTGGCGGCGCCCATCGTTCTTGCCTCTGTCGCGCCGGCGCTCGCCAGTTCCGGCGGCAGCCTCCCATGGGAAGGGCCACTGCAGCAGATCCAGGAGTCTATCACCGGCCCGGTCGCGGGCGCAATCGCGCTTGCGGCGGTGGCCATAGCCGGCGGCATGCTCATCTTCGGCGGCGAGTTGAACGATTTCGCGCGGCGCCTTGTGTACGTCGTTCTTGTCGCCGGCATCCTGCTCGGCGCCACCAACATTGTCGGCCTTTTCGGTGCGACCGGCGCTTCAATCGGGCTGCCCGACGAGCAGATCACCTCAATTGGTTCGGACGGAGAAGGGGAGGGGGATCATGCCTGAGTCCCTGTCCGGCCTGCGGCGTAACCGCATCCATCGCGCGCTCTCCCGCCCGAACCTACTCATGGGCGCCGACCGGGAGCTGGTGCTGATCACCGGCCTTGCAGCGGTGATCCTGATCTTCGTCGTCCTCACTGTTTATTCGGCGCTGTTCGGCGTCGCCGTCTGGGTGGTGATCGTCGGGCTACTCAGGATGATGGCGAAGACCGATCCGCTCATGCGGCAGGTCTATATCAGGCACATTTGCTACAAGCCCTACTACAAGGCAACCACTTCGCCGTGGCGACGGTACTGAGGAGGAGGCCGTGGTAGCTCTCAAACGCTTCCGGGTGACCGGCCCGTCCTTCGCCGATCTCGTTCCTTATGCCGGCCTGGTCGACAATGGTGTCCTCCTCTTGAAGGACGGAAGCCTGATGGCCGGCTGGTACTTCGCTGGCCCGGACTCCGAAAGTGCGACCGACCTCGAGCGCAACGAGCTGTCGAGGCAGATCAATGCCGTTCTGTCGCGGCTCGGCAGCGGCTGGATGATCCAGGTCGAGGCCATCCGCATTCCGACCGTCGACTATCCCACAGAAGATCGATGCCATTTCCCTGACCCGGTGACCCGCGCGATCGACGCCGAGCGGCGGGCGCATTTCGCGCGCGAGCAGGGGCATTTCGAGAGCAAGCATGCGCTGATCCTGACTTACCGGCCCCTCGAGTCCAAAAAGACCGCTCTCAGCAAATACATCTATTCGGATGAGGAAAGTCGGAAGAAGTCCTACGCGGACACGGTGCTCTTCGTGTTCAAGAACGCGGTGCGAGAGCTTGAGCAGTATTTTGCCAACACACTTTCGATCCGGCGAATGGAAACCCGCGAAACGGTCGAAAGGGGAGGGGAGCGAATTGCCCGATACGACGAGCTGCTGCAGTTCGCCCGGTTCTGCACCACCGGGGAAAGCCATCCAATCCGGCTACCCGACGTTCCCATGTATCTCGACTGGATCGCCACCGCGGAGCTTGAGCACGGACTGACGCCAAAGGTCGAAAGCCGTTTCCTCGGCGTCGTCGCGATCGACGGTCTGCCGGCCGAGAGCTGGCCCGGTATTCTCAACAGCCTAGACCTGATGCCGCTGACCTATCGATGGTCATCGCGCTTCATTTTCCTTGATGCCGAGGAGGCCCGGCAAAAGCTCGAACGCACGCGCAAGAAATGGCAGCAGAAGGTCCGGCCGTTCGTCGACCAGATTTTCCAGACACAAAGTCGATCCGTCGACCAAGACGCGATGACTATGGTGGCCGAGACCGAGGATGCCATCGCGCAGGCCTCGTCGCAGCTGGTTGCCTATGGCTATTACACACCGGTCGTCGTGCTGTTCGACAGCGATCGCGAAGCACTGCAGGAAAAGGCCGAAGCGATCCGGCGGCTGATCCAGGCGGAAGGTTTCGGGGCGCGGATCGAAACGCTCAACGCCACCGACGCCTATCTCGGCAGCCTGCCGGGCAACTGGTATTGCAACATCCGTGAGCCGCTGATCAACACCAGCAATCTCGCCGACTTGATTCCGCTGAACTCGGTCTGGTCCGGAAATTCGGTCTCCCCATGCCCCTTTTACCCATCGAATTCACCGCCCTTGATGCAGGTAGCGAGCGGCTCGACTGCGTTCCGTCTGAACCTGCATGTCGATGATGTCGGCCACACGCTGATCTTCGGTCCAACCGGTTCAGGCAAGTCAACCTTGCTCGCCCTGATCGCCGCACAGTTTCGCCGGTACGAAAATGCGCAGATCTTTGCCTTTGACAAAGGCAGTTCGCTTCTGCCCCTGACGCTCGCAGCCGGCGGCGATCACTATGAGATCGGCGGCGACAATTCGGACGAGGGGAGGACGTTGGCCTTTTGCCCATTGTCCGAACTCAAAAGTGTCGCCGACCGGGCTTGGGCGGCGGAATGGATCGAGATGCTGGTCGGCTTGCAGGGCGTCACCATCACCCCCGATCATCGTAACGCCATCTCTCGGCAGGTCGCTCTGATGGCGAGTGCATCCGGTCGCTCGCTCTCGGATTTCGTCAGCGGCGTGCAGCTGCGCGAGATCAAGGACGCACTGCATCACTACACCGTCGATGGCCCAATGGGCCAGCTGCTCGATGCGGAAAAGGACGGCCTCACGCTCGGCGCCTTCCAGACTTTCGAGATCGAGCAGCTGATGAACATGGGCGAACGCAATCTCGTGCCGGTGCTGACCTACCTGTTCCGCAGGATTGAGAAACGCTTGGATGGGTCCCCCAGTCTGATCGTGCTCGACGAGGCGTGGCTGATGCTCGGCCACCCTGTCTTCCGCGACAAGATTCGCGAGTGGCTCAAGGTGCTGCGCAAGGCGAACTGCGCTGTCGTTCTCGCGACCCAATCGATCTCCGATGCCGAACGGTCCGGCATTATCGACGTGTTGAAAGAATCCTGCCCCACCAAAATTTGCCTCCCAAATGGCGCCGCTCGCGAGCCGGGGACGCGTGAATTCTACGAGCGCATTGGCTTCAACGAGCGGCAGATCGAGATCGTCGCTACCGCCGTGCCGAAGCGCGAATACTACGTCGCCACGCCAGAAGGCCGGCGGCTCTTCGACATGTCGCTTGGGCCAATCGCGCTGAGCTTTGTCGGCGCGTCGGGCAAAGAGGACCTCAAACGCATCCGCGCACTGAAATCCGAACATGGCCACGACTGGCCGATCCACTGGCTTGAAACGAGAGGAGTTCACAATGCCGCATCGCTACTCAAATAGATGGATTGCTTGCCTAGCGGCCGCCGCCCTCACGATCGTAACCGCTGGTTCGGTGCAAGCCGGTACAGCCACCGGCGCTGCGACGGAATGGACGCAGCTCGCCAACAATGCGCAGCTCGTGGATCTCATGAAAAGCTCCGGCATCCAGGTCGACAATCAACTGACCCAGATCAGCCAGCTCGCGGAGCAGATCCAGAACCAGCTGAAGATCTACGAGAACATGCTGCAAAACACGGCGCAGCTTCCTGATCATGTCTGGGGGCAGGTTGAAAGCGACCTCAACCAACTGCGCAGTATCATCGACCAGGGTCAGAGTATCTCATTTTCCATGGGCAACGCTGACGACGTTCTTCAACAGCGCTTTCAGAGCTACGCCGATCTCAAAACCAACCTGCCGGACAACGCGACGTTCTCCTCGACTTATCAGACCTGGTCGAACACCAACCGTGACACCATCGCCAGCTCGTTGAAGGCGGCAAGCCTCACGGCCGACCAGTTCGATAGCGAGGAAGATACGATGTCCTCGCTGCGGTCGATGTCCGAAACGGCAGACGGGCAGATGAAGGCTTTGCAGGTCGGCCACGAGATCGCCGCTCAGCAAGTCGCGCAAATGCAGAAGCTTCGCGGTCTCGTCTCGCAACAGATGACGATGATGGGAACCTGGCTTCAGACGGAACAGACCGACAAGGACCTGGCGCAGGCGCGGCGGGAAAAGTTCTTCAACGCTGAGGTCAAGAGCGTTCCCGAGGGCCAGAAGATGGAGCCGCGATGGTGAGCCGCCCCGTCCTGATTGCCTTGCTGTTGGCTGTCGGCGCTGCATCGTCTGCAGCGACAGTGCTGATCGTCAATTCCCGAGACACAGGCATACCTGCGCTCACCGAGGAGCAGCGCGCCGTCCGGGAAAAATTCTTCGGCTCCGACAAGGAGCTGCAGCCGATCAAGGAAGGTCAGGAGATGCGCCCGAGATGGTGAAGGTAACTGTTGCGCGTTCTTTCCTGATTACAGGTCTCTTTTTCCTCGCCTATGCTGTTCCCGCATTCGCGCAGGAGGGACAGGTCCTCACGGAACTGGAAAACCAGGTCTCGTCCGCTGCGAAGGGGTGGGAGACCACCATCATGGAGGCGGCGAAATCCCTATTCTGGATTCTCGCAACGATCGAGATCGGCATTGCGGCCGTCTGGTTGGCGATCCAGTCAGCCTCACTGGACAGCTGGTTCGCCGAACTGGTGCGGCGAATCATGTTCATAGGGTTCTTCGCATTCGTGCTGACCCAAGGTCCGACTTTTGCGCGAGCGGTGGTCGACAGCCTTTTCCAGATTGGCGCCGGCGGTGGTTCCGCTTCGCCCGCTGAAGTGTTCGATGCCGGCATCCGCGTCGCCTCCCAAATGTCGCAACAAGCACAGTTCGGGGTGTTCGAAGACAATGCGCTCGCGATTGCCGCCGTTCTCGCCATGGGCATCGTTGTCATCTCCTTCTCGCTGGTTGCAGCTATTTTCGTGTCGGTCATGGTCGAAATGTATGTCGGCTTGCTCGCCGGCATGATTATGCTCGGATTGGGCGGCTCATCCTTCACGAAAGACTTTGCCATCCGATACCTAGTCTATGCCTTCGGCGTCGGCATGAAGCTCATGGCCTTGGTGATGATTGCCAAGATCGGGTCGAACGTCCTGCTTGGCCTTGCGCAAGCGCCCACTGCCTCGTCCGATCAGTTCGTCACGACCTTGGCGATCGCCGGTATTTCCGTCGTGGTTTTCATCATCGCCATGTACGTTCCGAATATCATCCAGGGCGTGGTCCAGGGTGCGTCGGTCTCCGGTGGCATGGAAGCGATCCGCCACGGCGGGCAAGCGGCGTCTTTTGCCGCCGGTGCTGGCTTCCTCGCCGCCGGCGCCGCCGGCGCGGGGTTTGCGGCGGCTCAAGCCGCACGAGCTGGCGGTTCATCCGTTGCGGGTGCTGCTCTTCGCGGCGTGGGCGCGAGCTTCTCTTCCGGCACGCAAGCAGCCGGATCTGCCGCGAAGGAAAAGGCAATCGGCTCTCCGGGCGCTTATGCCGGGTCCATTCTCGGACTGGCCAACGCCAAACTCGATGAACAGCGCGGCGGTCATAGCGGACCGAAACCGCCTCCCGAACGCAACGACAAATCATAATCGAGACAAGGGAAGAATAAATGGCAGCGAACCGCGCCCCGGAAAACCCGTATCTTGCCGCCCGCCAGGAATGGAGCGAACGCTACGGCTCCTATGTGAAGGCCGCAGCCGCATGGCGCATCGTTGGTGTCCTCGGTCTTGTCATGGCCGTCATCGGCTTCAGCTACGCGATGTATCTGAGCACGCAGGTGAGGCTCGTGCCTTACATCGTCGAGGTCGACAAGCTCGGAACTGCGGTCACGGCAGGTTTCCCCGAGCAGATCGAGTATGCCGATGTCCGCGTGGTGCGCGCCACACTCGGCAACTTCGTCACAAGCTTTCGCTCGATCACGCCGGATGCGGTGGTGCAGAAGCAATATATCGACCGCACCTACGCCCTTCTTCGCACCTCCGACCCGTCAACCGAGAAGGTCAACGCCTGGTTTCGAGGCAATTCTCCATTCGAGAAGGCGAAGTCCTCGACCGTTGCCATCGAGGTCAACAACATCGTCGCGCTCTCGAACCAGACCTATCAGATCGACTGGACGGAATACGAGCGGGACCGCAAGGGCAAGGAAACCGGCACACGCCGTTTCCGCGGGATCGCAACGGTGACGCTCACCGCGCCACAGGATGAGGCGACGATCCGCCTCAATCCGATCGGCCTCTACGTCCGAGATTTTGACTGGACGGCACAGCTTTAAGGGCAGGGATTCTTTCAATGAAAAAAACGGGATTGATCGCAGCCGCCGGCTGCATGGTCGGACTCTTGCTTTCGGCAGACGCGCAGGCGCAAAGCATGACGAGCAACGAGGTGAAAGGAACAAATCTTTCCAGAAAGTGGCGCGGCACGCCGGGACTGGTGACGACAGGTCCGGACGGTAAGGTCATCTTTCTGTTCGGCGAGACCCAGCCGTCCGTCGTCTGCTCTCCTCTACAGGTCTGCGACATCGAACTTCAGGGTGGCGAGATCGTCCGCGACGTCCTCGTCGGCGACACCGTGCGCTGGAAGGTAGAGCCTGCGACGTCGGGAGCGACAGGCGGGCAGGCCATTCACCTGATCGTCAAACCGTCGGAACCAGGGCTTCTCACCTCGATGGTCGTTACGACATCGCGGCGCACCTATCATATCCAGCTCAAGTCCCATCCGAACCAGTACATGGCGCGCATTGGTTTCGAATATCCGGAAGACGTGTCGACCAAGCTCGCCGACATCAACGCCCGTCTCGAAACGGGCGGCATTCCGGGCACGGCGCCGGACAAGCTGAATTTTTCCTATTCGATCAGCGGCGGTGCTCCGTGGAAACCGAAGCGAGTCTATTCGGACGGGGTGAAGACCTACATTCAGTTCCCGAAGTCGATCTCCGGCCAGGACGCGCCGGTGCTCTTCGTCGTCTCCGGCGGTCAAAATCGCATCGTCAATTACCGGATGAAGAACGACATGATGACTGTCGACTATGCGATCGACAAGGCGATCCTCGTATCCGGTGTCGGTTGGCGGCAGCAGAAGATCACGATCCGGAGGGGAGGCTGACCATGCTGAGGCTTCTCGCGTTTTTCATCGCGGTCGCGCTGCTCTCCGGCTGCCAAACGGCGGACGACGCACTGACCACCAGTTCCACGCCTACGGCCGTCACCGGACCGGCTGCAAGCGCCATCGCGGGCGACATGGCAAGTCGTCTGGCTGAACAGATCGGCCCGGCCGGTGCTACGACCACGATCAAAATGGAGACGGACACATCGGAGTTCGCATCCGCCCTCGAGGCGGCCCTGAAGGGGTGGGGCTACACGGTCGTCACGGACGGCAAAGTCGCCAAAGACGTCAAGCCGGTCGAACTTGCCTATGCAATCGAGGGCTTCGACGGACAGGTGCTGGTGCAGGTCTCGACACCTTCCATCGCTCTTGGCCGCGTTTACACGCCGACGGCGTCCGGCGCGACGCCGGCCAGTCCCCTTTCGATCATGCAGCGCAACTGACGGAGATTAACATGGTCCAGTCGCTCCAGCTTGGCACGTCGAGCCAAGCCGACGATCAGCAGGGCATGCGCCGGCTCAACCGCCTGCCTATCATCGTCGCCATCATCGTCATCGTGGTGTTCGTCGGCGTCGTTGTGATCGGTCTTTCGCTGCGCGGGCTTTCATTCAATCGTGGCGACATCGAGAGTGCTTCCAACAGCCCTGCGACCAGTTTCGGCGACCAGCTGAAGCGGGGTGTCACGGATGGCATTATCGGTGACCCAGAAAAGCAGGAGGTGTTTCAGCCGACACCCGTCGTCATGGAGAAAGAAGAAAAGCACGAGCCGGTCGTCGAGCGCCGACCGGAGGAGCGACAAGACCGTCGACAAAGGCTCGAGTCAGAAGAAGAGTGGAAGGCGCGCCTGAAACGGGAGCAGGATGAGCAATATATGCGCGAGGCGCAACGGCAACGGATGGCGCGTCTCCAGGCTCGTTCGACGGCGCTTGATTCACCGCTAAAGGTAGACATTTCCGATGTCGAGAAGGCAGCAAACTCTAGCAATACCACCGATCGTCAGCCGACAAATGTCGCTGCGAACAGCGCCTCAGACCTTTATGCCGCAGCCATGAAATCAGGCTTGATGGGGGAGAACGTCGATCAGAACGGGCAGACGTCGAAAGAGGATTTTTTCAATCAGGACATCAAGGATCTCGGCTACCTGCCAAACCAGGTCGTGCCGCAGATGTCACCCAATGAATTGAAGCGCGGCTCGGTCATCCCGGCGACATTGATCACCGGCCTCAATTCCGACCTGCCTGGGCGCATCACCGCTCAGGTCAGCCAGAATGTCTACGACAGCGCAACAGGCTATCGCCTTCTCATCCCGCAGGGCGCAAAGCTGTTTGGTCGCTACGATTCCAAGGTCTCATTCGGTCAGGAACGTGTACTCGTCGTCTGGACGGACCTCATTTTTCCGAATGGGTCTACCCTGCAGATCGGTGGTATGGCGGGCACGGACGCCGAAGGGTATGGCGGCTTCCAGGACAAGGTCGACCGCCATCTTTGGAGGACGTTCGGTTCTGCGGCCCTGGTGGCCATCATTGGGACGGGTATCGATATGTCGATGCCTGAGAGTTCGACGCTCGCGACGCAGGACACGGCCTCGGATGCAGCACGACGGAATTTTGCTGAGTCATTCGGCCGTGTAGCGGAAGAGACGATCTCGAAGAACCTGAACGTTCAGCCGACGATTCGCATCCGGCCGGGCTACAAGTTCAATGTCCTGGTCGATCAGGACATTATCTTTCCCTCTACCTACAGCGGCCGGTAACCAGCTCAGGAACCTCAGATTTCCGCTATTTCGCCGCGCGGGCGGGCTATTCCGTGCGGGCAGTGCGACTAAAATCTCTCCTCAAATTGTCATATTTTAGCTCGCGAGGACTTGAATACTCGGTAGAGGTGAGTAGACCTATCAGTTGCAACGACCGTGGATATGCTTCGCATACGAGGCAACAGCGTTTTCACCGGAAACGAACGGGGACAGAGAATTCGCAGCCATAGCCCGATGTCCCGTGTGGCTCCGACTGGCCGAACGGTGTCACCATGTATCTCGCGCGCTTGAACGGCGCGACGGGTGGGGAGGCCGCAGCTGCGCTAGAAGACAGGAGAAAGTCAGTGGACGGTGACCTTCGCTCTCTCATCGATATGACAGAAGCCGCGCACGACGAACGAATGATCAAAAGTGCTCTGAAGACATTTGCGCACGCATGTGGCTTCGAGCGTTTTGCGTATCTGCAAACTGAAGGATTGGAAATCCGCACATTCAACTCCTATCCGGAGGAATGGCAGGATGTTTATCTCGAAAGCCAGTATTCCCGCATCGACCCGGTCGTGTGGGAAGCGAAGACCCGCATGGAAATCTTTTCGTGGACGGCCGACGATTGGCCCGCTCGTGGGGCCTCCGAACTCAGGCGTTTTCGGGACCAGGCGATCGATCACGGCATTCGAAGTGGGGTGACGATACCCGTCGAAGGAAGTTTCGGCTCCACGATGATGCTAACGTTTGCATCCTCAGCGCAGACGGCTGACGTTTCAAAACTGCAGGATTCTGCAAAAAGCAATCCGGGCGGTCCTGGCGATCCACTACCGCCTGAAGATCATCGCTGCGACGACGATTGTGGCCCCGAAACGGTTGCTTTCACCAAGAGAAGCCATGTGCCTGATGTGGGCGGCAAAGGGCAAAAGCGCCCCAGAGACCGCGATGTTGACGGGAATCAACCCGAGGACAGTGCAGCACTACCTCGATAAAGCGCGCGAAAAGCTCGAGGCGGCGACCGTTCCGCAACTCGTCGCGATCGCAAAAGATCACGGTCTGGTTTGATATCATTCATCGCCGTCCAAGGGCACGTCAGGGACATAGCCAAGGGCGTCGATGATGTCTGAAAGCGCTTCCTGCTGGGCTTCGGATTTCTTCTGACGCGCCATATGCTCGTCCTGCAGGCTCTTGAGGACGGCGCTGGAAACCGACTGGTCAGCCGTCGCGCGGGTCCACTCCTCATAGACTGCCTCGTCGGCGGCGAGAAGGCGGCGGTGTTCGCGGATTGCAGAAACCGCAAGCTTTTCCAATTCCGACTTTTCCATTGAACGGAAGCGCGATCCCATCGGTTTTGCTTCCTCGTTCCTCTCGGATGAGTCCACGTCGTTCATCCGTTTCCCTTTATTTCTTCAATTCCGCTCGAAAACAAAATTCTGGTGAGCATTATATCGTTTGGGTCATAACTGCACGACCTGTCTTGCCGATGATCATTTGGCCTTATCCCAAAGGAACTCATGATAGCTGGACGACCAATATCACATGCAGGAACGGATCGGAACTATAGTTCCTAGAACAATAGTTCCGATTCAGGTTCCGCTCACGTCATGGATCTCAACGAGGTCATGGCGATGAATTTGCGTCGAATACGTCATGGCAAACAACTGACGCAGGAGGAATTGGCGCACCGTACGGGCCTCAGTACGCGCCATATCGGTGCGATCGAGCGCGCCGAAATGTCTGCGACCCTCACCGTCGTTGGACAGATCGCGGAGGTACTGGGTGTCGAACCTGCCGAGCTTGTGACGAAATGAAAGACGTGCGCGTTGGCTCTTGGTTCGATGTCATGGCCGGCCTCGAGGCCAATGGCAAAAACGTAGCCGGGTTTGCCCTTGCTCTAGTTATCTTTCCGGCCAGCAGCGGCTTGCGTGGATGGTGCTGGCGCATTAACCAGCTCGGAGACAAAGTTCGTGAGAGGCACGATGTTTTCGTGCTGGCTCGCCTCTTCCAGGGCGTTCATGTACTCGTCACGGCGCGCAACAGGTATGACGGTCCACGGCGCTCCGCTCTCGGCAAGAAGCGCATTCATAATAAAGCGCGCCGTGCGTCCGTTCCCGTCCGGGAATGGGTGGATATAGGTGAATAGGAACGGGGCGAGGATTGCCTTCACGCGCGCATCGGATTCCTCCGAAATGCTCTCGAACAGTGCGTCCATGGCGTCGGCGATTGCATGCGGCGGTAAAGGGACATGCGAGGATCCCCGCAGATACACATTGTGTGATCGGTAACCCGCGAGTTGGTGCGCCTTGATGATACCCGCGGTTACCGAAGGGCTGAACATGGCTCGGAACCAATCCTGGTGCCGTGCCTCGAGCAGTTCGCCGGTAGGTGCTCCATCAAGGATCTTCCTGATGTCATCGCGCACCTCCTCAAAGGCCAATCTGTATCCCTTGGCGGCGAGTGCGTTCTTGGTCTCGTAGTCCTGCGCGTCCTCGTCCGGTTTCCATTGACCGTCCTGTACCCTCCGGATCAGCTCTTCCGACACCTCGTAACCCTCGATCGAAAGCGAGTTCAGGGCGTCTGCCACATAGCGCTCATCAATGTCCGAGATATATCCGTCCCGGTCGTTGATACGCACTTGCTCGAATCCGATGTGATTGAGGGCGTCTTTCCCCATTTTCGCCCAGAGGTTCTTGATCCGTGTAGCGGACGGCGCCTGAGTTCGTCTCGCATCCAGCGTGACCAGATCGACCGTCGGGTCGAAAGGGTTGTCCTCGTGCGGGTTGTAGCCGGCCGATTCCAGGGTCTTGATGATCGTGTCCGCGTCCCTTGTCCTGCCGAGATGGCGTAGGGCTCCCGCGATGCGACCGCCAACGTGGCTCCGGCCGCCGTCCAGGAGGTATTGAAGCAGCGTGCTTGTTCCACGGATTGAACCAATGACCGCGATGACATCGGTCGCTGACGTTCTCCACGACTCCGGCGACAGATTGCAGATCGCCTCCTCCATCGGCATCAATCTCAATCGTTCTCTCGTCTCGGCGGGCTCGTTTTCCTTTGAGCGCAGCAGATAGAGCGACGTATTGCTCGGTAGTTTCACAAGCTGATTGTTCGCCTTCGGACTTCTGACGATAACCTGCGCAGGAATGGAATGGTTTTCGGACCACAAAGCCACAGATGCCTCCGCGGAGAGCCGCCATTCGTCGGCAAAGCGGTCATCCAGGTATCTGGCAACAAACTCCCAGTAGACCGTGCTCCAGGCGGCATCGATCCTGTTATTGGCGGACGGTCGCGAGTTCACCGCCAGCCAGCCCCTCATGATTTCCTCGAGGAAGCCATTGTCCTGGAGCCGTTCCCGGTGAACACGGCTGAGTTCCTCGGATTTCACCACCGACCGGGTGCCGTTCTGCGTCACCCCCTGAGCTCAGCCAGGGATGTCGCGAGCAGTTCGTGGGGCTTCGCCATGTTGGCCTCCGGCGACGGTGTGTGAGTAGTGGACCACTACGTCCGTGCATTGTTGTTGCACTAATTTGACGCCTTTGACAAACACTAATATTCTGCACTTTAATCACACTAGTTTCGCGCTTTAGAAGCGCGCTACTTTAATGCGTTTGAGTCACACTAATTTTATGCCTTGGACTCAAACTAAGATTCCGCCTTGAACTCAATGCTATTGCTGACCACCAATGCGCGACAGATCGATCCGTATCCCCGCGCGCCCAGCATCCTGCTCCGCCTCTGGCTGCTCCTCTCTTGCCTTCGCGTCAACGTCCTCCTCCTCCTCGGCGGGGATCTTCTCTCTACTTTGCTGCGAAACACCAACCGGTGTTCCCGGATCCTCCGCCTGAAACACGCCCACGCCCTCGAACTCACCGGTTTTCCATGCGTAAACCGCATCCTCAAAAATCTGCGGGAAGACGTCTTTGCTCGTGGGGTTGCCATACCATTTCGCAACGATCCTGAGGACCTTGGCAAACATTGCCGTGCCTTTGCGAAGGTTCTGGCAGGGGTCGACCAAATCGGGCTTCAGATCGGTCGCTTCCTTAACTCCAACCCCAGCGGGAAACTGCGTCAGCCCAACGCGAACCACCGCCTGACCAGCATATTGCCGTACGATCGCCATCGCCTCCTCGGCCGATGCCGCTTTCCGGAACGAGTATCAATCGGCCGCCCGATTTGACGGTAACGGCGAGGGGATCATCCGAGCCCGCTGCCATCACGAACTGCTTGACGATCGCGGGCTTGAGGGAAGGGTCTGCGCATTCCTTTATCAGGGCGGCGTCGAGCATGGTGTCTCCTAGGCGGTCAGGTGTTGAAGGCAATAACAAGCGGTTTTGCGAAGAGCTTTGCCCATGCGATGGCAGCGGCGCGCTGAATGGCGACGATCGACGTCCCTTCGGTCCACCATCCGTTTCCGACGGCAACGACGAGATCGGGTTCGTGGAGCATGGACTGGAGGATCGGCCAAACGATCAGTTGCTCGTAGCAGATCAGCGGTGCTGCCCGGCTGGTACCGATCGGGACGACCGGGTTCGCAAAGAAATCCGCCCTTGCGCCGCCACTTTCCCCGAACCAGGACCGCCACGGTTGCCACATCGAACCGGGAACCGGCATACGTTCGCGATAGAGGATGCTTCCGCCCCTCCGGTCGATCGCGACGAGGACATTGTCGTAGCCGGCGGCATCGAGCACCGTTGCGCCGGCGATGACCGTCGCATCGGTATCACCGGACGCGCTCGTCCAAAGCCGCGCCACGGTCGGTGTCCAGAAACCGAGCGCAGTTTCCGGCAGCACCACAAAGCGTGAGCCATCGCTGGCCACATTCCGCACCGTTGCGATCATGTCACGCTGGCGTTGAAGACCGGCCTCACGGCCGAGCGAAGCGCCCAATTCCAGATCGACGCCGCGCCAGCCTTCCGGTAGTTTCGGATCGGTCCAGATCGCGGCGGACCACAGCCAAAGGCCTGCAAAGGTGATGGCGACAGCTGGCCAAATGCGGGTTACGAGGCAAGCAAGGCCAGCTGTCATAAAGCCAAGGCCCCACCATCCCAATCCCGGGAACAGAGCACCCGCAGCCGAAACTGGATGAGCCCAGCCCGTGACACCGAAGGGCGGGATCGCCATGATGACGGCCGCCAGAAGATAGCGAAACGGCCGAACTCTACTGTTCTTCGTCCAGAGGACCGTATGCACGGCAACGAAGCTCAAAGACGCACACAGCCAGAGCAGAAGGCCCGGCCAGATGTCCGACGAATAGAACGCCGCTACGCCTTGCGGCAAACCGCGTGCTGCTGCCAGGAAATATCCGGCGGAGACAAGCGCCGCCACAAATCTCGTTCGCGAGATCGACCACAGAAGCGGAAACCCCAGCGCGACGGGTAGAAGCAACACATGGCCGCTCCAGCCCACCACGCCGATCGCGATCGCAGCGAATATCAGCAGCGCCGGCCGAAGGTCATCACGGCACATAGGTGAACACCTCCTGCGCCAGCCCGACAATGCCGGAGATCGGCACCGGGCCAAAATATCGGGAGTCATAGGAGCCGGGGAATGCGGAATGCAGGAAGACATATCCTGGCGGTACAATGCCGCTCGGAAAGGGCGACAACGGCCGGCCTTTTCCATCTCGTAGTGCGAGACTGGATGAGGAAACCACCCGCCCATCCACGCTCACGTTGACGCCGATTTCGACACGCTGTCCTGCGACGGCGATCACTGTCTTGATCAACGGTGCGACGCCGCCCGGGCAGGAACCAGAACGGAAATACCCTCGTGCCCTCGCTGCCCGCATCGCCGCCGTTTCCGGCGGGCAGATGAACAGGAGGTCGTCGACTGCTGCCGGTCGATGAAGCGAGATAATGCGCCACAGGCCGAGTGGCTCGCTCGGTGTCAGATTGATGCGGTAGCCGCCGGCGACGGCAGTCATCACCAGCAGGATGGCGGCCACCGCCGCCATCGACAGAACCACAACGGCTCGTCGTTGCTGCGCGGTCATCGCCCGGCGCGTTCCAGCTCCCACCGTCATTTCAGCGAGAGCCCTTGGCTCTTCGTTTGACGCAGCGTCTCAGCCTGCTTGAGCGCTTCGGTCGTTCGTTCATGAGCAGCCAGTTGCTGGACCGTCCGCATGGAATTCCACGCAGACTGGACCTCCGCCTTCTGACCGGCCGTCATGCCTGCTGTGACGGTCTCGAAAGTCTTGCCATCAGTGTCTTTCGCAGCCAGAGGCAGGAAGGTCCGTTCCCCGAAACGGGCGGAAACCGCCTTTGCAAAACCTTCGAGTTCTGCCTTCACCATTTTGTCGGCGAGCGCGTATTCGAGGCCAGCCGGGAGATCGTTGCGATCGATCGCATCACGAACGCGTTCGAGCGTTTGTTTGGCAGATGGTGAGAGCGCCGGGATGTCGACCGAAACCTTGAGCCGGACCGCGCGCTCCTCCGTCTCATGTTTCAATTCAGCCTCGGCCCGCTCACGAAGATAGCGTTCAAGATTTCGGGCGAGCGCCGGCACGTTGGCGACCGCTTTTTCACGGTCCTGCTTGTCGCCACGGCTGGCAAGAAGTCCGGTCTTGCCCTTGAGCGCGCCAAAGCTCTCTGGCTCGCCGGCAATCCTTGCCAGGGTGGACTGCGCGACCGACGGGTCCTTGACCATGGCGTCGACATTGATCGCCTTGAAGGCGGCTTCCGGCTGCGCGTAGACGAGATGGAAGCGCGTCGAGACGTCCTCCCATTGCGTCTTGAGGCCGGGATCGGCGGCGAGCTTATCCTCGACAGCCTGGTCGAGCGATTTCGGGAAGGTGGTGATGCCTGATACCATGGGCTTGGCCTCCTTGATTGTGTCCGGGATGGAATGTTTGTTGCTGCCGCGGACCAGTCCGAGTGCCGCACCGATGGCGGCTAGACGGGCGCCGAGGTCGGCAAGTTTCTGTTTTTGCCGGACGGCCCATTGGAGGCGATCGTGTGCGATGGTGCGGGCGACGTTGACAAGATGAAGGCCCCGCGCTTCCGCGAAGCGCAGCGCTTGGCCGTAGAACGACGCCTTCTCGTAATCGAGGGTCGTCTCCTTGGCGTTTCGGCGCGACAGGATCGGGATGAGGCCGCCGGATTTGGCGAAGGAGCGACTGCCGTAGTAGACGGCGAGATCCTCACGATGGCGCGTCATGGCCACATAGGTGAGATGCCGGTCCAACGAGAGGGAAGCAAGCACCTTCACCCGGTCGACCGTCGCGCCCTGGCTCTTGTGGATCGTCGTCGCATAGCCGTGATCGAGGCTGTTATAGAAGCGCTGCTCGATCGTGATCTGGCGGCGGTGCTCGCCGTCACCAATCTCCGCAACGATCCGGCCAGGTGCGGCTTCAAGCACCTTTGCGAGCATGCCGTTCTTGACGCCAAGGCTGCCCTCGTTCTTGAGGAACACGATCTGGTCGCCGGTCGCGAACATGCGGGTTCCGTCCTCGGTCTTGAACGCAAATCCGTCTGCGACGACGCCGCGCTCGACCAGCTTGGCGCGCGCCATATCATTGAGCATTCGGACGTCGCGGCGAAGGTGTGCGAGGATCAGGCTGCTCTTCGAAGGGTCGTAGTCGCGGTCCCAAGCTGCGATCAGGCTTTCGACGGCTTGGTCTTTCAGTCTCAAACCAATCATTCGACCATGGGCGGTGTAGGCATCGACAGCCTTGCGGACATTGCCACGAGCGAGATCGAGCGAGGCGTCGCGCATCCATTGCTGGCGCTGACGATAAATGGTCTCGAGTTCGGCATAGCCGATGCGATCGGCAATCGCGCGGAAGGCGGCACCCGCTTCGATCGGCTGAAGCTGTTCCGGATCGCCGACGAGCACGAGTTTGGCGCCGGCCTTGGTTACGGCTTCGACGAACAGCGCCATCTGCCGTGACGACACCATGCCCGCCTCGTCCAACACGAAGACGGTCTTGTCGCCGAGCTGGTTGCGACCCTGGTTCCAGCGAAGCTCCCACGACGACAGCGTGCGGGAAACGATGCCGGCTTCCTTCTCCAAACCTTCGGCGGCTTTGCCAGCCAAGGCTCCGCCGACCACGCGATAGCCGGCCGTTTCCCACGCCTCGCGCGCCGCCTTCATCATCGTCGTCTTGCCGGCGCCGGCGCGGCCGACGACAGCGGAAATCCGCGTGGCCCCGGCGACATGTTCGATCGCCGTTCGCTGCTCATCCGACAGACGGGCATGGCGCGAAAGAGTCATCTCCAGCGTCGCTTCGCGCACGCCATGAGAGTCGCGGCCGGACAGCCAGACAGCCCGGTTGACCATCTCGGCTTCAAGCCGGATCATCTCCCGCGTCGTGTACTTCGCGGGTGTCCGAATACCAGTCGCAAAGTTGATCCGCTCGCGTTCGAGCCGGAGCGCTTCCGGACTTTGCAAAATGCGGACCATCAGACTTTGGAACAGAACGACATCGTCGATATAGCGATACAACACCTTCGCAACATCGCGTTCATCGAAGACGCTCTTCTCCCGCGTAATCAGGTCGAGCACGATCTCCGGACGGCGCTGGATGCGGCGGGCGTTCTCGCCGCGGCGCTCCTCCTGACGCTCGATGCGTTCGAGTTTGGGAGTCGAGGTCTCCGACTTGTGGTCGGATTGCTGCGCCTTGCGCTCGATGGCTTTGGCGCCGACGCCGAGGTGAATGGTCGGCTCAAGCAGAATACCTTGCTTTTCGAAGGAACGGCCATCGATGCGGATATCCAAGCCAGCAAGCGCCAGATGTTTGTTCTGGCAGGCAAACCAGCCGTTGCGAAACGCGTTGAAATCGGCCGTGCTTCCAGCCCAAAGCTGATAGACGATCTTGCCGGCGTCATTGCGGATCGGCTTGCCGTCCGGGGCGAGAACCACGACCTTCTTCGAACCGAACCCGTCTTCGACGAGTGGCCGCAATGTCGTCATCAGATGCACATGCGGATTACCAGGCGCATCGTGATAGACCCAGTCCGCGACCATGCCCTTCGAAGTGATGTGCCGCTCCACGAAATCCCGAATAAGCGCAATGTTCTGCCCGACCGTCAGCTCGATTGGCAGGGCTATGGTGACGTCCTTGGCGAGCTGCGCGTCGGATCGCTTCTCGAAGCCCTCCACATTGTTCCAGAAGGCCTCGGACGCGCCGGCGACCGAGCGATCGGCAATCATGCTGCGCACCCATTCCGGCGCGTCGGCAGGGATCACGAACTCCTCATGCAGGAGCCCCTGCTTACGGGTGTAGTCGATCGTCCGGGCTTCCCGCTCAAACTCCATCTTGGCGCAGTGCCGGTAGGCCGCCGACAGGACGGCGCTGCGGCCGGAGCCACGGGCGACGATGCTGACGGAGAAGTGAGGGACGGCCACGGCGGAGTTCTCTCCCGGTTGCGAACGAAATCAATGGGTTCGTTGGGAGTGGCGGCGCCACCAGGCTCTCTCAGCAACACGTCGCGCCAGCGACGTATAATTGCGCCCTTGGAAGCCGCTCCTTCGGAACGGCCGGGATCATTCCCGAAAGCATCACCCTTGGCGATTGTAGGATTCACAGTAGTGCGTTCGCTACTTAAGTTCCGGAAACTGGGTTCGAAAGACAAGCTTTCTCACCCAGGAGACGATCGGACATGAAGAAACCATCCTCGAAAATCCGTGACGAAATCGCCAAGCTGCAGGAACAGCTCAAGATCGCCGAGACCAGGGAAGCGGAACGCATCGGCCGGATCGCGCTCAAGGCGGGCCTTGGCGAGATCGAAATCGACGAGGCGGAACTTCAGGCAGCGTTTGAGCATGTGGCCAAGCGATTTCGCGGAGGGCAGGGCGCTACGACCGGAGGGAAGAAGGGCGCCGGCGGCAGCAGTGGACAAGCGTCCACCGCGGCGGACACGTCTGGCGCGGCTGCGGGCGGCGATCGCGAGGCTTGAACGCATGGCGAGGACGATGACATCCGACACCCGCAAGAAGGACACGCGCGAAAAGATCGAGCTCGGCGGCCTGATCGTCAAAGCCGGGCTGCGCTACGAGAAGCGCGCGCTGTTGCTGGGCGTGCTTCTCGATGCCGCCCGCCGGATCAAAGGCGACGAGGGTGAGCGGTCCAGGCTGACCGCAATCGGCGTGGAGGCCTTCGGCAATGACGATCAATAGGATTGCGCTCGTCGTCGTGCCAGGGACGTTGATGATCCTGGTCGTCATCGGAATGACCGGGATCGAGCAGTGGCTTTCAGGCTTCGGAAAGACCGAGGCCACACAACTGGCATGGGGGCGGGCGGGCATAGCCTTGCCCTATGTGGCCAGTTCGGCGATCGGAGTTCTGTTGCTGTTCGCGACCGCCGGCTCGATCAACATCAAACAGGCAGGTTGGGGCGTCGTCGCGGGATCGAGTGGGACAATCCTGGTCGCAGCAGTCCGCGAAACAATGCGCCTTTCCGCTTTCACGAAGACGGTGCCCGCCGACAAGACGGTCTTGGCCTTTCTCGATCCGGCAACGTCGATCGGAGCGAGTGCGGCGCTACTATGTGCCTGCTTCGCACTCCGCGTGGCGCTCATCGGCAATGCGGCATTCGTAAGGGTCGAACCGAAGCGCATTCAGGGCAAGCGAGCGCTCCATGGCGAAGCGGACTGGATGAAGCTCACAGAGGCGGCCAAGTTGTTTCCCGATGCTGGTGGCATCGTCATCGGTGAGCGCTATCGCGTCGACAAAGACAGTGTCGGTGCCCGAGCGTTTCGAGCCGATAGCGCGGAGACCTGGGGCGCCGGCGGCAAGTCGCCGCTGTTGTGCTTCGATGGCTCGTTTGGTTCGTCGCACGGGATCGTCTTTGCAGGTTCCGGCGGTTTCAAGACGACGTCAGTGACGATCCCAACGGCGCTCAAATGGGGCGGCACGCTGATCGTGCTCGATCCATCGAACGAAGTCGCACCGATGGTCTCCGCGCATCGCGGCGAAGCGGGGAGGGACGTGTTCGTCCTCGATCCCAAGAAGCCGGACGTCGGCTTTAACGTCCTGGACTGGGTCGGCCGTTTCGGCGGAACGAAGGAAGAGGATATTGCCTCGGTCGCATCATGGATCATGAGCGACAGCGGCGGCGCGCGCGGTGTCCGTGACGACTTCTTCCGCGCATCGGCGCTGCAGTTGCTCACGGCGCTCATCGCCGATGTCTGCCTTTCCGGCCACACGGATGAGACGGAGCAGACGCTTCGGCAGGTGCGCATGAACCTCTCGGAACCGGAACCGACATTGCGCAAGCGGTTGCA
Source organism: Rhizobium sp. AN73 (assembly GCF_030757975.1). Classification (NCBI taxonomy): domain Bacteria; kingdom Pseudomonadati; phylum Pseudomonadota; class Alphaproteobacteria; order Hyphomicrobiales; family Rhizobiaceae; genus Rhizobium; species Rhizobium sp. AN73. Next base: position 62,838 of record NZ_JARWME010000003.1, read on the forward strand.
AGACATCTACGACAATTCGAGCTCGGATTTCGTCAAGGAAAACGTCGCCGCCTTCGTCAACATGACCCCGGAAACATTCAGCGGCGTCTATGCCAATGGGGTCAAGGAAACGCACTGGCTTTCCTATCCGAACTATGCCGCCCTCGTGTCAGGAAAAAAATTCTCGACCAGCGACGTCGCGGCGGGAAACACCGACGTCTTCATCAACATCGACCTCAAGACGTTGGAGACCCATTCGGGTCTTGCGCGAGTCATCATCGGCTCGTTTCTCAACGCGATCTACAATCGCGACGGACAGCTCAATGGGCGCGCGCTGTTTCTCCTCGATGAGGTCGCGCGCCTGGGCTATATGCGGATCATAGAGACCGCACGGGACGCCGGCCGCAAATACGGGATCATGCTGACGATGATCTATCAGTCGATCGGCCAGATGCGTGAGACCTATGGCGGCCGCGACGCAGCAAGCAAATGGTTTGAGAGTGCTAGCTGGATTTCGTTCGCCGCGATCAACGATCCGGAGACTGCCGAGTACATCTCTAAACGCTGCGGCATGACCACGGTCGAAATCGACCAGGTGAGTCAAAGCTTCCAGGCAAGGGGATCGTCGCGAACGCGCTCGAAGCAACTCGCGGCTCGACCGCTGATTCAGCCGCACGAAGTCCTGCGCATGCGGGCGGACGAACAGATCGTCTTCACGGCCGGCAACGCGCCGCTCAGATGCGGCCGCGCCATCTGGTTCCGGCGGGCTGATATGAGGGTCTGCGTCGGCGAGAACCGGTTTCATTCGATGGGCGGAAGGGAGAGGGAAGGTTCGAATTCGAAGCCAGCGGTAAACGCCGATGAACCCAAACCGACTGTAACGTCTGTCGGCGAAGAGGGATAAAAGCTTGGTGCAAAAGAACGTCATACCGTTCAGGAAAGATCGGAAGGTCGCGAACAATCGCGCCGGCTTCAATGCGTCGCGCTCGACGCCGGGTCGTCACCGTCCCCATCGCGGCAGAGGCATTCCGACCGCGATTGTCTGGGCCGTGGTGATCGGCGCCGCCGGTTGGCTGTATCTCGATCGCAGCGGCCATCTCGACAGCATCGCAGCCTTCGCCAAAACACCGGGGCAAGATACGCTGTCTGCGCCATTCGTGTTGTGCGGCGACAGCCATCGGACGAACTGCGTCGTCGATGGCGACACCTTCTGGTTCAAGGGCCAGAAGATCCGCATCGCGGATATCGATACGCCTGAACTCAGCCCGCCCCGCTGCGAGACAGAACGGATCAAAGGCGAGGCGGCAAAATCCCGCCTGCTGACGCTGCTCAACGCGGGAAAATTCTCGCTGTCGACCGAGTTGCGTGACGAGGACAAGTATGGACGGAAACTTCGGACCGTATCTCGCGCTGGCAATTCACTGGGCGATGTCCTGATCAACGAAGGGCTCGCCCGATCGTGGGATGGTGCCCGACACGGTTGGTGCCAGGGCGGGTGACAGCCATCATCACCTTTCCTCCACGGGAGAGGGATAGGGGTTTGGGGAAAGGGAGGAGGGAACCGTCCCCTTTCTCCATGGGAGGAAGTTTGAAGGAGGGGCATTGCCCTTCCTTCATGGGGTGAGTTGAGAGGGGCGGCAGAGCCCCCTTTCATAGCCGCTGCGGCCGGTCGATCCGGCTGGAATGGCTCATGCGGAAGGCGAAGACCAGAGGCGGAAAACCGCCTCTGGTCTCGACCTCAATCGCCCGGGTCGAAAGGCTCTTTGTCCTCAAGGCCGATGTGCCATCGTTTGTCGGACCACCGGGATGGGAGGTAGATCTCGTCACCGCCGAAGTGCGCAATGATAATCTCGTCGGCTTCGTGGAACAGAGCGAAATCGACCTTGTTGTCGATTGCCCAAAGCAGCGCCGCAGACAGAAACTCGCGCGAAATATCGGCGGGAAGATGCACCTCCGCATCGAAATTTCCGCGCAAACTTTCCAGCCTGTCCGGCTGTTGATCCGGGAGCTTCTGGCCGTCTCCAACCGGCTGAGTGATTTGATACGTTGTCATCAGGGTCTCCTTTTCGTTTCTGACGAAAGGTGTCTGCACCGTAGCCGTGAGGGGTCAGGTACCGCGGATCGCGGCCGCCGTGCGGCGAGCGGAGGAACCGATTTTCTCTGTGCCGCTTGCGGCGCAGGGAAAATTGGAGGGGCCGTGATGTCCTTGACGCCGGAACGGCGGGTGCAAAATGGGACGTCAGAGAGAGATAGAACCGCGTCCTGAAGGGACGCGACCGCTTGCCATCTGCGATGGCCATGGGAGGCTCTGGCTGTCTGCGGACAATGATGTTTGGCAGAGGCATGCTTCTTGCTGCGAGAGGATCGTCACCCGGCTGGGCGGAGACCGCGTGCGGGCTCCGGTCGCAGCGCGACTAGAGCCGCGCGCCATCGGCGCCTCGCCCGAGCGCCATTCTTCACGAAAATGAATCGGTCGCACCTGTAGGATTCACATATGTCGTTGGACGTGGCGGCGCTGTGTGACGATCATGCCGCTATGATTTCGCAACCCTACCAGCTCTATGTCGAACGATCGGATCCAGCCAGGAACATGGCTCGTTTCTACGCTATGCAGATTTCGGTTTCCTTGTTCGGGGAAACTTGTCTGACGCGAAGGTGGGGAAGGATAGGAACGTCAGGGCAGACAAAGGTCCACCATTTCCAACGGGAGGAAGAGGCGGTCAGCCTGTTCCTCGATCTAACGCGGCAAAAGAGAACACGTGGCTACCGACCGAGGCCGGCCAACGATCGCGCTATGCGCTAATAGCAGGGCTACCGGCGGGAGATAGCAGTGAAAAAGAGTCGCCGTGGCGACCCTTGCGTCATTTGCGCCGGTCCCAGTCGGTCTCGAACGAAACCTCGATCTCGACGAAGAACGGGATCTTGATTGCGAGCTTCAGGCCGAGCTTTCCCTTGCGCAAGAAGTGACTGATCACCTTGCCGAGATTGCGGAGCCGGCGGCCCGTGGCTGCGAGGAACTTTGTGAGTTGTTGCATGGTAGGTTCTCCTTTCGAATTGGTGGTATCGCGGGGATCGAAAGCAGACCTCGAAGGAAGGCCGCACCGGAACGGCCGAAGCGCGAGCGGAGAACCTGGAGCCGCCTGAATTTTGATCGCGCGAGGAGCCGCATGCGGCGGGGAAAATTCTGGCGGCGCAAGGTTGCGGCGTGACGCAAGGGCTGCAACATCCCCTGACGTAGATGACAGCTGTGTCGAAAGGAGAGATGCGACGGCGCGGTGCTCCTCAGGCGGAAAGCGCTGGAATCGGGGGCGGTGATTGCCGAACGGAGCTCGGCTCTGAAATGAGAAGGGAAGCCGCCTCAGAAGGGCGGGTCGGCCTCGATGGCACCGACCTGCTCGGCGAGTTGCACGGCGAGCTCGGCCCGTGCAAGTTCAAGCTCGCCCTCGATCTGGCGGCGCTCGGCCGCATCGCATGCGTTGTTCAGCTCTGCCCGCAGTTCTTCGATATGCTGTTCGATCGTCATGGTCTCATCTCCTTGAGTTCGTGAAAGACGACATCGCAAGGCGGGACGGGATGGCGGGGTCAGGGATCGCGGATGCGACCGCCAACGGCGGCGAGTGGGGGAGCCGATTTCGTGTTGGCGCCACAGGCGGCGGCGCGAAATTGGGGGAACCGCTCGTCCTTGACGCCGTCATTCCGGCCCGGCATCCTCGACCGATCTGAGCAGCTATCCCCAGTTTCCGTATGCCACCAAAAAGCCGAAGGTGGGCTCGACGCCCGGCTCCGGCTTCACAAATCCGGGGAGGAGGCCCCGCCCAATGGACGGAGCCTCGAGATCCTAGTCGCGGTTAGGGCGTGACCAGATCAGTTGCAGGCCGTCTTCGCCTTCGACTTCGGCCAGCGTGGCATAGATCGGAGCGGGGAAGCTCGGGTCGTCCAGCTTGACCGAGAGGTAGCCGCGGTCAGTTTGCTCGGAGCGCTTCTGCCAGGCGGCGCCCAGCTCGACGTTTTGCGGTGCACCGCAAAACGTCGATTATGCTGAGACGGTGATTATGCGGAGTGCCGGTCGCTGAATGCTGTATTTGCCGATGATTTCGGCGGATCCTGCTCCGCATAATCCCGGAGGCGGTGATGGATAGTGCGTCTTAAAATAGGGACGCGTTTGGCCTATGCTGATACCCACGATCAGTTAGGCGAAAGCTGCAAAGTTGGCGGAAAAGAATGATGCTTGGGAGAACATTGCTCGCATTCGACGGCGGTTAGCCGAACTGAGTGACGAGCAGATGGCGCTTGAGCGTGAGCTGGAAGCATTTAAGCAGCAGCTGATTTCCGATAGCCAGGCCCACGCAGATAAGCCGGTCTTCGCAGACGCTCCTGTGACAAACAGCTCACCGTCAGTGGAAAAGGTGCAGTTGTTCCGGCAGCTGTTTGCCGGACGTCCCGACGTCTTTCCGGTTCGCTGGAACAACAAGAAGGACGGACGCTCCGGCTATTCACCGGCCTGTTCTAATGAGTGGGCGAAAGGAATCTGCGGCAAGCCGAAGGTGAAATGTGGGGACTGCCCGCATCAGGCGTTCATCCCATATTCCGAGGATATCATCGAAAAGCACCTTCGTGGCGGAGATGCCCGTTCAAGCGACTTTGTTGCCGGCGTATATCCATTGCTGCAGGACGAGACATGCTGGTTCCTTGCTGCTGACTTCGACAAGGAAAGCTGGGTAGACGACACCAGAGCTCTGCTGGCCACTTGCCGTGCAAAAGGAATTTCCGCTGCCCTCGAACGGTCGAGGTCTGGAAACGGTGGCCATGTCTGGATATTCTTCTCAGAACCCGTTCCAGCCAGGATCGCCCGTCAACTGGGTGCAGCGCTAATAACGGAGACGATGGAAAACCGTCCTGAGATCGGCTTCACGTCTTACGACCGTTTCTTCCCCAACCAGGACACGATGCCACTTGGCGGCTTCGGCAATCTGATCGCGCTTCCTCTGCAAAGGAAAGCCCGTGAAAATGGCAACAGCGTTTTTGTCAATGGCGACCTACGACCCTACGATGACCAGTGGGCATACCTGTCGTCTTTGCCCAGGTTATCGGCGGACGAAGTCTTCAGGATTGCCGACGAAGCCGAATTGTCGGGGCGGGTCTTGGGCGTCCGTATGCCAGTCGATGACGAACATGCCGATGAGCCGTGGAAGATGTTGCCGTCACGTCGTAGCGAGCCGCGGCGAATAGAGGCTGCGATCCCGCAAAGCATCAAGGTCGTGATCGCTGATCAGGTTTACATTGATAGGACCGAGCTTCCGTCCGTGCTGATTGCGCAGTTCGTGCGCCTGGCAGCATTCCAGAACCCGGAATTCTATCGTGCGCAAGCAATGCGATTGCCGACATTCGGCAAGCCGCGGATCATCTCCTGTGCCGAGCTTCATCCACGCCATGTCGCGCTGCCACGAGGCTGCTTCGACGAAGCAATTGAGCTCATTAAGAGCCATGGCACGACGGCCATTCTGGAGGATCACCGCGAGGACGGAGACGCGCTACCCGTCGGCGTCTCGTTCCTAGGGGAACTGCGACGGCCACAATCGCGGGCCTTTGATGCTCTTGTCGTCAACGATAACGGCGTGCTCGCCGCCACGACCGCCTTCGGCAAAACAGTTGTCGCAGCTGCACTCATTGCACATCGAAGCCGCGACACGCTTGTTCTTGTTCACCGCAGGGAGCTTCTCACCCAGTGGGTTGAGCGTCTGAGTTCCTTCTTGAGCATCGACCCAAAGCAGATCGGCACTATCGGTGGCGGGAAAAGGAAGCCGACAGGGATCATTGATGTAGCGCTGATCCAAAGCCTGGTTAGGAATGGCGAGGTCGATGACATCGTCGGCAATTACGGTCATCTGATTGTCGACGAGTGCCACCATCTGTCCGCTGCAAGTTTTGAACTTGTCGCTCGCAGATCGAAGGCGCGATATGTCGTCGGGCTGTCAGCGACGGTCGCCCGAAAAGACGGACATCATCCGATTATCTTCATGCAATGCGGCCCCGTTCGCCATCGGGTCGATGCGAGAGTTCAAGCTGCCGAGCGTGGCATTCGCCACCGTGCCCGCGACCGTTCGACGAAGTTTGAGTTGCCAGCGTCGCTCGTCTCGGCAGAGCGCCCGTCAATGCCAGCGATCTATGCGGCCCTTGCGCAGGACCAAGGCCGAAATGACCTGATATTCGATGACGTGCTGAAATCCCTCGAGGCAAAACGTTCGCCCATCCTTCTTACGGAGCGGAAGGATCACCTCGATTATCTGCAGCAGAAGTTCTCGCCGTTCGTGAAAAATCTGGTGGTGCTGCGCGGTGGCATGTCGGCGAAGGATCGCAAGCAAGCCAACACGGCGTTGAATGTCGCAGACGATGATGAGCGTCTGATACTTGCGATAGGGCGCTATATCGGGGAAGGCTTCGATGACGCCCGGCTCGACACGTTGTTCCTGACCATGCCGATCGCCTGGAAGGGAACTCTGGCGCAGTATGTCGGCCGTCTGCATCGCCAGCATGACGGCAAGCGGGACGTCCTGGTCGTCGATTATGTCGACAGCACCGTTCCGGTGCTGGCCCGGATGGCCGCAAAGCGACGATTGGGTTATCGCGCGCTGGGCTATGTGATCGAATGAGGGCGCCCCGCTTTGAGCGGAGCGCCTTGGTTCTGGTCAGCGAGACCAGATGAGCTTGTGCTCGCCCTTGTCGCCCTGGACGAGGGAGGCGTAGACGGGCGCCGTGAAGGACGGATCGTCGAGCTTGAGCGAGAGGTATTCGGCGCCCGTTTCGCGGGCTGTCCGGCTCCAGCCTGCTCCGAACTCGACACCCGTTGCTGTGACCCGGAAGTCGGGTGCGCGGTCGTTGTCGCGGTCGCAGGGCTTGATGGATGCCTTGACGTTGAGGGTGAGGGTCTTGATGATCCCTGCATAGGTGCCGGTTTCGTCGCGGGTGAAGGTGCCGATCTGAGCCATTGTCGTATCTCCTGAGGTTGTTCGAAGCTGCCCGATGCGGCCTCGATGGCGGTCGAGAGGCGACGGATTGGACGGACTGCATCCGCAGGACCGCAGCATCAGCGAAGGACGGCGGCAGCCGAGCTTGTTGGCTCGCGAGGAATGACCGCTTGCGGTCAGGGGGAAGAAGGTCGGCGGAGCCGTTGCAGGCCAGGGCCGGTCCGGTGCCAGACCAGCCCCAAAGAGAGGCCGTATGGGGGGCTTTCGCGCCGTCAGCAGAATGACGTGATTGATCGGCGCCGTCTCATCCGCATGATTAGCCGCCGCCTGGGCCATCATCCCTCCCGTCGACCCGGCCGCCATCTCCCTGGCGCAGACAACATGCCAACCTCTGCCTTGTTGGCTCTCGGGGAGTTTAAGGAACGGGAATGTCGCTCGCCTAGCGCTGGAATGGATTTGAAACCTCCGATTTGTTCGACACGCCGGACTTCACCGGCACCAACGATCAAATCGAGGAAAATAGCGTGACAAAGCGAAAGTACAGACATCGCCGCAGCGTCAATGTTCGCATCAATTGGCTGCAACCACATGTCGACGGCTTCAAGCACTGGCTTGTCCAGCGGAATTACTCGGCCGCGACGATAACGGAGGTGGTGCGCCTTCTGGCATTGTGGGGCGATTGGGTACGTGCCGCCGGCCACGACGTCGACACACTTACCGCGGGCTTGAGCGCTTCTGCATCAGTGTTCCACGGCAACAGAACTGCCCGTGCGCCACAGGGTGCTGCCAAGCTGTTCGTCGAATACCTTCGCGAGCTGGACATCCTGCCGCCGGAGCAACGCCCCTCATTGGACGAAACCTGGCCTGAATTGGCTACTTTCCGTCGGTGGATGCGAGAACAACGCGGTGTCAAGGCTTCCACTCTTGATACCTATCAAGCCGTCCTCGTGAAATTTATGATGTCCTTGGGTGCAGATCCAGCTGCTTATACAGCTTCAGCAATCCGCATGTTCGTGCTCGAGTCCGCCAAGCCGCACCGACGCCATTGGGCACAGAGTATTACCGTCGCCACGCGCGCCTACCTAAAATATCTCGTCGCGATGGGAAAATGTCCCGCTGGTCGGGAGCACGCGGTTCCGAACTTCGCAAGTTGGCAATTGGCGACGACGCCGCGCTTTCTTGCGCAAAGTGACATCGACCGCCTCCTTGCCACATGTGACGGCGAAAGCCGGTTACGCGATCGCGCTGTCATGCTCTTGCTGGCTCGATTGGGCCTCAGGGCAAGCGAAGTCAGCACTCTCAGCTTCGATGACATTGACTGGAGGAATGGCCGAATAGCACTTATCGGTAAGGTCCGGCGCGAGGAATGGCTGCCGCTGCCCCAGGAGGTTGGCGACGCTATATTGGCCTATATTGAACGGGCAAGGCCGCGCATTGCGACGACGCGAGTGTTCCTGACGGATATCGCGCCAATCAGACCACTGAGCCGCATTGCCGTGAAGTGCATCGTGCGTCGCGCGCTCGACAGAGCAGGAATTGAAAGCATCCATCGCGGTGCACATGTGTTGCGTCACTCGGCAGCGACGGCGATGCTGCGTAACGGCGCAAGCCTTGCCGGAGTCGGGGCCGTGTTGCGCCACCGTTCTCCATCAACGACGGCGCTGTACGCTAAGGTGGACATCGGCCTGCTGTCGGAAATCGCGCAGCCTTGGGGCGGGAGGTTGCCATGCTGAGCGCTGACGTCAGTCGCTATCTTAGTCTACGTCGAGCGCTCGGTTACAAGCTGATCAAGGCCGAACGGCATCTTCTGGCGTTCGCGCGCTTTGCATCCGAGCGGGGCGAGAGCCACGTTCGGGCTGCAACGGTTCTCACATGGTTGCCGACGGCTGCTAAAACGCCGAACTCCATGGCGCATCGCCTGACGAACCTGATCGGGTTTGCCCGCTTTCTTCATGCGGAAGATCCGCGTCACGAGATCCCGCCTGCGGATATCAAGCGGGCCACCAATCGACCGGTGCCCTACATCTACACAAAGGACGAGATCGCCCGGATCCTCGATACTGCCGGCAATCTCAGGCTCCAAAAGCCCAATCCGCTGCGTCGCGAACTCTATGTCACGCTCTTCGGTCTGATCGCGGCCACTGGACTTCGCATCTCCGAAGCTCTTGCACTCAGGCTCGATGACATCTTGCCCGATGGCGTTTTGCACATTCGGGAAACAAAGTTCCGCAAGAGCCGCCTAGTGCCGCTGCACGCCACCGTCATCGAAGCGCTCCAAGGCTATCTTGAGATCCGGCGCCAACGCGCTGGCGAGAGCGATTGGCTCTTCCCATCCGTCCAGCACCGACAGCTCTACCCGACGACCGTCAATTGTACGTTCCGCTCCCTGCTGCGACGAGCGGGTATTGCCCCGGAGCGAGGTCAACCGCCACGCATCCATGACCTTCGTCATACGTTCGCAACCCGGGTGCTGGAACAATGCGGCGCCGATCGCAGCGCAGTTGCCAGGCACTTCGTCGCCCTGTCGACGTACCTGGGTCATGTCAGTATCCACAATACATACTGGTATCTTCAGGCGACGCCGGAAATGATGGCCGACATCGCCGCGGCGGCAGAGGCTTTGGTCGGGGAGAATGCCGCATGACGAAGCTCGCCCCTCTTATCACCGGCTTCCTGCGAGACTACATGCCTCGACAGCGAGGTTACAGCCCACAAAGCTGCGAGACATACGCGTTCAGCTTCAAGCTGCTGTTCAACTTCGCAGCAAAACGGCTCGGCACTCGCCCGTCTTTGCTCAGGATCGAAGACCTCGATGCACCGATGATCGTGGCTTTCCTCGCGCACATTGAACAGGATCGCGGCAACAGCGCATCGACGCGCAATGTGCGGCTCGCCGCCATCAAGGCGTTCATGCGCTACCTCGAGCACAAGGTGCCGTCCGCACTGGAGCAGATCGGGCGGGTCCATGCGATCCCGACCAAACGCCACGATCAGAAGCTCATTCGCCATCTGACAATGGAAGAGGTCCGAGCGATTCTTAACGGACCCGACCTTACGACGAGATCTGGCATCCGTGATCGGGCGATGATGCATCTCTGCTTCGCCGGAGGCTTGCGAGTGTCAGAATTGATCGGAGTTTTGACGGCAAATCTGTCGCTTCGCCACGGCGCGAGCGTGACAGTTCTGGGAAAGGGCCGCAAGGAACGCTGCCTGCCGCTCTGGAAAGACACTGCGCGCGACATTCGCGCTTGGTTAAGTGTCCGGGGCGAGGTCCGTGTGCCGGAGCTCTTCGTCAATGCTCAGGGCGACCCGATGACCCGTGCCGGCTTCGAGTATGTCCTCGACAAGTATGTCGTCAAAGCAGCCGGGAGCTGCGTATCGCTTCGCGACCGTCGCGTCTCACCTCATCAGCTTCGGCACGGCTGCGCAGTCGTCATGCTGCAGGCGACCCACGACATCCGCAAGGTCGCCCTCTGGCTCGGCCACGCAGATATCCGCACGACGGAGGTTTACCTCCGCATGGACCCGTCCGAAAAATTGGAAGCTGTCGAGGCGGTTGTTCCGCCAGAACTGAGGCGGGGCCGGTTTAAGGCTCCGGATGCACTGATCGCATCGTTGCTTTCGGATTTGGAAATATCGACGTAGTCAGAACGGGTGAGCCCCAGAGCGGAGTCCCCCACCGGTACGGTCTGATCCGCTTCATCTGATATCGCGCTCGGCATGGCGGTAATCCCATGTCGGGCGCAGCTTGTCTCATGCGCCAGGGAGATGGCGGCCGGGTCGACGGGAGGGATGATGGCCCAGGCGGCGGCTAATCATGCGGATGAGACGGCGCCGATCAATCACGTCATTCTGCTGACGGCGCGAAAGCCCCCCATACGGCCTCTCTTTGGGGCTGGTCTGGCACCGGACCGGCCCTGGCCTGCAACGGCTCCGCCGACCTTCTTCCCCTGACCGCAAGCGGTCATTCCTCGCGAGCCAACAAGCTCGGCTGCCGCCGTCCTTCGCTGATGCTGCGGTCCTGCGGATGCAGTCCGTCCAATCCGTCGCCTCTCGACCGCCATCGAGGCCGCATCGGGCAGCTTCGAACAACCTCAGGAGATACGACAATGGCTCAGATCGGCACCTTCACCCGCGACGAAACCGGCACCTATGCAGGGATCATCAAGACCCTCACCCTCAACGTCAAGGCATCCATCAAGCCCTGCGACCGCGACAACGACCGCGCACCCGACTTCCGGGTCACAGCAACGGGTGTCGAGTTCGGAGCAGGCTGGAGCCGGACAGCCCGCGAAACGGGCGCCGAATACCTCTCGCTCAAGCTCGACGATCCGTCCTTCACGGCGCCCGTCTACGCCTCCCTCGTCCAGGGCGACAAGGGCGAGCACAAGCTCATCTGGTCTCGCTGACCAGAACCAAGGCGCTCCGCTCAAAGCGGGGCGCTACCTTCAATCCCACCGGGATTATGCGGAGCAAAATCCCTTACAACCGCCGGGAATCCGGCCTTCAGCGACCGGCACTCCGCATAATCACCGTCTCAGCATAATCGACATTGCCGGCGTAGATGCGGAAGTGCGGACCCTTGTCGGAGGGGTTTTCGACGCGAGCGATGCGGGCCTTGACGTTGAGGGCGAGCGTGCGGATCGAGCCGGAGAAGCCGTTTTCAGTGGAGGTGAAGGTGCCGATGGTAGCCATTGTCCAAGTTCCTTTTGCCGTTTCGGGCCGCGCCATTGCGGCCTCGATGGCTGTCGCAAGGACCGGGGACGATCGGACCGCACCCCTAGGGGCCGAAATGAAATGGAGGGCGGCCGGGAGCAACTTTGTTGACGCGCGAGGAATGGCGGCGGAGCCGCCAGGGGAAGAAAGTTGCGGACGGCCGTTGCGGGAGGACGATCGAGGCGAAGCCGCTCTCCGGTCAGACATGCCTCATCGAGCCCGCAAAGGACGTGGCCCATGACTGCGATGGGAGGAACATGACGATGGCAGCCCTCGCCTACACCTTGTCGCGCCGGAACATTGCACCGGCAAACTCTTGCCCTGTCTTTCCGTGGGGGTGGCGAAATCGACGTGAACAGCAGCCGGTGGGGAGTTGCTTCCGCCTATCGACGCGATATCGTCGTGTCGCGATTCGTCGCCTGGAGGAATTATGCGTCAGCAGACAAAGCCGTTTATCGTTGAAATCAAGCAGTCCCGAAAGCCCAAAGCCAGCGACCGGAAAACATCGATCTGGGGAAAGATGGACCTCACATCCGATCAGGACATGCAACCGGAAGGAAATCCGAGGGTGCTGTCGGCCGCCGCGGGCGACAGCGACCGACCTTAACGCCTCTCCTACGCAACCGCTCTGTCATCGACCTGAACGGGCTGGAGACCGTGTAAAAAGCTGACAGCGCGCTGGGCGTGCGCCGCAGCCTGGAAGATCGCACGCTTGTCGTCGGATAGGACCTTTAGCCACGAGGCGAGGTAAGACGCATGGTCCGGCCGCGGCTCCATTTCCGGGGCGATGCCGAGATCCGCACATAAGAAGCAACTGCCAAGTTCGGCGACGAGTTCCTCGCGAGCGCGTTCGCTCCTGTCTTTCGCGTAGCGGCTGAGATCGCGTCCCACTCGCCTCGGGTTCGCCGTCCAATGGGTCGCCTCATGGCTGAGCGTGGCCACGTAGGAAGCCGCATCCCGGAAGGTCTCGAACGGCGGCATCTGGATGTGGTCGGTCACCGGCAAGTAATATGCCTGCGATCCGCCATGCCGGATAACCGCGCCCGTGTTGCGGAAGAAGCGATCGGCATTTTCGATCCGCTCAACCGGATCGAGGGCTGGCGTCGGACGATGGTAGTAGTGGTCCGGTAATCCGTCGATCTGGTCAACGTTGAAAACGGAATATGCCTTGAGAAAGGGAATTTCCCGGTCGACATCGTTGCCGTTGCGGTCGGTCTCCGCCTTGGTGAAGCGGCTGGCGAACACGACGGTCGAGCCGGTTTCGCCTTTGCGAACCGCGGCGCCGAGCTCCAGCGCCTGCTTGAAGGTCATCCACATCGGAGAGGTAAACCCTCTCGCCATCCCCTCGGACCATAGGAGGAGTACGTTCATGCCCGAATAGGGTTGACCATTGTGCCTTAGCGGCCGGGTAATCCGACCTTCGGTGTTCGCGGCATTCCAAGGCTTCATCCAGGGACGAACCCCTTTCTCCAGATCGGCGATGATACGGTCGGTAATCCTCGTATAGATGTCGGCGCGCTCGCCTTCGGCTTTCCTGCTCATGTCTAAAACCTCCTTTTCCGGGGCAGCGCCGATCGCGGCCCGTCGCGGAGGTCCGAAGGCAGGAGCGCAATGGCCTGGAGGGCACCGGAACGGCCGCAACAGCGTGGAGGACGGCGAAGCCGTTGCGGCGACAGGCCGGCTCCTGCAGGACCAGCGACAGGGACGGGCCGCGATCGGCCGTCTCCTCAACTCCTTTCCCCGCCTTTCCCTAGCTTCGGGCATGGACATGCAGAAAGGCCGGCCCCTAAGTGGAGCCGGCCGATGCAAGCCGGAATAAAAAAGGAGGGCGGGGCCGATGTCCCGCCTGATGGCTTCAGCCGAGAGCCGCCATTTGCGCATCGGCCGCCTTGCGGTCAAGTGAAGCGCCCGGATTGTCGACCGGGCGATCGAACGGCTTCCAGGTCTCACCGACCACCTGTTCGTAGGCCACGACCGCGCCCTCGGCGGCCATCCGCAGGGCATGGGCCTGAACGCCCATGTCGGCTGCGAACTCGCGCTTGCGCTGAGCGGCGCTGTCATATCCGACCGGGCCATCGAGATCCTCGTCCCGGGCATCGTTCGATGCCTTGGCCGTGGCATCGCGTGCCTCCGATACCGCGCGGGAGTAGAACTGACCGGCACCATGCGCTGATCCGACGAAAGCGCCGACGATGCGCTGGAGATGGATCTGCATCGCTTTCTCGCCGAGACCTTCAGCGAGGCTTGCCGAACTCGCAGTGATCATCCGCTCATGCTCATCGCGGATTCCGTCGCTGTCGACCACGGCGGTCCCGAAGCTCTCGGCGATCTTGAGGGCTTGCGCGCTATCGGGGCAGGTGAGGCGGACCATTTCGAGGGTGGCGCCCTTGCGGAGCTGCACGACGCGAGAGGAAGAGCGGTTGGATGTCGCGGGCTTAGTCATGTCGGTTTCCTTTCTTCGGTTTCGTCCAAAGCGGCTCCGGCCCGTGCCGGTCTGCCCTTCGGTGCGGTCAAAAGGAACCGGCGAGAGACGGGCGCTTTCACAGGTCCGGGACGGCTGAGCAAGCAGAGCTGGCCTGCGGCCAAGCGGGGACACCCTGCGCAGGACGCGGGTCCGCTTTGCGAAGTGAGGCTGTCCTGGCCGCCCCGCGGCGCGACAGCGGCCTTGAAACGACCGACCGCGGGTTCAGACCGCAACGAACACGAAGGGCAGGCCGGCACGTGGTTGGAACTTGCACCCCGAAACCGAATGCCGAAACCGATGGCCATCCTCGCAAAGACCCTCGCCGGACACGCGGGATGTGCACTCCGCCAGTACGCCGCCGGCGACCGCCTCTCATACGGCTTGTCGCCAAGCAGCTTCGCCGAGCTTCAGTCGCAAGGTGGTGATGGCGCGATCCTGACGCTCGAGCTTTCGGGTGAGTGTATCAAGTTCTCCGCGACGCTCGAATGACAGGCGATCGACGTGATCCTGAAACAGCACCTCATCGGACCGGCTCCATCGCGAGCCGGAGCGCTTGTGCGTGCGGTTCCTGGCTTTTGCCTTTTCGGTGACGGCCAGGCGCTCGGCACGCGCACAGATCTGCCGATGGACGAGATCGAGGTGATGGCGCGTTTCGCGCCGCGCCACCTCCATACGTGAAAGGAGCACCCACGGATTGACCGGGTTCATGCTCCGGTCCTCCGCTGCCGCCAGCCGATGAAGTCCGAAGGGCCGTCATAGACAGCGTGTCGCCGCTCTTCGATGACGAAGCCAAACGGCCCGCGGGTTGCGTATTCGCAGCTCGGCACGAGAAAACGGCGTTCGACGGCACGGTGATCCCGCATGCCGCCGCGCGTGGCAACCACCTCCGTCATGTCGGCATGGTGGCTGGAAAAGATCGCGGAGATCACGATCCAGTCCCCGGCATGCTTGGCCTCGAAAACTTCCCGGTCCTTCGCCCAGGATTGGCCGGGCACCAGTTCGCGACCGTGGATCGCCTCCCACACGGATGGCCAGTTGTTGCGGATCGTCTCCTCGGCGCATTTGCGCTCATAGGCCGTGAACAGGTCCGGGAAGCTATGAGCGACGATGGCCCATTCGGCATCCTCCTCGTACCAGGGCGAGGATTCTCGCAATAAGGAAGACACCCGCAGATTCCGCTCGGCCGACAGATGAAACCCGCCATGGCCGGCCGTCATATGGGAGACGATCCCCTCGGCATAGATGGTCGCGAGTTGCGACGGACCCCATGGCGTATTCGCTGCAATGCGGGTCTGGATCCGACCGAGATCGGAAAGTTCCCGCTTGTGCCGCGCGGTCTCGAACACACGCGTGCGAAACGCTGCCTCATCGTTGAGGCGGCCTTCGTGACCGTGGAAATCCTCCCGCGTCAGCTCTGAAAGTGGACGGACGATCCGCGAGGCGCTGGCGAGGAAGCTGGCGCCATCACGCGCCGGCACCATTGCCAGGAGGGTATTGGCGATCCGGGCGACCGGAAAGCCGTCAGCACTGACGCCGAATTCCACGCCCAAATCATCCGCAGCCGAGATTGTATCGTGCCAAATATCGGGCGCGCTCATGCCGCTGCCCTCCCTTCGACATGAGCAGCCGCAACCTCGTCGGCGGTCACCTCCTCGAGGATAGCGTTCGGGTATCCGTGTTGTTTCAGCCAGGCCGCGGCCGCTTCGCGATTGTCGGCGAGATGGACGAGCTCCGCGTTCGCACCAGCGCGATCGAAGACGCGGATAGAACCGAGCGCGGGGCGCTCCAGAACCTTGAAGGTCAGCTTGGAATCGAGACCGAACGTTCGGTGAATGCGCATGACGACGGTGTTCCTGCCGCCGAAATCCGCCTCATGCAGCGTGAAATACCCCGGCGAGGCGTCGTTGCCGGATTGGCGAGGACCTTGCCTGCGGATCAGGCGGCCGCTGCTGTTTCGGGTCTGCCAGGCAGCCAGCTTCTTCTTGAAACGCTCGGGCGGGCGAGGGTTGCCGTCGGACCAGGCGACGATAGAGCCGATCGGAGCTAGGTCATAGATCAGGGACGCAGACATCAGATATCTCCTTGAAACTCTGCTGTTGATGGAAACGAGACCGCCGCCGGTGATGGCCGGCGGCGGGGTGTCGATCGGATGAAAAGGGGAGGGTGGCTACTCGGCCGCAATCCCGTAGGCGGCGTCGTCCTCGTCGGACGCGTCGTCACGGACCTGCGGATCGGCGACGGCGAGATCGGCCGCGTCGCCGGTATCTCTGACGCCTGCAAATTCGTCTACAAGACGATCCGTCGCTTCGTTGGAGGTGACGGTGTCCTCCTCTTCGACGATCTCACCTTGCTTGAGCAGTCCGGTAAATTCCTTCGGATCGGGAGCGAACAGGGCTGCCGGATGGACGAAATGCCCGTCCTTGAAGTGCTCGACGAGGGCGGCGCGGGTCTCGCGGACCTTCGGGCGCGGCAGAACCGCGGTATCCTTGCACGACGCCTCAAGCGCCTGCCGCGACAGGCATAGCAGGAAGTCCTCCGTGCCCATGTTCGGGAGATATCCATCCGCACCGATGGCCTCGCCGGCGATGCGCGAGACGATACCACTGTTCGACATGCCGCGTCGGCAAGAGAGCACATCGACCAGCATCGAACGGGCGGCAACCCGCAAAGAGTCGATGTCGAAGGATAGCTTGCCATCGCCGCCAAGCAGTCGAGCCGCATGGCGCGCAAACCGCTTCGGACCGAAGACGGTGTCGTTTGCCCCGGAGTCAACCCGGACGTTCAGACCAGCAAAGGCAAGAACGAGGAGCGCCGTCAACGTATCGTCCTCGATCGGTGCGCGGGCCAGCGCCTCGTGCAGTGCGTCGGTCCTGAGGTCACCGATCATGTCGTGACCCTTTTGCGTGACATCAGGTCGCTGCTTCGGCGCGTCGGTCACATCGTCACCAGCGGTGGCACCACCTCCAACGAGCGCTCCCTTGCCCCCGGTCTTCTTTTCCTCCGGCATCCGGTAGTGCACGGTCTGAACCTTGCCGTTCCGATCCAGATACATGGCGGTGTGGTCGCCCTTGCTTGGCTTGCCGTAGACGCGACTTGCCTTCTGCGGCAGCTTCGCCTCGCCCCATTGCGTAACCTCGGCGATCACGCCCTTCTTGGGCAGATTGTTCGTCATCCATTCCTGCTGGGCGCCGAGATAAGCTTCGACGTTGGTGGTATAGCGGCTGTCCTCATTGGCAGGGGCAAACAGATCCTCGATCCATTCGATGCCGTAGGCTTCCCTGAGATCGTCGCCGAAGCTCGCATCCTTTGCATACATGCGGGTCTTGCTCAGCGCGTTGGCGATCTGGAACCACGTGGCAGGCTGGCCCTTCTTCGGCTTGTGCGCCTTCCAGACTTCCTTCTGCTCATCGAGGTGTGCCGCCGCGATCGTTCGAAGCTGCTGCTCGTTCGGCATGTCGCCGAGAGCCATCTGGTCGAGCATTGCCTGCAAGACGTTGGCGAGCAGCCGCAACTTGCGGATCTGCCGGACGGGCAGGGCAAGCGCGACTGCAATTGCTTCCTCGGTCCAATCGAGTGCGATCAGGCGTTCGATGCCGCGCCACTGGTCAACCGGGTTCAAGGGTTCCCTGGCGATGTTCTCGACCATCGACCGCATGGCGCCATTGTCGTTGGCGGCTTCGACGACGAGAACCTCGATCTCTTCGAGGCCTGCGGCAATCGCCATGCGGGTGCGCCGATGGCCAGCCTCGATGACGTAGCCGTTCCCGCCACCGACCTCCGGAAAGATAACAGGCGGCTGGATGATGCCGACGGCTTTGATGGTGGCGAGTAACAGGGCATCGGCTTGGGGCGTAGATTTGGACTGGCGGGTGTTGTCCGGGTTGTCTTTTAACGAGCGCGGATCGACCTTCATGATGTGCATGGGATTTTCCTTCTCCGGGATGCGGGACGCGGCTCTCTTGCCGGTCCTTCCTGTCTTCATTTCTTTCGAAGACACCTCCCGGACCGCAGGGCGGGCGGGCCGGCGCAACTGCGGCCGAGCGTCCCTGCTGCGAAGGACAAGCGGGGCTGACAGCCCTGCGCAGGTCGAGGGGCCGGGATGCGGAGGCAGCGGTTGAGCGCGAGCGACGACGGTCGGACCGGTCTGCGACCGGTTTATTTTTCCCTCTTCCTTCTATTTGTCCTCCTTCCTTCGCGACGCTGCCGCTCACACTTTTTGAAGGATCCAAGCCTCTCCGACGTCGTGACTGTCCTGAACCACCCGGAAGATGCGAGAGCGCGGTTGATCCAAACGATCGAGCGTGTCGAGCTGATTTCCTGAGCGCGGTGAGGGCGCCGGCGACGCGAACGTCAGGGTCGTCGTATCGACAAGTGGAAATCAGGACAAAAAAAGAGGGCCACGAGAAAACTCGGGCCCTTTAGATGTGAAGGTAATTTAAACCTCCAGAGGGGAACAGCTGCTGCGGCGGCACTGGGAGGAAATCCGCCATGTGCATCAGCTGTGAGCACTATGCTCAAATTTCGATCAGAAGGAAAGTAAATATTGTGCAACGCAGCTATGCAAATGCTGCGTTGCATCAAAACCGCTGCGCCGGATCAAGCAGCCTGCGCCGGGGCGTCGTCGTTCTGAGCGGACGCGGCTGCAAGAGCATCGTCGACGTCGCGAAGCTGTCGGCGCTTTTCCGCAAGTTCGTCGGCGAAGGCGAAGGTGCCGCCTTCACGAGTGCGGTAGGAGGCAAGCCGCCGGCGCGCTTCATCGAGACGGTGGCGATAGCGCTCCCGCTCTTCTTCGAAACCGTCGAGCGCGTGCTCGAGGCGGGAAATGGCGCCGAGCGGGGTGACGGTGACCGCAAGATCGATCTCGTAGGCAGCGCCGGTGCGCTGGAGCGTGGTGGCGTAGCGATATCCATCGCCCTTTCCGAAGCGCTCGCCGTAGTAGGCGAGATCGAAGCCGCCGATGGATGCCAGGTGTACCTCGCCCTCTTGCTGGAGCTGGAGGAGCGTGAGGATTTCCTTCATTAGCGCGCGACCGGCCTCCTTCCGCTCATGGTGGACCTTGCCCAGCACGGTCATCGCGAAGGCATCACCGCCTGTCGGAACAAGGCGCTCGATATCCTGGTCGATCTCGCCGATGCGCCGGGTCGAGACCTCGATGTCATGCTCGGCATCGCGCATCTGCCGACGGACCGCGTACTGGTCATCGTCATGGGCGGCGCGCAGCCTTTCCAGCCGCGCGATATCGGCTTCAAGGCCAGCCTTCTGCATGAGCCGCTCGTCGCCGGAGGCGATCGCCTTGGCCATGGCGAACTGGTTTGCCTGCCCTTCACCGAGGTCTTCGAGCCGGCGGATCGAGGTATCTCCGCTCAGCGCGGCGGCGATGAAGCGGGCCTTTCGCTCGTTGTTCTGCCACATGGAAGCGTCGAGACTGCCCTCAGTGGCATAGGCGAAAATGTCGACGACATCGTGCTGATTGCCCTGCCGGACGATGCGACCCTCGCGCTGTTCGATGTGCGACGGCAACCACGGCACGTCGAGGTGGTGCAACGCCTTGAGCCGGAGCTGGGCGTTGACGCCGGTTCCCATCGTGTCCGACGATCCGATCAGGAATCGAATCCGACCGGCCCGCACGTCGGCGAAGAGCCGCTGCTTGGCCTCGGTCTTCTTGTAGTCCTGCATGAAGGCGATTTCGGACGAGGGAACACCGAGCCGCACGAGCTCGTCACGGATCCAGCGGTAGGCCGAAAAGCCGCGAGTTTTCTCGACGTTGATGGTTCCGAGATCGCTGAAGATCATCTGCGCGGCGCCCGGCAGATCGAAGGATTTTCCGTCCGGCCGGACGTAGGTGTCGTCGCTCGTCTCGTTCCAGATCCGGAAGGCATTGCGGACGAGGAGATTGAGCTTGTTGGCCTCCTCATTGTCGTTGGCCGGCATGACGAGGCGAAGATCGATCGCCGCATGGCGGCCGTCGGTGATCACCGAGAGCAGGATATCGTCGCCGGGCTGCGCCGGCCCTCGCGCATCTCGATCGCCTTGATTCGGGCGTCGAGCATCTGCTGATAGGCCTTGAAGGCAGGCGTCGGCTTGGCTGTGAGGATCTGGCGTCGACCCGTGGAGATATCCGGCACCTTGACGTATTCGCGGAGATCCGCAGGCATGACGACATCAGCAAAGGCCCGGAACATGGCGATCAGTTCGGGGACATTGACGAAGCTCGCAAAGCGGCTGACCGGCTTGTACTTGCCGGACGGCTGGATCTCCAACTCGGTCGTGGTATCGCCGAAGCAGGACGCCCAGGCATCGAATTCGTGCAGGCCGCGTTCGGCGAGAGCCTCGCGGCCGAGCAGGCGCTGGATCGAGAACATCTCGCCGAGTGTGTTGGTGATGGGCGTGCCGGAAGCAAGCACCAGGGCGCGGCCCGGGTTCTTCGTTTCGATGTAGCGAGACTTTACATAGAGGTCCCAGGCGCGCTGCGAGCCGTTCGGGTCGATACCCTTCAGAGTCGACATGTTGGTCGCGAAGGAGAGCTTCCTGAACTCCTGCGCTTCATCGACGATGATCTGATCGACACCGATTTCGGCGATGGTGAGCAGATCATCCTTGCGGGTCGCAAGCCCTTCCAGACGTTCCTGCAGGCCTTCCTTCAAGCGCTCGAGGCGCTTACGCGAGACGCGGTCCTCGCCGTCCACCTTGGTCAGCAGATCCTCGTAGAGTTCCAGCTCATCGTGGATCATTTGGCTCTCGAAGGCAGAGGGCACGGCGATGAACCTGAACGCCGAATGCGTGATGATGATTGCGTCCCAGGTGGCAGTCGCCGCGCGTGACAGGAAGCGCGCCCGCTTGTCCTTCGTGAAATTCGTCTCGTCCGCGACGAGAATGCGGGCATTGGGATAAAGGGCCAGAAACTCGCGCGCCGCCTGCGCCAGGCAATGGCCCGGCACAACCAGCATTGCCTTGGCGATCAGCCCCAAACGGCGCTGTTCCATGATTGCGGCCGCCATCGTCATCGTCTTGCCGGCGCCGACGGCGTGCGCAAGATAGGTCGAGCCGGACGAGATGATCCGCCAGATGCCGCGCTTCTGGTGCCCATAAAGAACGAAGGCGCCAGAGGCGCCGGGAAGTTTCAGATGAGAGCCGTCGAATTTGCGAGGCGCGATATTGTTGAAGCGGTCGTTGTAGACCCGCGCCAGGCGGTCGGTGCGATCTGGATCGGTCCAGACCCAGTTCTGGAAGGCTTGCCTGATCTTCTGCAGCTTGTCGCGCGCGGCCTCGGTATCGACGACGTTCAGAACACGCCGCTCGCCACAGACATCCTTGAAGATGTCGAAGATCTGCGGAACGCGGCTGTTCAGCGCATCAGCCAGCAGCTCGCCGGCATCGCGGCGGCTGGTGCCCCATTCCGATGTGCCGGCGGCGCTATAACCAAGCTGCCGGGCCTCCACGGTCCAGCTCCCAAGCTCGGGCATATGGTGGATCCTGATCTCGGCACCCATCATCTCCTTCACGAACGCCACGACGTCGTTCGCCGGTATCCACGGCGCACCGAGGCGCGCGGTGATGTCGGAGGGACGAAGATCGGCGGGCTGCACCGCCTGAAGCGCGCGAACATTCCGCCCGAAGACGTGATCGAGCGCGGCGGCAGCTACGGCCACAGCCAGCTTGGTACGGACCACCCCGGAGAGGTAGGCATCCGAGGTCTGCCAGGAGCCGTCCGCGGGATCCCGGAAGATCGCGTCGCCGAGTTCGTCGACGACCGCATCGGCATTTCTGTGCAGCAGTTCGGCGATATGCTCGATGTCGACGCGACCGCGTTCGTTAAGCACGACGGCGAGCGCGTCCGCGGCGCTGGTGATCTCCGGCGGGGCAGGAGGCGCGATGACCCGTTCGGAAAAGATCGGGCCCGGTTTCGCCGTATCGGTGTCGAGGTCATAATCCTCGATCGAAGCGACCAACCAGCAGTCGGGATCGTCGAGGAACGGCTGCAGGTTCGGACGGCGGTGGGTTTCGCGCACCTCGCCGGATTCCTCATCCTCGTTGATCGAGACCGTGGTGTGGTTGATCGGCCCGAAATCGCGCACGAAGCTCGACCAGGCGATGCGCAAGCGAACCTGCAGATCCCGCCACGGACGATCCTGTTCCTGAGCCTTCAGCACCTCGCGCACCGCATCGCGGATCGGAATCAGCTTCTTGATGATGCCGACGTGCTTTTCGGACAGACCTTCGCCTGATCGCCCTTTTCGTACGTTCACCGCCTGCGGAGATCCGTCGACCATCTGCATGAGACCGCGCCTGATGTCGATGAAGAAGCTGCCTTCCCTGACCTGGCGGTTCTCGGGCCGCAGATCGACGATTTCACCGAGCTCATCCTCAAGGTCGATGTCGATTGCAGTCGGCTCGTCGTCATAGCGGCCTCCGGGAAGGCGCCGGATGGCGTCTTGCAAAGTCGCCTGCAGGTCTTCCTCTGCACGCGGCCGGCAGGTGTAGGTTTCGCCAAAGGGTCCGGAGGTGAGAGCATGATCGCCGAGGACGAAATAAGGATGCCGTGCGAACCAGCGGTTGACGCGAATTGCGCCCTCGTCCTGGCTTTCGGGCCGCACCTCCTCGAGATCGAGCCAGGCCAGATCGCTTGTCGGCTCGCCGATCTTGCGCTTGCGGAAGAAGAGAAGATCGACCACGACATCCGTGCCGGCGTCGCGGCGGAAGCTGCCCTCCGGCAATCGAACCGCGGCGATCAGGTCGGCGGTCTTGGCGATGTGCTGGCGCGCTGTCGCGTCCGCCTTGTCCATCGTCCCGGAACTGGTGACGAAGGCGGCGAGTGCGCCGGGTTTGAGCAGGTCGATCGAACGGGCGATGAAATAGTCGTGCAGCCGAAGCCCGAGTGAGCGATAGGTCCGGTCAGAGCGAACAATCCGATCGGAGAATGGCGGATTACCGATAACCAGATCGTAGATCGGCGCCAGATCTGTGCGGGCGAAATCTGCATTGATGATCCGCGCCTTCGGCTGCAGCAGCTTGACGATGCGGGCGGTGACCGGATCGAGTTCGACGCCGGTGACGAAGGACGTGTCGCGCAACGCCGCCGGCATCAGAGCTGGAAACAGGCCCGTACCGACACCGGGCTCGAGCACCCGGCCGCCACGCCAGCCCATGCGCTGCAAGCCCGACCAGATTGCCCGGATGATGAACTCCGGTGTGAAATGGGCATATTGCGTGCAGCGGGAAAGCGACGCGTAGTCAGCATCTGAAACAGCACTTTCGAGCGAGCCGGCGAGCTCACTCCAGCCGGTCCGGAAATCGATCGCGCCAGGGCGGCGGAACATCGTGTTCGCCAGATCCGAGGCGCCGAAGCCGGTGAAGCGGACGAGTTGCGCCTGCTCCTTCTGGGTGGCCGGTCGATCCTGCTTCTCTATATTGTTCGCGATCAGGATCGCCGCAACATTGACGCGGGCGCGATCCTTCCAGGATACGGCCAAGTCTCGATCCACATCGTCGAGGTAGAAGTTGCGCCGGTTGCCCTGCCGCCGGGGCGCCGGACGTTCTATCGTCGCGCTCGGCAAGGCCGGCGCGGGAGAGGACGGCGGCGGTTCGGGGTCGTCGTCATTGGCCGCGACCGTATCGAAGCCGCCGAACGCTGTGACACCGAGGCCAGACGACAGCGAGCTGCTGCCGAACATGTCGAGAGTGAAGGGATCGTTGCTCATGAAATTATCCTCGGGAATTGGCGAGCATCATCACCCCGCGGGAGCTACTTGCGGGACTGAAGGACACTCAGGATTAGGGATTGATGGCCAAACCGGCCGGACCGGTGGCGAATTGCCTAGGACTTCCCGACCAGGGTGAGCTGCATCGAGTCTTGGAGGAATGCGATATGAAGGTGCGTCGCTTCCGGAGCAGCAGCCATCATGGCTTCCAGCAGCTCCGCACCAATGAAATCGACGCCGTCATCGCCGCCGAAAGTTCGGCGTTTGACGTCGAACCAGTCATCATTGGTGCGGGGATCGCATTCCTCGGCATAGACGACCAAAGGCTTGGCACCATCTGGCAATTTGCCGTTCGAGAGAAGGTAGACCCCCTGGTCTCCGACGAGCCAGAGGCCCGGCTTTTCGTCCTTGCCAGGGCGCAGGCCGTAATAGGGATTACGAAAGCCACCATGGGCTTCCGCATCGGCACGACCGCGGGCGATCACCTCGCGGACGGATGTGAGCGGGAAGGAAAGCATGGTGTACCTCCTTCACGCGGCGATTGGCGAGGGGAAGTGGCGCAGTTGCACCGGTAGCTTGGTTGCGACCTCGTCGTCGCTCAGATCGTCCAGCAGTTTTGACGTGCTGCCCGTCTTGCCGCCGTAGAGCACGATTGTGCGCTTGCCGCGCGCGGCTTCCTCCCAGCTATCGCCGGCAAAGCCACGATAGTCGTCCGCCGTGATGCTCCAGATATGTTCCAGGCGTTCCGCGCGCGTCATGGCGCGCACGGGCCGGCTCTCACGCTCGATGATTGCCACGCGCATGCGCTCGACCGCTTGCCCGTCGGAGAGGTCGCAATAGCCATGAAAATGTCGAATGGCGCCATCGATGCGCAAGGCGAAGAACACGGATGTCACGGAACCGGTTAGAAACTCGCGCATCGCAAACATCGCGCCGCGGATCCAGAGCGGTGGAAGGATCTCGAACATGTAGTCATGCTCGCCCTCGCCGATCTCAAACCATTCGCCGGCATAAAGCGGCGAGGCATCACCGTCCCAACGGTTCGGACGCTGGGCGTGCCGATCAAACATCTTGAACATTTGCTGGCGTGAGGCCACGCCCTGGAAGACCTTGCGGATTGCGGGAAAGGGATTCATCTGCGGCTCCTTTGAGATGGTTCCGGACCGAAGCGCAGCACTGTCCTTCCGACCTTGCCATCCTCTTCAGTCCTTCATGACACCTTCCGGGCCGCCGGCATCGCGGCCGGCCGGGTCAAGGGCCGGCTCCGCCGGGCGAAGCTTCCCTTGACGAGGGCGGCGCGAATGCGGTACGCCGCCTTCCTTTCTTTCCCGTTTTTCTTTCTCATTTATTTTCAGGGTCTCGTTCCAGTCCTCCTCGGGCGGGCGGAGCCTCGACCAGTCGCAGCCGGTTTCGTGAGCGAGCGCCCGCAACCGTTCGGCAAACATCTCTCCTTGGAGATTGGCGTCGGTCGCAGCGACGAGGAGAGCATCGGGTCGCGAGGCCAACTGCCGCAGCGCCGCCTCCGTTGACGGCGACCATCCGCCCCCGGTACTGAGATACATGGTTCCATCACGCAGCCCCTCGATGGCGGCAAGGCTCATGGCGTCGATCGCAGCTTCAGTGACGGCCAGGCGCAATGCTGTGTCCGGCCCCAGACGGAAGAGAACCTTCGTTCCTCCGGAGGCAAAGCCCCGATACTCAGGCCCTCGCGCCTCCCAGCCGGTCACTGCTCCCCCATTGTCCGTATGCGCTGCCCACATGCTGCCATGGGGACCCTCACGGAGGCGGTCTTGCCTGATCGCAGCGCGCAGCAAAGTAGCCGGCAGGAAGCGCGCAGTGTCGAGATAAGCCCAGGTCGATGAACCAGGCCACGGACGGCGGCGTGCCTGCCAACGCTCGGGTAGAGAAAGGTCCTGTTTGTAATCAGGCCTGGGCGCGTGCCATTCCGGTTCCGTGATTGCGAAACCGACGAGGTCGGCGACCCTCCCGGCGCCTTCGAGAAAACCTACATGATCGAGATGTTCGACAAGTCGGAACACATCGCCTTTCGCATCGCTGAGCGGGTCGAACCATCCGCGCCCCTTATGGGTGACGATGATAATCTCGCTGCCTCGGCGAAACTTGACCGCCCGCCGGGTACTCTCCTTCGCATCGATGGCGAAGCCCGCATGCTCAAGAACGGCAGCACAGCTCACCTGGTCGCGTAGCGTCTCTATATCCTTTCTGTTCATGCTTTTTCCTCTTTGCCTTCCTTGCCCGTCATTTCGCGGGCGCACTTCCACCAGCCGCGAAGAGCAAAGGCGGCAAGGGCGCGGTTGACAATTGTCGGATCATGCAATGCCCGGCCGCGGCAAAGCCTCCCTTGCGGCCTGCCGCTCGCGAGCGGCAGGCCGAAGGCACAACGCCGGCTCAATGAGCCGGCCACGGGAAGAACTCATGGACGATTTCGAGATCGTCATCGGCGTCGATCTCGTCCGAAGGGAGGACGCCGTATTCGCCGTCGACCGAGAAAAGAGTGACCGGGACCATCAGGTCGCGAGAGAGCTGGAATGCGTGGGACTGAGCGAGCGAAAGATCGTGCGACATATGAGAGGCTCCATTCGGAGCGGGCCAATTCCCGCTCGATGGCTCCTCAAAAGGCCCGGCGACGGGCGCGATCACCGCGCAGGCAAAGCCAAGCGGCCGCAGCTTGCTAGCGGACCCTTTACGGGTTGATCGTGGAAGATCCGGCGTTGGGGCCAGGACGCCATCACAGACAAGCGGGATTGGCTTACTTCGTCTGGTGACGCAGGTTCTGCGCACGGCCATCGCTCTTGTGCCAGTTGCTTCCTGCTGCTCTGGGCAGCAAGATCGCTCCCGTTTTCAAGCTCGCTCCAAGAGCGCCGGCAGAAATCTATCAAGTCAATCGGACTGACCGAGGTCGGCTTTCTGAAGTGCCTCCTCTATCGATTTTGCCTTCAGCGCGACCAACGCACTTTGCAGGCAGTTCTCGATAAAGGCGACGCTTTTGCCTTCAAGCGAAGCAATTTCGGCGACGGTCCTGCCTCGAGAAATCCACCGAAGGCAGGTCTTTTCAAGGGGCGAAAGTATCCATTCATTCATGACAAAATCGCACTCAGTTGCGCCGCAGTCGGCGGCAGGTTTGGTACCGGACGCCAGCACTGAAATCTCGGTAGAAGCCGAGACGGCGATGCCCTCGAAAAAGTGGCTGCCGCCGAGACCTGTGCGACGGCTGCCGAGGCGCCCGGGAGGAGGCTGGGAGCCCGAAATCCCGTCTTCATCAATCGCTAGTTATGTTATAACGTATCGCATAATCTATCTTATGGAACATCAGCGTTGCGAAGTATTGCCCAGAACCCCACCAATCCGGTTTTAGGCGCCATCAAGAATGGGCGCGGCGCAGAGGGCGTTGCCAGCAAATTGAAAGCAAGGCTCGTCGGCAGGAACATGCAATATTCGGATACCACTATTCGCGATGCCGGCGAGCCGCGCCGTCAAAACTCTTGCCATTCGTTGGTAACGGGAGCAGTGGAAATTCTACCGCCGAACGCGCTTACAAGTTTTTTGCCAAGAAGACGGGCTGGTGAGGCCACCGATCGATCAGCCTCACCGACGGAGCGAAGCTGCCGGTCAACGCCACCGAGTCTGAAGGGCGCGACCAAGCCACGAAGCTTGGTCGCCTCGAGCGCCAGGCTGGCCGCCGCAGCCGTCGACTCCTCCACCATCGCAGCGTTCTGTTGGGTGACTTGATCCATCACGATAACAGCAGCATTAACCTCCGAGAGCCCGGTCGCCTGCTCGTTGGTCGATGCAGCAATTGAAGCCATATGGCTGTTAATCTGGCCGATGAACCCGCCGATGGTGTGGAGCGCCTCACGGGTATCACGTACCAGCTTGACGCCACTCTCTACTTCGGTCGATGAATTCCGGATTAGCCCTTTGATTTCCTTCGCAGCTCTAGCCGCCCTCTGCGCCAGTTCTCGCACTTCTTGGGCTACGACGGCAAAGCCCTTGCCTGCATCGCCGGCCCGCGCCGCCTCGACGCCGGCATTAAGCGCCAATAGGTTGGTCTGAAATGCGATCTCGTCGATGACGCCGATAATGTTGGAAATCTGCTGTGAGCTCTCTTCTATTCGGCGCATCGCGTCTTCAGCATGGGAGACAACCTCGGCCGATTGAGCGGCGCTCTGGTTGGCGTGTGCTGCGACAGTGCGGGCTTCTTCGGTAAGCTTTGTCGATGAACCTACATTTGCTGTGATCTGATCCAACGCGGCAGCGGTTTGCTCCAGCGATGCGGCTTGATTCTCTGTCCTCCTTGCTAGGTCCTGGGCGCCCGAGGCGATTTCCCGTGTACCGCTGTCCATAGTCGAAATACTGTCGATGATAGCCGAAAGCGCCCCACGAAGGTGGCTGACAGACTGGTTAAAGTCGTGACGCAAGGGCTCGAAGTCTGGTGCGAACGTTTCATCCAATTGGAAGGCGAGGTCCCCGGCGGCAAGTCGCTTCAGGCCGTCCGCGATCCCAGAGGTTGCGATCTTCATCCGCTCGGCGGCGTCCGCCTCTGCGGCCTGCTGCATTGCTGTACGATCGGCCTCTGCCGCCTCGCGGTTTGCTTTGGCTTCCCGCTCTAGGCGCTCGCTGGTGATTGCGCCTTGGCGGAACACTTCCACTGCACCCGCCATAGCGCCGATCTCGTCCGTTCGCTCTGCGAAGGGGATTTCCAAGCCAGTATTGCCAGAAGCCAGATTGCGCATTGCACCGGTGATCCGAGTAATTGGATCGGCGATGCCGAACACAGCGAAGAGAGCCGCGACACCGACCATCAACAGGCTGAGTAGGAGAATGACCACGGTGAAGTTGCGAGTCGAATCATAGACGGCAATACTATGTTCTTGTGCCCGTTTGCCGCCTGATGTGGCCACGTTCACTAGTTCCGCGGCATTATTGCTCATTTCGTCGGCAATAGCCTTGAGCTCCGTGCCAAATACGTCGGCAGCGGCCTGGCCCTTTCCCGCATAGGAGAGGTCCATCATCCTGCGCACGGGGACATCATATTTTTTGATCGCCGCCAAAAGCCTCTCGAAGATCTCTCTTTCTTGCGCGGTTGCTATGAGCGGTTCATATGCTTTAATCTGCTGAAGCAGGTTCGCCTCGACCGCCCATACTATCGTTTCGGCAGTTTTTTTTTGCTCCTGTGTCTGCTGCATCACATGATTGGCAAGCAGAATTCCCAACTCGAAACGGGCCTGAGCGATCTCATGCGCTTGATGGACGCTTGGAAGGTAGTGTTCGCTAAATTCCTCAGTCGATTTGTTCAATGTCCGCAGGCCTTCGATAGAAGCATAGCCAAACGCCGCGACCAAGGATCCAAGTAAGACGAAAATGCTGATCATTGCCAATTTGATGCTCGGTCTTTTCACTGTACGCCCTCTCGCTAATGTTCTTCGAAATTTGCGTGCCGCCGTGAATTTACTCCTACAGAGCAAACCAATTGCTCACGTGAGCCGCGCTTGATAACGGTGATGAAAGTAGTGGTGATGGTTAACGATTTGGTGCAGAATCGCACCGCACGCATAAAGCGTGCAATTTTCGCATGAGAATTGCGTCAGATGTACATTCACCGAGAGCTCACCGGCCCTCGAGAGCAGAGTTCCATTTCAGAAACCCTGAACTCGCTTGGTGAGCGCGGAACGGTTCACACCAGATATTACTGCGTCTCGGGACATATCAGAGTGGGCTGCTGACGGTTTCATGGTCATCGAGTTGAGGTGTTCCTCCTGAAACCGGAGAGCATGAATGCAAAGACAAATCTTCAGCGATGCCGCGCTGAAGATTTGATTGGACATTCGCCTATGGCCTTCGTCGCAGTGCAAGATGTGTGTGCAGCAATCTCAAATAGAGGAACCAATGCCAAGCAGACAAGGCACAGCCGATGGCGGGACAGTCCACAGTCCGACACGGAATGACGCTACGAAGCTCGACATCAAAATATTGCTGCGGCTCGACCTTTCGGCTGCCTCACTTTGGGAATCCTTGGCCAAGTGACGGGGCCTGGTTCCTCTTGTGAGTGAACAACGGTTGGGCGGGCTCATCGCAACATTTCCAGAGCATAGGGAGAATCAGCTCTACAACGCCAGACCATACTAGCCTATAATATTAACTTATTGAATATATTGATAATTCGTGAAATAATTGTATCCAAATTCCGAGAAACCGAAGATCGCGCACAGGATTTGGAGTTCCATCCCGCGAGGGAGGCGATAGTCGCCCACATCATGCGCCACGTGAGTGAGTACGTCAGATCGCTTCTGCCGTCCGCAGGCTGCCAACAGCGACTCAATGGGGGCGCCATTCTTTACACGCCAGAGGGCCTTGCCCGTTCGGATGAGCCGAGCTTAACTACTTGTATGCCGTCCGTGCCAGTCGCAAGTGAGGCTGGACCGAGCTTCCCCCTCGCTTGAAGGCACGCTGATCGCATTTTAATTAGTATTTTGCCCGAAGTGTTTGGGAGGGGAGTTCTGCAAACCTTGCTTGATAATCGGCGGCGAAACGCCCCAACTGAACAAACCCATAGGCCAAAGCAATTTCAGATACAGTTTGTACATAAGCCCCATGTTTTAGCTCGTGGTGAACCGCCTCCAGTCTGAGATCGCGCAAGTATCGCATCGGGCTTGTCCCTTTAAATCGTCGGAAACCATCTTGTAGCGATCTCGCGCTCACCCCAGAGGCAATCACAATCTGCTCCAATGTAATTTCATCGGATAGATGAGCCCGCATGAAGTCCATCGCCCTCTTAACGTGGCGAGGCGATGCGGTTGGCACCCCGGCCCCCAGGCGGGCAGACAATGAATGAGGCAGAGAGTAGAGTACAAGATTGAAAAAAGCGTCTGACAAGTTCCTCAATGCGAGCGGGGGCGGAGAGGTATCGCTGGACAGTCCTCTATACATAAGATCGGCTAGTTGATGCAGCAGAAATCCTGGACCGGAAGTGAGATCAATTTCCGGATGAAATAAGAAATTTTCGCTAACCGAGGTTTCAAGAAGGTTAGAAAGGCGACTGCGTAGCTCGGCATGCCCTAGCGTTGCAACGAGGTGATGACGCCGCTCAAATATATTGAAGCCCGTATTGTGGGCCGAATCCATAATGACCCCCTTCCCTGGCGCGGACACCAAGTCTTGCGAAGTCCCTCTAATGGTTGCGACACCTTGATGCGGAAATACGATTAGGACTTTATCACCCGCTGCTTGCCTCGTGTTTCGCATCTGCCCTTCATAGGCAGCGCTAATAAAAGCCATTTCCCCCAGGGTGACGACGCGACAGTCGAACGACAGCCTACCTGTCCCCATAGGTTCGACTGTGACCGGCGAACTAGAACTCGAAAGAATCTCCGCGAGCCTGTCTGGATCGGTGCCGCGCTCCGCTGTTCGATCAATAGCCAATTTATTTGGCTTCATATCCGCTCTTCTTTGCAAGTCTTCCCTCGCACGCTATTCGTCGTAGTGAACTCCCTGTGAGACGTAGATACCATTTAGTTTTCAGATACCACAAAAATCTGCATTTGACCCTGCGAAGGATTCTATTTGCGACGGCATCACGAGGGGAGCGCTGGAGAGGGTGTTGCGACTGGCGGATCAAGCAGCCGTCTCGATATAGAGTCGAGCTTCATCGCCGATCATGCCAAGCGCCGATTTCATGCCGAAGTCGCTTCGCTTGACCTTAGTATGTACGCCGATCCGCGCGCGGAATCTAAATTCTCCCCAGTTAGGAGCCGCAACTCAAACATCAACGCACCATGGCCTTGACGATATCGTCGGTCATTTTCTTGGCATCGCCGAGCAGCATCATGGTCGCGTCCTTGTAGAACAGCGTGTTGTCGATGCCGGCATAGCCGGAACCGAGCGAGCGCTTGACGAACAGGCAGGTCTTGGCCTTGTCGACATCGAGGATCGGCATGCCGTAGATCGGCGAGGTCTTGTCGTCGCGCGCCGCCGGATTGGTGACGTCATTGGCGCCGATGACATAGGCGACATCGGCCTGGGCGAATTCAGAGTTGATATCCTCGAGTTCGAACACCTCGTCATAGGGCACATTGGCTTCGGCAAGCAGCACGTTCATATGACCGGGCATGCGGCCGGCGACCGGATGAATGGCATATTTCACCTCGACGCCGTTTTCCTTCAGCTTGTCGGCAAGCTCGCGCACGGCATGCTGGGCCTGGGCGACCGCCATGCCGTAACCCGGCACGATGATCACCTTGGAGGCATTCATCATCAGGAAGGCGGCATCGTCGGCAGAGCCCTGCTTGACGGTACGGCTCACGCCGTCATCGCTGGCAGCCGCCGCCGCATCGCCGCCGAAACCACCGAGGATGACCGAGATGAACGAGCGGTTCATGCCCTTGCACATGATGTAGGACAGGATCGCACCCGACGAGCCGACCAGCGCGCCGGTGATGATCAGCGCCAGATTGCCGAGCGTAAAGCCGATGCCGGCAGCCGCCCAGCCGGAATAGGAATTCAGCATCGAGACCACGACGGGCATATCGGCGCCGCCGATCGGCACGATCAGCAGAACGCCGAGCGCCAGGGCCAGAATGACGATCGCCCAGAAGTCGAAATGGCTTTCGGACGCCGCCAGACCGACGATGAAGAAGACGATGAGCGCCAGAAGCGCGATATTGATGACATGCCGGAAGGGCAGCATGATCGGCTTGCCCGACATGCGGCCGTCGAGCTTCAGGAAGGCAACGATCGAGCCGGTAAAGGTGATGGCGCCGATGGCAACACCGAGCGCCATTTCGACCAGCGCCTGCGCATGGATCGAGCCGATCTCGCCGATCCTGAAGGAGGACGGCGTATAGAGTGCGGAGGCTGCGACCAGCACGGCGGCAAGACCGACCAGCGAGTGGAAGCCGGCCACCAGCTGCGGCATCGAGGTCATCGGGATCGAGCGGGCGATATAGGCCCCTGCCCCGCCGCCGATGGCAAGGCCGAGAACGATCAGCACGAAGCCACCGAAGGACGGCGTCGCCAGCAGCAGCGTCGTGACGATGGCGATGCCCATGCCGACCATGCCGAGGATATTGCCGCGGCGCGAGGTGGTCGGATGCGACAGGCCGCGCAGCGCCATGATGAACAGGACGCCGGAGACCAGATAAAGGAAGGCTGCGATATTGGCACTCATGACGGCAGCCTCACTTGTCTTTTTTCTTGTACATGGCGAGCATGCGCTGGGTGACCAGGAAGCCGCCGAAGATGTTCACCGAGGCGAGGATCAGCGCCACGAAGCCGAAGCCGGTGGCAAGGCCGGACGCCGAGATCCCGACCGCCAGCAGAGCGCCGACGACGATGACCGAGGAAATCGCATTGGTGACGGCCATCAGCGGCGTGTGCAGAGCCGGTGTCACCGACCAGACGACGTAATAGCCGACGAAGATCGACAAGACGAAGATCGCCAGCTGGAAGACGAACGGATCGATTGCACCGCCCGACAGCCCGTGCACCACATTGCCGGCCGCATCCGGCACATATTCGGCCGCCGTGCGCACCGCTTCGACCGCCCGGTCGAGGTCGCCGATCGCCTTGTCGAGAAGCTCATTCGCCATCAAACATCTCCCTTGGGCGGCCGCACTTCTCCCCGAAGTGCCGGCATCGCCCTCTCCAATCTTTTTAAGCTGTTGCTGCGATTGCCAGCGGCGCCGGCGCAAAACTCGGATGCACGATCGTGCCGCCATGCGTCAGCATCGTCGCCTTGACCAGTTCGTCCTCGAGATTGAGGGCGAGCGCCTTGGTGTCCTTGTCGACCATGGTCTCGAGGAAGGTGACGAGGTTCTTGGCATAAAGTGCGGACGCCGACGCTGCGATACGACCGGGCACATTGACATACCCGACGACCTTGACGCCCTCGATCTCGACCACCTGATCGGCCACGGCCCCCTCGACATTGCCGCCGCGCTCGACGGCGAGATCGATGGCGACCGAGCCGGGCCGCATGGCTTTCAGCATCTCGCGGGTGATCAGCCGCGGCGCCGGACGGCCCGGGATCAGCGCGGTGGTGATGACGATGTCCTGTTTGGCGATATGCTCGGCCGTCAGCGCGGCCTGCTTGGCCTTGTATGCGGCCGACATTTCCTTGGCATAGCCGCCGGCAGTTTCGGCCGCCTTGAATTCCTCGTCCTCGACCGCGATGAACTTGGCGCCGAGCGAGGCGACCTGTTCCTTCGAGGCCGGACGCACATCAGTGGCGGAGACGACGGCGCCGAGACGGCGGGCGGTGGCAATGGCCTGCAGACCGGCGACACCGGCGCCCATGACGAAGACCTTGGCTGCGGGAACGGTGCCTGCCGCCGTCATCATCATCGGCATGGCCCGGTCGAATTCGGCGGCTGCGTCGATCACCGCCTGGTAGCCGGCCAGATTGGCCTGGCTCGACAGCACGTCCATCGACTGCGCCCGGGTGATGCGCGGCATCAGTTCCATCGCAAAGGCGGAAACGCCGGCATTCGCCATATCGTCCAGCGCCTGCTCGTTGCCATAGGGATCCATGATCGCCAGCACGACGGCGCCGGACTTGTAGCCCGCGACCTCGGCGGACGACGGACGCCGCACCTTCAGCACGACATCGGCACTCGCGGCATCTGCCGCTGACCCGATCCGTGCACCAGCCTTCTCGAACTCGCTGTCGGGAATACGCGACAAGGTGCCGGCCCCCGCCTCAACGACGACGTCGAAACCCAGCGTCTTCAGCTTCTTGACGCTGTCGGGCGAGCCGCCAACACGGCTCTCACCGGCGGATGTCTCCAAGGGTATGAATATACTCTGCTGCACCGGTGATTCCTTGCAAGGGACTTGCGATTTTCGAAGTCGTAGGTTGCGTCGATACCAATCAATCTTCCGGCGCCAGGATGACGATCATACCTTCGAGGTCCGGGGTGAATGGAAGTTGACAAGAGAGGCGCGATTGGGCCTTCCGGTAATCCGAACTGTCGAGTAGTTCGTCCTCATCGTTCGAAAGCTTCGGCAGGCGCGCCTCTATGTCGTCATCGATATAGACATGACAGGTAGCGCAGGAGCAACAACCGCCGCAGAGCGCGAGAAGTTCGTCCAGACCTGCGTCTCGGATATGCTCCATGACCGACACGCCGAGCCGTCCCTCAACAGGGATGACCTGCCCGCTGCGCGTGATGACTGTAAATGTAGACATTTCGATCCTCCCATATAATCCGCGAAACACACCACGCGGCAGTGACGCCAATTCAGCTGTTCGCCATCGATTTCAAAGTGACGCGGCTATCCGCCAAAATATCCGCAGCGATACGCGCTCGTGCCTCAACAAGGGCGCGGCCTTCGACGTAGTCTTTCACCGCGTTGACGCAGTCGATCGCGATCACAACACCCTTGCGTAGATATACGACGCTGAATTTTCGGTCGTTCGGCTCACCACGAACAACAGTCTGGTCGTATCCGCTCGAAAGCCCGATCGTCTGAAGACGCAGATCGTATTGATTCTGACCAGAACCAGGGAACAGCGCTGTAGGGCACCGGCTCGCCACACAACGCTTTCGCCACAGTAATGGCTTGGTCGCTCGCATTCTGGACAGACTCGATCCGCAGGCCATGGCCGGAGACCATGCGCGCGCAGTCACCGATGGCATACACGTCGGCGAGGCTGGTTTGGCAATGGTCGTCTATGTCGACGCCGTTGCGTCCTGTGGCACCGGCGGCAACAAGGGGGTATACACACGGCAGAATGCCGATCCCGACGATTGCCATGTCAGCAGCCAGTGTTTCGCCATTCGTCAGTTGCACACCGCTCAGGCGCCCATGGTTCCCAACAAAGCTCTCAATACCCGTTCCCAACCTGATATCGACACCGTGATCGCGATGCTCCTTCTCGTAGAAACGAGAGAGGGGTTCGGCCGCTACGCGCGCAAGAACGCGGTCCATCGCCTCCAGGACGATAACTGCCTTGCCGAGCTTTCTCAGAACCGCCGCCGCCTCAAGCCCGATATAGCCACCTCCGATGACGACCACGCGCTGGACGCTGGCGAGTTGATCGATGATCAAATCGACGTCAGCCCGATTGCGCACGGAATGGATGCCGCGAAGGTCATGGCCGGCACAGGTCATTTTGCGCGGCCGTCCTCCCGCCGCCCAAATCAGGCGCCCATAGCCGAAGGTGGCACCATTTGCGCAAAAAACGCGTTTTTCCGTAGCGTCCAATCTGGTGACTTCGTTTCCGAGAAGGAGATCGATGTTCCGTGTCGTCCAAAATTCGGGTGGGCGAATGAGAATGCGCTCGAAAGGCTTTGCCCCAGCCAGATAGTCCTTGGACAGAGGGGGGCGCTCATAGGGCAGATCGCGGTCATCGCTGACAAGGCCGATCGAGCCGGTAAAACCATGCTGGCGAAGGGAGGCCGCCGCCTGAACACCTCCGTGCCCGCTGCCCACGATAAGACAATCGTAATCCATCGTCGCGCTCCTCCCAGTTGGCGCAATCTCGTATAAATCCGGTTCTTGATCGGACGTTGGTCGCCGACGCTGGCCTCAGGCCCGTGTCGCGCCAATCAGAATAAAAGCCATGGTTGCTGGCGACGTGCTCTTGTTGCGCCACGCATGACGGGTGCCGCACTGAACGGCGACATCCCCCTTTCGAAGATGAACCTCCGCGCCGTCGTCGAGTTCCAGCCAGATTTCGCCGTCGAGCACGATGTCGTAGTCCACTGTTACCGTCATGTGCATCCCGGGCGCCTCCCGCTCGAAGAGCTCGGCAAGCCCAGGCAAATGCTGGCGCTGCTCGGCGTCGGCGGCGATCGGGTCGAAGGACGGATCCGCCATGACAGAATCCGGCGGAAAACTCACGATCATCAAGCGTGTCTCACCCGGAGCGGGTGGTATACTGATTCCCCGAAGGGATGGGTCGCCGCGATCGAGCGGAAGACTTAGTTGGGAGGGCGTCGCCCAGCAGACAGACGTCATGAATCCGGGGATGGATTGATGCAAATGGGCGTTAGGAACCTCACCGTCGCTAACGAAAACGGACCTGCCATCACGGACACCTGTGACCACGCGACGTGGCACTCTAGTGCTGTTATCAATCGACATAGACAAGTCCTTCCTGCAAGAGTTTGCCGCGCATGTCGTTGACGTCGAGGCTGAGCTCTCCGGCCGCATAACGCTGGCGCTTCTCCTCCTCCATCCGCTCCCGGCTTCGGCCCTTCTCAAGAACAGCCGCGGCGTTCTCCGCTGGCACTACGCAGATACCGTCGTCGTCCGCGATGATCACATCGCCAGGCCGAACGAGACATCCGGCGCAAACAATCGGAACTTGTACGTTTGCCAAGGTCTCCTTAACTGTCCCCTGCGCAGAAACCGCCTTTGACCAGACGGGGAAACCCATTGCTGTCAGCGTGGCGATGTCGCGAACGCCAGCGTCGATCACCAGCCCGCGAATGCCGCGAGCTATTGCAGACGTTGCAAGCAGATCGCCGAAGTAACCATCGTCGCAAGGCGACGTCGGCGAAACGATGAGGATGTCCCCTGGGTGCGCTTGCTCGAGCGCCACATGGATCATCCAGTTGTCACCCGGCGCTACTTCGCAGGTCAGGGCGTTACCGGAGATTTTCACCGGCCGGTAGATCGGGCGCAGAGAGGCGGCGAGCAGCCCCTTTCTCCCTTGCGCCTCATGAACCGTTGCAACACCCAACTCGCCAAGACCACGAACGATGGAATCCTCTGTCCGCGTCACGTTTCTCACGACCTTCGCCATGTCTTCCTCCCGTAACTTCCATCGTGGAGCAGTGTCAAAACTGCCGCCGCCGGTCAGGAAGCTTCCTTCGATTTCACTTTAAGATACCGTAAGTATCCGAATTCTTGCTGGAATGTCAATGGCGAATTCTTATCGAGGTGTTAAAACAACACCTGAAACGGTCGCGACACCCACCGACACGAAAAAAGAGGGCACCGCTTGCCCTCTTTTAACAGTCATAGGTTCTTTTTCGATCAGTGCTTGGGCGTCTTGCCTTCGAACGAAATGACATCGCCGAGCGGCTGATAGGCGGCACCGTCGAACTGGAACAGCTGAAGCGATTCAATCGGATAGACATCCTCACCGCCCTTGGTCGTCAACGAGATACCCGGCAACAGCAAATCCAGCTCGACGTGATCGAGATTGCGGGCTACTTCCATCATTGCCTCGCGGGTCGGCGCTTTCATCGTTTCAAGCACCTTTCCCAACGCGTCGCCGATCGCATAGCCGGATTGGCCGAGTGCGTCTTCCGGCGAGAATTTCGACTGAGCGGACGCGTGATCGGCCAGGTAGCGCTTTACGCCCGCATCGTCTCCAGGTGCCGATGGATTGACCTGCTTCAGAAATTGGCTGGTGATGACACCCTTCGCATTTTCAAGGCCCGCCGGCTTCAGGGAGGCGATGGATGCGGCGATATTGGAGACGAGCGTCGTCGGCTTCCAGCCACTTTCCGTCGCGAAACGCACGGCCTCCGCACCTTGTTTGGGACCGGCGATCACGACAAGCGTATCCGCGCCTGAGGCTTTCAGTGTCGAGAGCTGCGTTTCGACCGTGGGATCAGCCGATGTTACAGGCTGAGCTGCGACGATCTCGGCGCCTGACCCACTAAGCGCGCGCTCCAATGCCGCCTGAAACGTCTGCCCTGTTTCGGTATTGAGATAGAGAAGCGCGATCTTCGCCTGGGGCTTGTTGTCGAGTAGATACTTTGCAAACGTCGCAGCCTCCGTCGTGAACGACGGCACAAAGCCGATCTCCCACTCAGGACCAACGAGTTCATGAACGCCGGAATACATGAAGAGGTTAGGAATGCCACGCTGCGTGATATAGCGTCCGATTGCCTGATTGTTCGGTGTGCCTGCCGTCGCAACGATAGCAAATACCTCTTCCCGCTCGGCGAGCTTGCGGACATTGGTTAGCGTGCGTTGCGGATCGAGCCCATCGTCCTCCACGACCAGCTCGATCTTGCGCGTTTTGCCATCGGCCATCTTGATGCCGCCGGCGGCATTGATGGGGTCTACCCTCGTTCTCACACCATCGGCGATGGCGCCGAGTGCGGCCACTGGACCGGTTAGCGGCCCCGATATGCCGATCTTCACGGTGTTATCCGTGATCCCCGGCGAAGGCTCTTGTGCGTGCAAGGGCCCAGTGACAAACGCCACCAGTGCGAACGCCCGCAGTGCAAGCGACGTCCCCGATAAGGTCAGTAATTGCATGTCATTCTCCTCCCAATTGCCCAGGCACGACGCCCGGAACGCGTGACAAACCCTTTTTGCTGAAGATGTGCTTCAAAGCCTGCAGACCCTGGCCAATCGGAATCCCGGCTATGCCTTGCCGTGCGACCATCATCATGACGATCAGGCAGAGGCCATAGATCAGCCCACCGAGTGCGGGGTTGATATCCGTAGTCCAACCCGGCACGAAGACGATGAAAACGGCGCCAATGAACGCTCCAGCCATGCTGGTGACGCCACCGACGATGCCGCCGATCAGGATGTCGATCGACTTCATCGGCAGGAACGATTGGGGACTGATGAACCCGTTGAGGATGCAGAAGAGGCCGCCGCCGAGACCTGCCAACGCCGAACTCGCGGCGAAAGCCGCCAGTCGGCCCTTGGTCAGGTTGACGCCCAGAGATTCAGCGATCAGCGGATTGTCGCGCAACGCCCGCAAGAGCCGGCCGGTGTCACCGCGCAGCAAGCGGCTCAGCATGAAGACTGAGGCAGCAGCGCAGATCAGCGAAAGACCGTACAGCCACAATTCCTGACTGCCTGGAAACCAGCGCGGAGCCATCGGCTGATCGATGGCCAGCCCCGTAACGCCGCCAGTGATCGAATCCATCTTCAGCAATAGTTGCGGAAAGGCGCTCGCAACGCCGAACGTGACGATCGCAAGCTGAAGTCCCTGTAGGCGCAATGCAGGTAGACCGATCAGAACGCCGATGAGACTGGTGACAATCGCCGCGAATGGCAAAGTCATGATCGGATCCATGCCGAAGTTCACATTCAGAATGGCAGTCGTATAGGCGCCGATCCCGAAGAGCGCACCCTGAGCGAGACAGATCTGGCCGCTGAACCCGAGAAGCAAGTTCAGACCGAGGATCGCGATACCATAGGAAACGGCGATGCTGAACTCGAACAGCATGAAGTCCGGCGCCAGAAGCGGGAGACAGAGGGCGGCGCCAGCGACCAGCATAGCGGGAGCGGAGTGGAACAATCGAATGCCGTTCATACTTTTACCACCGTGCTGGAGCCGAAGAGGCCGACGGGCCGGACGAGCAGAATTATCAGCGTCACGGCGATCGGAATGACGACGCGCAGATCCGCGCCGATGAAGGGAAGGAAGGTCGCGCCGAGGCTTTCGGCAACACCGACGATCAAGCCGCCAACCAGCGCTCCGAGCGGGCTATCCCAACCGCCCAATGTTGCCGAGGCCAGAGCGTAGAGCAGGATCGGCATCATCATCGTCGGGCTGAGGAAAAGGCGTGGGCCAACGAGGGCGGCGGCGATAAACCCGATCGTGGTCGCAAAGCCCCATCCGAGCATCAGCATTCGCTCGACCCTGATGCCGACAAGCAGGCTTTTCTCTCTGCTATAGGCAGATGCCCGCATGGCAAGCCCGAGACGGGTAAACCGGAAAATGGTGCCCATCGCTGCGGCAAGGCACAGGAGAACGAGCAGGACGCCAAAGGCACTTGCTGTTATGCGGACACCCAGGATGTCCCAGCCACCGCTCGGGAACATTGCCGGGAAGGCTCGCTGGTCGGCTCCCCAAAGCCACAGACACAGCGCCTGAAAAAACACGAACAATCCGAGCGTAACGACGACGACGGTTTCGGTCGATGCCTTCGAAACCGGCTTGATGACAGCACGGAAAACGAGAACCCCCAGCAGGAACGACGCGGCCCCGACGATGAGGAAGGACAGCGCAATCGGCACGCCCCATTCGCAGAGCTGCCAGGCACAATACGCAGACAAAGTGGCCATCTCGCCCTGGCCGAAATTGACGATACGCGTCGCCCGGAAGATCAGAACGAGTGCAAGAGCGAGGGACGCATAGATCGCGCCGGAAGCAAGGCCGTCGATGAGGAGTTGGAAAAAGAGAACCATGTCAGACTCCCAAGTAGGATTGCTGGACCGCCTCGTTGCTCAACAGTTCGCTTGCCGAGCCGCTGACGGTGATATCACCAGACTCCACCACGTACGCGGTATGTGCGAATTGAAGCGTGAGGTCGGCGTTCTGCTCGACGATGAGAAACGTCATGCCATGCTCGTGATTGAGCGATTTGAATATCTCAAAGATCTGCTCGGTGATCGCCGGCGCCAGTCCCAGCGATGGCTCATCGCACATCAGGAGCTTCGGGCGAGACATCAGCGCCCGAGCGAGTGCCAGCATTTGCTGTTCACCACCGCTGAGACTTCCGGCCTGTTGCCGCCGACGTTCGGCGAGCCGCGGAAATGCCGAGTACCAACGTTCGATGTCATCGGCGATCTGCTTCTTGTCGCGGACCGTAAAGGCGCCTGCGGCCAGATTTTCCTCGACGGAAAAGTCACCGAACGTGCCACGGCCCTGCGGTATATGTGCCAAACCCAATTCCACCCGTCGGGCCGGGCTGCATTGGTACAAATCCATCCCGCCGAATTCCACAACGCCTCGCGACGGAAGAAGCCCTGACAGAGCACGAAGGATCGTCGTCTTGCCCGCTCCATTGGCGCCCAGCAGGGCCACGATGGTTCCTTGCTCAACAGTAAAATTCACCGTGTGAAGAACATCGGTGGCACCATATCCGGCGGACAGGTCACGGACCGTGAGGATATTCATTTGGACCTCCCGAGATACGCGTTGATAACAGCCGGATTAGCCCTCACCTCGTCGGGCCTTCCACTCGCCAGATTCCGTCCGAGATGAAACACCTCAACCCGGTCGCACAGGCTCATGACCAGACCCATGTGATGTTCGATCAGGATGACCGTCACGCCATAGGCCTGCCGCACTCGCGAGACCAAGGCTCCGAACTCCGTCACCTCCCCGTGCGTAAGCCCACCGGCGGGTTCATCAAGGAGAAGGAGCGTCGGTCTGGACGCCAGGGCCCGGGCGATCTCCATCCGCTTCTGTGTTGCGTAGGGTAAAGACCCGGCCGCCACGTCGGCAACGTCCTGCAGGCTGAGATCGGTCAGAATATCCCTGCAACGATGCTCGACCTCCTTTTCCAGCCGCCGCGAACGTCCAGGGCGTATCAAGGCATCGACAAAGCGTCCTCCACTGAGGTGATGGGCGCCGAGCATGATGTTCTCAAGCACGGTCATACCGGCATAGATGCCGAGGTTTTGGAATGTCCGCGCAATTCCCATGCGGACGATTTGACGGGGTGGCAGGGTTTCTATCGATTGCCCATGAAGGCGGATGGTACCGGCGGCCACAGTGCTTAGCCGC
Source organism: Rhizobium sp. AN73 (assembly GCF_030757975.1). Classification (NCBI taxonomy): domain Bacteria; kingdom Pseudomonadati; phylum Pseudomonadota; class Alphaproteobacteria; order Hyphomicrobiales; family Rhizobiaceae; genus Rhizobium; species Rhizobium sp. AN73. The sequence goes on from NZ_JARWME010000003.1 coordinate 105,117, forward strand.
GTAATGCAGTTGAATAGAGTCGTCTTGCCAGCGCCATTGGGGCCGATCAGCCCACAAATCTCGCCTTTATGCACGTTGAGCGAAACGCCTATTAGCGCCTGAATGCCACCGAAGCGGACATCGACGTTTTCGATCGAAAGCACTGGGCGGCCCTCCTCGCCAGCCGGCGCAACCACAGCCATGGCCTCTCCTCCCTCGTTTGGAATGGCTTGTACCAACTGTCTCTCCTCGTCGCGTTCTGCTCCTCAAAACGCGGTTGACAGCTCCCATTCCTAAAGATACCGTAAAGTATCTGAAGTCTTTCTGGTATGTCAACCGTTACTTTAGACAGTGAAAAGGAATTGTCGTGCCGACTTGAGACGCCACTTCAACGCACGGATCGAGAAGTCCTGAACCCAGGGCTGGCGCTTCGACGTGATAAGTTTCCGGCCCTGGGACGGACGACAGCACCACGCCCCCTCAGTGCTTCGGCGACCGGCCGGGGCCAACAAACAAATAGGAGATTATGTTGATTGACGTGCGCACTGCCCCCTATGCCATCCTTATCCTGCGCCTGGCGCTCGGCCTTTTGTTTCTGGCACACGCGGGTCTCAAGATCTTTGTGTTCACGCCAGCGGGAACGGCCCAATATTTTGGAAGTCTTGGGCTCCCCCCAGCGCTTGCCTATCTGACCATAGCGATTGAGCTCGCGGGAGGCCTCGCGCTAATCGTGGGTTTCTTCGCCCGCATCGCCGCCATAGCGCTCATACCTGTACTGCTTGGAGCAATCGTCAGCGTCCACGCAGCCGCTGGCTTTTTCTTCACCAACCCGAATGGTGGGTGGGAGTTTCCAGCGTTCTGGATCGTGGGCCTCGTTGTGGTCGCTCTTAGCGGCGATGGAGCTCATGCGCTTCGCCCGACCGTGAAGGCATAATAGCGTAACAGACGGGCTGGCCGCTCACAGCGCGCGCCAGCCCGTCGAAGCTCTGTTTTGGGAGGCGCGCTGACGGACAGATTTACCAGGGACATGCCCTGGGTAAAAATTATCCTCGGCTATTCCGGGCCCTATCCTGCTAGTCGGAAGCGTGAGCTCTTCCGCAAGGTACAAATCGACTATACCAACGGCCGAAAGCGCAGACAGAATTAGCATTCAAAGTTGGACACCATCCGGGATTTACGAGGCTTGATGCGCCGCCAATTCAAAATCCTCCCAGCTGCTTTTAACATCAGGTGGGTATTGATCTTTGTTCAAAATCATCGACATCCACTTTTCTGCGGATATTTTCCGGTCGCGCAAAAATGACGGGTTCTCAAGATGAATGCTTGCCTTGTCCACCCAAAATTTGCGGCATAATTTGAAGCCCGAGAAATTTGATCGAAGCTGGTAGCGGTCTTAAAGCGCTCGGCACCCAACTGCGCGCATCAGTTGGCTGTTTCATGCCCCAAGCCATATGCCTTGTACATCGAGCTCAACGCGACATTGACCAGTTCGCCGACGGTCGGCCCTTCTGTGAAGCTGGATGCCGCGCCATAAGTCAACTCGAATACGATGCCTCCAAGCGTCGCCGGTTCCGCGGGCGCCTTACCCTCCGGGAAGAGACGCAAGAGAATTTTTCCAAGTCCTTCCCACTGGGCACGAAACAGATTCGAGTGTCGCTCGCCAAAAGTCGCATCGCGTCTGGCGCGGCGAAACAGTTCCAGCGCCAGCATGCCCCAGCTAGGGTCCGCTGAACGCTCCTGCGCCCAGTTGCTGAGAGTATCAATGAAGAGCTGTCCGTCGTTTATGTCCCCGAGAAGACGTTGCAGTTCGACTACATCCTCGCCGGAGTGAGTCTCAAGCAGATAAAGGAAGATATCTTCCTTCCCGTTGAAGTTGGAATAAAAAGCACCTTTGCTGAAGCCTGCCTCCTCGGCGATGCGTTCAACGGTTGCCCCTTCGTATCCGTCGCGTGCAACAACTTCGCGCGCGGACGCAAGCAGCTTTGCTTTCGTCCGCGCCTGGCTCTGTTCGCGTGTCAGTCGCGCCAACTCTACACTCCTTGATTGCCCCTGCACTCAGATACCACGCGTATCTCGAAAACGAAATGGGGTCAACCAAGCACAGAGAGGATACAGGCTGCTGACCAGAACGCCATGAATTCCGGCCCCTGTTTCTGCCATCGCCAGTTCAATCCGTTGATTCTGAGTACGGCATAGCTGGCCCCCAGTAGGACTGCAACCGCCATGCCGGCGGCAAGCCGGGGAAAGATATTGAACACCATCCCCGCTCCGGCAATCAACTCCACAATGATCGTCACGATAACGAACAGGCGGGCGGGATGAAATCCGGCTTTGGCAAATGTCGCGGAAGCCGGACCGACATGCCTGATTTTCCCGATGCAATGCGGGATAAACCAGAGGCCACACAGGACCCGTAGGATAGCCATAGGCTCAAATGCAAGTTCCATCGTTCTTCTCCGCCTATGCTGCGATCTTTGCTTCAGTGAAACTCTCATGAAATGTCGTGGCTGCTAAGCCGCGCTTGCTGGCATCCAAGAGACCTGCCTTGATCATGAAATCCAGCGTGGTTGCACGCGCTGCTGCCGGAATTTCCAGGAACCGGGCAAAGGCGCCCTTATCCCGCAAATAGTCGAGCGCGCGTTGGCTGCAGTGTTTGTTGGTCTGGGTAACCTCCATCACAATCGATCGCACCAGCGCGTTACTTGAGGAATCGTAGAGAAATTCCGTCGCTTCGCGCAGCCCGGCCAGCAGCGTTGTTATCTGCTCACAGTGTGTGGTCGCCCATCTGCGATGGCCGACAATCGCGGTGTACACAATGTCTGGAATATAATCGCTGAACTCCCCGAGATTGATATATCCCGCATCCACACCGACAAAGTTGAGCGGCAGCACTGCCGCGTCAAGGCTTCCTTCCTGAAGCGCTTTCCACCGCGCCGGATGCCTATCGACAACGGAGAGTTGGTAATCCACTGGATAGTCGAGGCCGTGTCGCGAGAGCATTTCGCGCGTGTAGATTGCCGTTCCCTCGGTCATGGAGGATGTACCGAGCACTTTCCCTTTCAACTCCTCAATCCGAGTAAAGCGAGGGTTGGCAATCAGCGATAGCGGCAGGCGGTTGATGTTTCCAGCCAGGATGCACACCGCGCCGCCGGCAACGTTATCGGCGATGGCGCCCTCCGGTGGGGTGATCGCAAGATCGGCCTCCCCCGCTTTGACCGCGGCTGTCGCTTTCTCGGCGCTACCTGTCCTCTTGAGAGACACGCGCAATCCGCTTGCCTCGAATATTCCTGCGCAAAGGGCAAGATGGACCGGCAGCCAATTAAGGCCGAGCGCACCGCCTGCCAGAACGATATCGTTCAACTCATTCCTTTGCACCCGTTGGCCGGCGGCTACAGTAAACATTCTCACCTCCCGATTTCAAAACGGGCACGCGCCCTCCTCAAACGGGGCCGCGCCGGCATTTCTTCCTCCGCAAGCCGGCGTCTCACCAATTCAAAGATGCGCCTTGCAATTTCAGATACCAAATAGTATCTACAGACTGATACGAACGTCAAGAGGAGAGCCCAACCCGTTAGCACGTAAAGGAAGGAGGAAGACCATGGTCGGGCTGCAGCCGGTTGCAATCGCCACGATTAGGGGCGTTAGCAGGTACGAACCGGACCCTCGCCGTCAGGCGACAATTTCGGGCATGGAAGCCAAGCGCGTCATCGGGAGGTATCTACCTCTCGTCATCTCTCACACCTGGTATGGGCCGCCGGACACCGACGGTCTTTCTTAATTGCTACGAATGCGGGATATGCCCGCATCGCGACAAGGGATTCCACATGAAATCGCGCGCTGCGGTCGCTTGGGCGGCCAACAAACCTCTGACCATCGAAACGATCGACATCGGCGGCCCCCGGACCGGTGAGGTCCTCATCGAGATCATGGCGACAGGCGTCTGCCATACCGATGCCTACACGCTTTCGGGGCTCGATTCCGAAGGCAAGTTTCCGGCAATCCTCGGCCATGAGGGCGCCGGCATTGTGAGGGAGATCGGCCCGGGTGTAACCTCACTCAGGGTTGGTGACCACGTCATTCCGCTCTACACGCCGGAATGCCGGGAATGCAAAACCTGCCTTTCACGCCGATCCAATCTCTGCACATCAATCCGTGGGACGCAGGGGCTGGGGCTGATGCCGGACCAGACAAGTCGCTTCTCCTGCGATTCTGGACAAATCTTCCACTACATGGGCTGCTCGACTTTCTCGAATTTCACGGTGTTGCCGGAGATTGCTGTCGCTAAGATTCGCGAAGACGCACCTTTCGACAAGATCTGCTATATCGGCTGCGGGGTGACCACGGGCATAGGCGCGGTGATCTACACCGCAAAGGTGTGGCCGGGCGCGACTGTTGCCGTCTTCGGCCTTGGCGGCATTGGTCTCAATGTTATCCAAGGCGCCCGAATGGTCGGCGCCGACCGGATCATCGGCGTGGACCTCAATCCGGCCAAGGTTGAAATGGCCCGCAAGTTCGGTATGACCGACTTCATCAATCCGCAGGATGTCGGCTCCGACAAGGTTGTGCAGGCGATCCAGGATCTGACCGGCGGCGGCGTCGATTTCTCCTTCGATGCCACCGGCAACACCACCGTCATGCGCCAAGCGCTGGAATGCTGCCATCGCGGCTGGGGTGAATCGATTGTCATCGGCGTCGCGGAAGCCGGCAAGGAAGTATCGACAAGACCATTCCAACTGGTGACCGGGCGGGTATGGAAGGGCAGCGCCTTTGGCGGCGCGCGTGGACGGACCGACGTTCCGAAAATCGTCGACTGGTACATGGAGGGTAAGATCAACATTGACGATCTCATCACCCACACCATGCCACTGGAGGAAATCAATACTGCCTTCGACCTCATGCATGAAGGCAAATCGATCCGGTCGGTCGTCGTCTACTGAAAAAGAGACAGCTGTAAACGTGAGACGGTGCGGGCCGGCGCCCGGATCCGTGTACTGGCCGGCACAAGGAGGAAGTCATGACAAATTCAATCTCGATACATCCCCTGCTCGACAAAGGCATATCCAGGAGCACCGGGGAGTTTTCGGGCGGCGTGCTTGTCTGCGCCTGCACCGATCGCCCGGTCAAGGTCAGGATCGAAGGTGCCATCGCGCACAACCACGCCTGTGGCTGCACGAGATGCTGGAAGCCGGAAGGCGCGGTCTTTTCAATGGTCGCGGTCGCGCCGCACGACAAGGTCAGCGTACTCGAAAACGGCGACAAGCTGGCGGTGGTCGATCCGTCGGCGCTGATCCAGAGGCACGCCTGCACAGAATGCGGCGTGCACATGTATGGGCCGGTAGAGCGGGATCACCCCTTTCAGGGCCTTGATTTCATCCATCCCGAACGGTTCCAGGAGAGCGGATGGCAAGAGCCCGGTTTTGCAGCCTTCGTCTCTTCAATCATCGAAGCCGGCGTCGACCCAGATATGATGGATGGGGTCCGTCAACGTCTCAATGATTTGGGACTTCCCCCATACGACTGCCTGTCACCGGGACTGATGGACTATATCGCGTCTTGGACGGCCCAGAGAAACGTCGCACCAAACAACTGATCTATGCCGGATCAACTCACTGACCGGTCGGCGCTACGCCGACCGGTTGCGGTGCAACAAACACGATCACCATTCGTAACGGCAACAAACCCATGGGGTAAGATCAATGGCTTTTTCGAGCTACACCTACGAAGTATCAGTCAAGCTGGTTCGAGGACGCGATGGTCATGCTCCCGACAAGGCCGCCTATGTGACCTTTGAACATAACAATCATGACGACATCATCGCTATTGTGGACCGCATGCGCGGCAGTTCAGGCCTTGCGCCCGAAGCGGCTGCTGCCGTGGCGCTCGGCACTAAGCTGCTCGGCGAGGTCATGCTAAAGGAAAAACATAATCCACTCTTTAATCCGCTGAGAGCTGGGTTCCATGCATTCATAACCGCACTGAAAAACACCCCAACGTCCGAACGGACCGAGTATTGATCAGGTGCCTCTCAATGATCCCGCGTGCGCTTCAACGGTTTATGCCGGATTCCGAGGGCTATGTCGTCAAGATGGAAAGCCAACCCGTGCCGGGCACTGAGCAATACAGCTACAGGCGGGATCGGGCGATCCCGTCCTTTTCGGATGAGGGGCCTATCTTCGTCTTTGACGGCGAGTGCGTCTTCTGTTCTGGCTGGGTCAAGTTTGCGCTGAAACACGATAAGAGTGGCAAGTATCGTTTCATAACCGCGCAGTCGCAGATCGGCTCGGCGCTTTTTAGGCACTATGGACTTGACGACCGCAACTTCAAAACCAACCTGTTTCTTCAGGATGGTTGGGCTTACCATCGCGCGGAGGGCACTATTCGATTTGTGGCCGGCCTCGGATTTCCCTGGACGATGTGCCGTGTTCTTCGTCTCATTCCGAGAAAGTGGGCGGATGGGCTCTATAAATTTGTAGCGCGCAACCGCTACCGGTTTGCAGGCAGAACGACGACCTGCTTCGTTCCGAAGCCGGAAGAAAAAGACCTTTTCATTCTTTAAAACACTTTGTAACGCGACCGCATACCGATGGGCGTAGGTTTTGAAGTCGGCGACCGTGAAGGGCAGAGCCGGATGGGCCTGCCCTCCCTCAATGGTGAGGCAGGCCCGTGTTTATTCACAGCCGTTCCTATGTCCGCTTCGCTTGTCGATTAAAGCGTCACGGCGTAGTAGGTGAAGCCGCCGTCGCCCTTTGTGACGCCGGAAATCGCTTCATTGATGTCTTCCAGCGGCCACACCATCGGCTCCATAATCGAAAGGTCTATGACATTGCCTTTGACCATGGCGGCGATTTCCATGCCTTCGGCCGCAGTGAACCAGACCGAGCCGATCAGTTCCATCTGTTCGTCCATCCACCATTTGACATCGACAGGCAGATCGCCCGCCGTGCCACCGATATTGATGATTCTGACCACCCCGTCGAACGCCCTTCATCGCATCGATCATGGACTCCAGCGGAGCCTTGGCGCCAAGCGTGTCGAGCATCAGATCCGCGCCGATGCCGTCGGTTTTGGCTTTGACGAATTCAGCCGTGGAGCCGGCGCGGTTCGAGAAGGTTTCGATCCTGTGTGGTGCAAGCGCCTTCAGGCGGGCGAGCAACTCGTCGCCACGCGCGACTGCGTAAATCTTGCCGACCCCCATTGCGAGTGCAAAGAGCGTAGCTCCGACACCGAGAGTTCCGGTCGCGCCGTTGATGATCAACGAGCGTCCCATCAACGGGCCACATTTCTTCAAGGCGGCATAAGACGTGCCGAGATAGCCCATGCGCGATCCCTGGACAAAAGACATGTTGTCGGGGATTTTGACGACCTGTGCCTGCGGCGCCACCATGTATTCGCAGAATCCGCCGTACGGATAACGTTTGAACATCTCCAGGCTCTTCGTGTTGTAGCCGAAGTAACCGCCGAGCGTCCAATGCTGGCAGGCCTGCGGATGACCCGACGAACACGCGTGGCAGGCCCCACAGAAACGGCCGGGATTGACGTAAACCCGGTCACCGGGCTTGAGGCCCACGACCTGTTCTCCGACCTGGTGAACGATCCCCGAAGGGTCAAGGCCGTGGATCGCAGGCCGCGGCGGCAGAGGCATCTGGGGATACCACGTCTCCCAATTCGCAAGCACGTTGCCGAGATTGGGTACCATTCCGCAGGCTTTGACTTCAACCACGACATCGCTGCCGGAGACCAGCGGTCTTGCGACTTGTTCTATTTTCATAGGCTCGCCAACCGCGTGCAAGCGCGCGGCACGCATCGTCTGCGTCATGATTTCCTCCCTGTCACATTGGATACTATCAGTGTTCCAATACCAATAGGTATTCGAAATAGCAAGGCATCGCGCCATTTTACGGCCCGGGTACCAAATGAACTGGAGCTGTGGCCTTCAAATGGACCGCTGCACATCGCCGGGAACCCCCACTGCTTATTGACAGTCGATCCACTTCAAGATACTTATAGTATCTGAAAACGCCATGGTATTCGAGATCAGGCTTTGTCGACCCTGACGTTTCCGGTTCGGCATGAACAGAGAAATAACCGAGGCGAGAGAACAGAGCTGAATCAGCGCTGCCGTCTTGATGTTCTGAATGGGAGGAAGACATGTCTAGCAATGCGTCAGAGTTGACGAGCGACAATCTGTATACGGACCCCTATCCCGTCTATGCGCGGCTGCGTAAGGAGGCACCGGTCGCCCTTTTTGAGGGAACCAATGAGTATTTCGTCACCCGCTACGACGATTGCCGTACGGTCGGCGCAAATGACAAGATTTTCGGCCCGTCGGGCGCTGCCGATCGCCCGGAGGCTCGCGTCATGGGCATGCCGAACGTCTTGACGATGTCGGGCGAAGAGCACGCATGTCTGCGTCAAGGCATTGAAATCGATCTGACGGCGGAGCGCGTTCGCTCCTATGTCGACCGTCTGACGCGGCCCGTGGTGCAGCGCTTCATCGACCAGATCAAGGACAAGGGCGAGGCAAACCTGACGACGGAACTTTTCGAGCCGATTTCCGTACGTTGCATCGGCGACGTGATCGGGCTGACGGAAACCTCGAACGAGAACCTCGTCGAGTGGTTCCACGCGATGGCGCTCGGCCTGCAGAATGGATCCAACGACCAGGCGGTGTGGGATCGGCTTGATGCGGCGCTCGAGGACATCAGCAACCAGCTTGGCGCGCTCTATGACGCGGCACTTGCCAAGCCCAACCACACGCTGATGAGCCACGTGATGTATGGCGGCATGCCCGAAGGCAAGGTGCGCAGCCTGGAAGAGATCTCGCCAACGATGCGCGTCATCATTCTGGGAGGGCTGCAGGAACCCGGACATGCGGCGGCGAATGCCTGCGCCGGTCTGCTTTCGAACGCCGATCAGGCGAAGGTGATGGCGCAAGACCCGACGGCACATGCGCTCAGGGCCTTCGACGAGGGGTTGCGCTGGATTGCGCCGATTGGCGTGACGCCGCGCGTCGCCGCCACCGATTTCGAGATTACCGGCACAACGATCCCTGCCGGCTCCTCGGTGGCTATCGTCATGGGCTCGGCAAACCGCGACGAGGCACGTTTCGAACATGCGGATCAATTCGACATGTTCCGCAAAAAGAAACAGCACGTCTCGTTCGGCTTCCGACCGCATTTCTGCTCGGGGCACTTCCTCTCGCGCGCGATGGGTGAGATCGCACTTGAAGAGGCCTTCAGGCAGTTCCCGAACCTGCGTCTCGATCCGGACAAGGAGCTGAAGGCCAAAGGCTGGCGTTTCCGCGGCGTGAACGTGCTTCCAGCAAGATGGGACGCGTGATGACCCTTGTTATAGACTGTCACGGGCATTTTACGACCGAGCCGCAGGAACACCATGACTTCCGCAAGGCGCAAGTTGCGTATGCCGACGGCAAGACGCACGAAAGACCCGTCTACCCCGGCATCTCCGACGAGGAGTTGTCCGGGATTGTCGAGTGCAATCAGCTGCGGCTCCAGAAGGAACGTGGGTCTGACCTGACTATCATCAGTCCGCGCGCTTCCGGAATGGGGCATCACATTGGCGACGTGGAAATCGCGACCGAATGGGCAACGATATCCAACGATTGTGTCAAACGGATCGTTGACATGTTCCCGCAGAATTTCGCCGGTGTTTGCCAGCTGCCGCAAACCGTCGATGGCGACCTTAAGCCGGTGATAGCAGAGCTGGAGCGTCGCATTGATCAAGGCTTCGTCGGCTGCAACCTCAATCCTGACCCCTCAGGCGGGCGATGGAGTGCACCGCCGATCCATGATGAATGGTGGGACCCGATGTGGGAGGCCATGGCCGCGTTGGATGTCCCGGCGATGATCCATGTGTCAGGCTCCTGCGAGCGCTGCCTGCATACGACCGGAGCTCACTACATCAATGCAGATACCGCTGTCTTTATGCAGCTGATCCAGGGCGATCTGTTCGAACGCCATCCGACGCTGCGGCTGATCATCCCGCATGGCGGTGGTGCGGCGCCGTATCATTGGGGGCGTTACCGTGGTCTTTCGATCATGCTTGAGAAGCCCCCGCTTGGCCAGCATCTGATGAACAACCTGTTCTTTGACACCTGCGTCTATCACCAAGCCGGCATCGATACGCTGTTCAGGGTGGTCGACAAGAAGAACATTCTGTTCGGCTCCGAACTGCTCGGCGCCGTGAAGGCCATCGATCCGGAAACCGGTCACAGCTTCGACGATACCAAGCGATACATCGACGCGCTGAACCTGAGTACGCAAGACAGGCACGCCATCTTCGAGGGTAACGTACGACGCGTATATCCGTTACTCGATAAACGGCTCAAGGCACAGAACCGCTAGTTCATTGCCGATACATTGGAGGAATATTCATGACGATCACAATTAAATTGGCGGGCGGCGCGCAGGGGTTCAACTGGCTACCGGTCTTCGTCGCCGAAGAGCAGGGGCTGTTCGCGAAGCGCGGGTTGAAAATTGAATATCTGCGCTTGGGCAGCGTCGATAAGGCGACAACCGCGGTCGTGGAAGGCGAGGCAGATCTCGCGATCACACCACCTGAAGGTGCAGTGGCAAATTACGTCAAGGGCGGCGAGCTGCGTGTGGTGGCATCGAACTCCAACCGCCTTCCCATGTCGATCGTGGCAGGCGCTTCGATCAGATCGATCGCCGAACTGAAAGGTAAGAAAATCGGTACCTCGTCGCTCACCGAGGGTACGGCGATCTACACCCAGTTGCTACTTTCCCGCGAGGGGCTCAAATATCCCGGCGACTACGACTTCGTGCTCTCGGGCATCCACACAAAGCGCTGGGAAGCGTTGCAGTCTGGCGAGATCGATTGCGCACCGCAGCCGGCGCCATGGAATTTCGTGGCTGAACAGGCGGGTTACAACCTGATCGGCGAGATCAACGACGTCATTCCGGAAATCCTTTTTGCCGCGCTCATCGCCAATAAGAGATGGCTTGAAGAAAATAGTGAAACCGTCGGCAAGCTCCTGGAAGCGCTCGGCGAAGCTTATGTGATCGCCAACGATCCCTCGAAGGAGGAGATCACGCTGCCGATCTTCCAGCGCATCACCGTCCCTGACGATCCAGGTCTGGCTCGGCGTGGGTTCCGTTACATGCGTGACATGGGTATGTGGCCGCAAGGCCTCGCCATCCCCGCCAAAGCGCTCGAGACCACCATCGACCTGATGATCCGCGCCGGTCTGCTCGATGAAGGAAATCGGACATCGGCTGCCGGCGTTTTTGACCACTCTTATCTCCAGAAGGCGGTTGGATGACGGTTGCTACTTTGCCTGGGGGAAGGCATCGCAATTAGAGAGGTCGCGTCGCATAAGCGGCCCTCCAATCGACGGCTTTCATAGCGCAAGCCCGATCGGCTTTGCGAACGGCGGAGGGACGCGTCAGAACGTCCGTCTGCCGAAGCAGACCGACAACTTGAACTGGGACGCTCCACAGTCTATCGGGAAATTCTCGCAGGTGCTGGCGTTGTCCCCGGCCTCTGCGCCTCATCGTTCGCCTTCAATGGCTGCCTGGCCAGCATGATCGATGAGAACAACGCCAGCATGCCCTTCCAACTCGCCGCCACCTCAGTCGTCAGGCTCTGTTGCAAATTTCCATTTTGGCATAATGGCCGTTGGTTGGTACGTCGATTTCCTGGCAGCCTCGCGGTTTTCGAGACTCTGAGTGAGCAGTGCTACCGCTTTCGTCAGCGCGCTTGGTCCGATGCCGAAAGCACGTTCAACAATGTGTACTTCTCCACGGATGTCGCCCGTTAGGTTGAAAATCGCAGCCTGTCCTTTGCGCAAAGCGCGCATGACCTCGAAACCTTTGTCGAAGTCCGCCGATTACACATCGACCTTGTTGAACACGGCCGTCTTCAAACTGCGAATCCACCCTTCAACCCGGCGGCAGCCTGAAAATGACGCCACTTGAAATCGCTCATCAATAGTCTCGCTGAATCTTCGGCGCTCTTTCGGACACCAACGGGATTTTTGCAACAGAGCCGGCCAAACTCACACTAGTTGTACGCCGTGCGACAGCTATCCTTCATCCCGCAACGAGGAAGTTGCATTTATGGGATGGGTGGCAAGAGTTGTGCGATGAGCGCAGCCTATATCCGAGATGTGCGCAATAGTGAAAGCAGAGTGTGAACCCTTCAAAGCAGTCTATGCAAAATTAATTATCCTCGACGAATGCCTGCTGTTCCACGGATAGATCGGCAGAGGCGACATGTTGCGAGACTTACATTCCTTCACAGTAAATAAGGCCCGCACTTTTGGTGTGAAATTGTCAGGTTTTCCTATAGGGCCGCTTGCCAGAACCTCCTTGCATCTTCTCCGAAACAAGGAGGGAAATATTGCGATCATGACAGCGCTGGTATCCGTTGTCTTACTCGGCGCAGCCGGCGGAGCAATGGATTTTGCTCATGCTCTCAGTGTACGGAGCAGCCTGCAAAGCAATCTCGATGCAGCTGTTCTGGCCGCAGCCAGGGAACCAAAAAATATGCAGATTGTCACGGCCAAGCAATTCTTTGATGCCGGACTTGTCTCGATGACAGGATATGCGGCTCGTGCTGAGTTTACGAGCGACAAGGACGGCGTTATCTCCGGGCGGGCGGAGGCTTCACTGAAAACGTCCTTGCTTTCCATACTGGATATCAAGGAGATCCCGGTTTCTGTTCGAGCCGCCGCCGCAACGACATCCAATGAACCGTCGGGAAACAATGCGGCCTGCATTTTGTTGCTTGAGGAGAGTGTAAATGGATTTTACGTCAATTCGGGCGCGGGAATTCGCAAGACCGACTGCGAAATTCATGTGCGCTCCGCTGCGTACCCGGCGGCAACTTTCACCGATGGCGGCAATGGGCTGGATGTGGCACGCATTTGTGTCAAGGGAGCACAGGTTTCCTATAACAATCAGCTCAACCCTGCCGTGGAGAAAAATTGTAGCGTTGCAGCAGACGGCCTTTCCGAAAGCTTGCCCGAGGTCAGGGCGCTTGGGTGCAATTCTCAATTAGGCGGGCATTTACCGGACAATCTGAACACACACAGGCTTTCTCCAGGCATTTACTGTGGTTGGACAAGTGCCAACGGATCACCAAGGATCGAATTGAAGCCTGGACTCTACGTCATTAAAGACGGAGGCTGGAGTTTTAATTCGGGAACGACGCTCGTTGGGGAAGACGTTACTCTCTATTTCGCAGACACCTCGAAGATATTCTTCAACGGCAATGTCAACATCGACCTGTCGGCGCCCAAGACCGGCCCCTACAAAGACATCCTTTTCTTCGAAGCTCCCAATCTCGCGCAATCAGACCTGTTGTTCAACGGTACCAACGATGCAAAACTCAATGGGATCATTCATATGCCAAGCAGAAATGTTCATTTCAATTCAACTTTTGCAATGAACAACGACCGCACTGCGATCGTTTTCAATCGCATGAGCATGGATGGTACCAATTGGAACATAATACCTCTCACGAGGGTGCCGTCCTCTGGCGAAGCCGGACGTGGTGGAGGGGGGCGGCTTGTATATTAGGCGTGGCTCGCGCGTCATCTGAAATCCTGCGCCCTCACCTTCCGGCTATCGATATGATCGGAGAGATCGACGATATCGGGCGGCTTTTGACCTTTCGGCCCTTGAAACACGTTCACGCTATTGAAGGGCGAGAGAATTGGCCCACCTGATCCGCTAGTAATCGCCGCCGGGGTACCTGCGAACCCGAATTTGAAAACTCCGAGGGAGTTTCGGCACATTAAACGGAAGTCGCTTGCGCAGTGACTTTCGTAAGCATGTGATCCCGTGAAACATTCGAGGCTTTCATCCCCAGCAGTGTCCATTTCTGGCAATCTCTATCCTCAAAAAGCGCGCTTTACGTGTGCGGCGGGATTCGAGAGGAAACCGTTAACCATCCTGGCGGTTTCATCGCGTGCGTCAAAGCCCGCCGCGCTCGAACGATCGACCTGTCACACCAACGAGATGTTTTAGCGGATGAACCGGGCTACTCAAGTGGGCGATCCAAAGAGCATCGCTGCGTAGTAGTGAAAGAATTTGAAATGAAGCGACCAAGTTTAAAATTCTCGTTGATCGGCATCGTTGCCGGGATGTTTCTCCTCGCTGCCAGCCTGTCCTGGGTCTCGATCAGCTCGATCCGTGAAATCGACACCAACAGCGCCGAAATCGTCGCCAACTGGCTGCCGAGCGTCGAGCGATCGAAGGAAATGGACACCGCCCTTTCCGATATGCGGATCGCCTACATGCGCCATGTTCTGGCAACCAATGCCGACGAAAAGGCGGTGGCGAACAATTTGATTGCGGACGAAAGGGCGCGTTTTGCCAAGGTGATCGACGACTATTCCGCTCTGGTGAGCGAGGGCGGCGAAAAAGCCGAATTGAAAAAGATACGTGACGGCATTGAGAAATATCATGCCGCAGGGGCTAGGATGGTGGCAGCCTCAGCCGAGGGAAAGTACGATGAGGCGAAAGGGCTCATTTCCGGAAAGATGAGGTCCACCGCAAACGAAATCGCGAACTCGATCGATATCATCACGGGTATCAACAAAGAAGGCGCGGCGAGATCCGGGGCGCGCAACCAGGCGCTTTTGGAGTATTCGCTGAACCTGGTCTACATCCTGTGCGCGGTTGCACTTCTCGCCGGCACTGCGGCCATCGCCTACTCCATCACCGGTATTGCCAATCCAATCACGCGGATCACTGAGGCGATGGGCAAGCTTGCGCAAGGCGATGCGGGTTCGACGATTCCCCTGCTCGGTCGCCAGGACGAGATTGGCGCAATGGCTGCGGCCGTGGAAGTGTTCCGCCAGGCCTCCATCACCAATGATCGTCTTGAAGGTGAAGCCCATGCCATGCGCGAACACCAGGAAGCGGAACGGGCCGCCGTTCAGAACCGCACAGACATGGAAGCCGAGCAGTTGCGCTTTGCCTCCGAAAATCTTGGCGCCGGTCTGAAGCGCCTCGCATCCGGCGATCTCGCATTCCAATTGACAGGAGCCTTCGCACCGGACTACGAGCCCCTGCGCAATAATTTCAACCTGTCTGTCCGCCAGCTTGGCACCGCCCTTTCGGCGATTGCCGAGAGCATAACCACGATGGACAACGGCACCCGCGAAATCGCCTCGGGCGCCCAGGACCTCGCCGGGCGGACCGAACAGCAGGCCGCTTCGCTCGAGGAAACCGCCGCCGCGCTCGATCAGATCACCGTCAATGTCGGGTCCTCGACGAAGCTCACCGAAGAAGCCCGCATAGTCGCAACGCAAGCCAACCAGAGCGCTGCAAAATCGGCCGAAGTCGTCTCCCATGCGGTAGAAGCGATGCGCCGGATCGAGGAGAGTTCGCAGCAGATCTCCAACATCATCGGCGTCATCGACGAGATCGCGTTCCAGACTAACCTTTTGGCGCTGAATGCCGGCGTCGAGGCTGCGCGCGCCGGCGACGCAGGCAAGGGCTTTGCCGTGGTGGCTCAAGAAGTGCGCGAACTGGCTCAGCGGTCGGCCCAGGCCGCAAAGGAAATCAAGGGACTGATCCGGAACTCATCGACGGAGGTCGAAAGCGGTGTCAAGCTGGTGCGCGACACCGGAGAGGCACTGAATGTCATCGGTGGCTTCATCGGCGAGGTCAACAGCCACATGAACGCGATCGCCGTCTCGGCGAAGGAACAGTCGACGGGACTGGCCGAGATCAACACGGCGGTCAATTCGATGGACCAGAGCACCCAGCAGAATGCGGCGATGGTGGAAGAATCGACCGCGGCGGCTTCGAGCCTGGCTCAGGAAGCGGTCAAGCTGCGCAATCTCGTTGCCGGCTTCAAGCTCGAGGGGGCTACTTCCCAGCCGCGCGCGGTGGACCGAACCAGCCGGCCGGCCGCCTCTCCGGCCCGCGCGCTTAACAACAAGCTCGCCGGTGCCTTTCGCGGCAGAACCGCGACCGCTGCGGCAACGCAGGAATGGGAGGAGTTTTGATGAGCAAAGTCATTCCATTTCCCTCGAACCGAGCAACCACAACGAGATGCACAGATTCCGTCGGATCAAAGATTTCCAATAACTTCGACGAGCTTCTGGCGCTGAAGAGTTTCGAGGACGCACGCGATCAAATGCAAGGCATCGTTGCTGATCTGATGGCTATCTGCGCAGCGCTGGAAACACAAGCTCTCGGGTAGGTCTCAGAGTGGACAGACACGAGCGCATTGGTGGGAGCGAATCCTGTCGTCAGTAGGATCTAGCCTGCTGGGTGAAACGCGTGGCGCGCCCTGATCGACTGTTCGCCGGGAGGTCTTAAGCGGTGGCGGCTAATAGCATTGCGAAAAGGTCCCAGGCATCCGCAATTGATGGACCGTAATTGGGGGATTTGGACTGGATTTCAGCCGAATGGACTCACCGACGCTTAGTCACCTAACACGTCGGGCGCATAGGCCGCTGGGATCACGAAGCGCTCTCGAAAGAGTGAACCGCAGTTTCTTGAACTGTGCGTCATAAGATACTAATTGGTATTGGAATACTAATTAGTATCTTAAATGAGAGCGGAGTTTGCTTATGAATTTGAAACGCACCATTCTTGCGTTGGGACTATCGGTAACAGGAGCCATGCTTGCGGGGCATGCGGGCGCAGAGACGCGTTACCTCGATCTTACGCACCCCATTCCAACCTTTGAACCGTTGGAGGGAAAGCCGACAGAAGCCGACTTGACCAAGCCTCTTGGAGACAGCAAACCGATTCCAAGTTTTTTCCCCCAGGCAGTGTTCGAGCCCAGTACCAATCCCATGGATAGTGGCCACTTCTATCGAGGCATACTCAGGATCGCCGAACATCACGGAACACACGTGGACGCTCCCTCGCACTACGTAAACACCAAAGAGACTCTTGAAAAAGACGCTGTTCCGATCAAATTCCAAAGTGAACTTACGTTGAAGGATTTGACAGGACCGATCGTATATATCGATATCAGTAAGCGGGTGCAGAACGAGCTGGACAAAAATAACGGCGTCCCCAGCCCGGACATTAACAAGACGAACTTCTCTGAAAGCTCTGAAAATAACGTCACTGTATCTGACATTAATGCGGTTGCGGACAAACTGCAGGATGGGTCCTGGCTCGTCGTGAACAGTGGTTGGGACAAGTTTTTTGTCGGACAGGACCTGGCGACCTCGCCCTATGTCAACGGCTGGAATTTCCCCGGCGTCAGCAAGGCAGCTCTTGACCGCTTGATTGAAATCGAAGACCAGAAGGGATTTCGTGTCAACGGAATCGCAACAGACAATCTCGGCATTGACGCGGGAGAGACGGAACGCGGGGAGGGCGATCAGTGGAACAACTCTTACCACTCCCATGTAAGGGGCCTGCAACGTGGTTGGAAGTTCGTTGAGAACATCGCAAATCTGGATTCATTGTCCGCAGTAAACGTCGACGATTGCACGATGATAATCGGCGCGTTGCCGATTGAAGGCGGCAGCGGAAGCCCGGCTCGCATCATCGCGGCATGCAACTGATCCACTTTACCGTACTCTCCAGCGGACGAAATCTCCGCTGGAGACGATAGCACCAGGACTTATTGTGCGCGTAAGATCGTCACCGAGGGGGCTGCCGTAGTGGCTGGCGCATCCGTGAACCTCGCCGCCGTCATCCTGATCGGGATCTAAGCACACGTTGCCTTTGGTCACGATGTTCTTGGCCCTGTGGCCCACGCTTTCGTGGCCGAGGGGCCGTTGTCGCGAACACGGCGTCGGGCAGCAGATGGCCGCCGGCCATGCCCGGAGACGGTGCTCGCAGGCACATTTGGCTCGCCGTCCTTTCCAGATGGGACAAGCATGCATTTGCACGCCCGTCAGCAACAGCCGGCATATGCGGCCTAGGTTTTCGCCATCACGGTTAGCGACTTCCACCGCTTAGCTGTTAGGACACCAATGCATCTCATTCCTAGCTAGGCTCAGGCTCAAGCCGAATACCCCATCTGAGCCTAGCTCCGCTGCAAGCATCCGAACAACACAGCACCAACACGGAGGAGTCGGCACCTCGGGGCCGAAATCATGAAAAGTGGCACAAGGCTTCCTCCTTGAGTTCAAGCTCGGCGGAAGGAGTTCGTTCTGAGCCGCTCGCCTTCGGCCTTGAAGCCCAATCCACCACACGCCATCTGTCGAAGAGACAATCAACATATGCGTCAAAGGTCAGGGGTCAAAAATGAAAATAGCTATCCTGGGAGCAACGGGAACGACCGGCGGACTTGTGCTCGACGAGGCGCTGGCCGCCGGGCATAACGTCATCGCGTTCGTGCGCAATCCCGCGGCGGTGGCGCCACGCGCGGGGCTGACGGTTGTCACCGGGTCGGTCGAGGATGAGGTTGCCATGCGAGCAGCCTTCAAGGAAGCTGATGCAGTTGTCTCATGCCTTGGCGCCCGGATGACCATCGGAGGCATGTTCAGCGGAACCAATTTCCAACGGCTGGTACTTCCAAAGATCATTGCGGCGATCAATGAGGCAGGGGTGAAGCGCTTCGTCTTGATGTCGTCCTTCGGCGTTGGCGAAACGGCGACCAAGGCATCGCTTATTCCCAGGATCTTATTCTACACTGTCATCGCCAAGAAGCTGTTCGACGACAAGGCCATTGCGGAACAGGCACTCTCCCGCTGTACGGCGAACTGGACAACGATCTATCCGGTGGGCCTGAAGAAGGGCCCGGTCGACCCGAGCTGGGATCTCGTGTCGCTGGATAAGGTCCGAAACGTCCCTGGCATCCCCACCCTCAGCTTCGCAAGCGTCGCCAAGGTGCTTGTCAGCCTGGCTCCTGATCAGACCCAGAGCGGGCAGAAGCTCCTTCTGACAACGTCGGGTGGATGGCGATAGCCTCTAAGCGACTGAGATCGGTCGTCAGCGACCTCACTCTCTATGGCTGATTAAACCGAACTGGGCATGGTGACGTTTAGCTCGCAGCAAAACCAGAAGACATCAACCAGATATCAACCCCTTGAACTACGAGAACAGGACACCTATCTGCGCCTCAACCCGCTGGTCCGGGCCCCTCTGGTGAGAGCCGCCGGCGCTCTTTCGATGTCGGACCTTTCCGACATCTCGTGCCGACAGAGGTTCCTTTCTTGGAAACATCTTTATTTTTCATGGAGTGGCTGGGAAAGCCGCTCTGGATGTGGGCAGGCTTCATCGCTCTGGTCATCACCATCCTGTCATTTGACCTTGGAATCTTGCGTAAGGAAAACAAGGAAATCGGCGTCGGTGAAAGCATAAAGCTTTCGGCGCTCTACATTTCCCTCGGCCTCGCCTTCGGCGGCTGGGCTTGGTGGTACCTCGGAGCTGATTCCGGCCTTGCCTACATGACAGGTTTCGTCATCGAAAAGACCCTGGCGCTCGACAATGTCTTTGTTATCGCCCTGATCTTTGCTTTCTTTGCCGTCCCCCGCCCCTATCAGCACCGGGTACTCTTCTGGGGTATTCTCGGCGTGATCGTGTTACGTGCCATCATGATTGGTGTTGGTGCGACGCTCGTGGCTGAATTTTCGTGGCTACTTTACGTGTTTGCAGCGTTTCTCATTCTCACGGGTATCAAGATGCTTGTGATGAAAGATGCAGAACCCGATGTTTCCAACAATCCTCTCGTCCGCTTCATGCGGAACCGGTTCAACGTCACCGACGCGCATCATGGCGATCGGTTCTTCGTGAGGCAGGCCCATCCGAATACCGGTAAGACCGTCTGGTTCATTACCCCACTCTTCATGGCCCTAGTGCTGATTGAAGTGGCCGACGTCATCTTTGCCGTAGACTCGGTTCCCGCAATCTTCGCGATCACCACTGATCCCTTCATCGTCTACACCTCCAACATCTTCGCCATCCTCGGCTTGCGTGCCCTTTACTTCGCGTTGGCGGCCATGGTCCATCGCTTTAAATATCTGAAGCCTGCCTTGGCCATTGTGCTGGTATTCATCGGCTCCAAAATCTTCATTGCCGACATGCTGGGCTTGGAAAAGTTTCCCGCGCCCCTCTCGCTCGGGATCACCTTCGCGATCATCACAAGTGGCGTGGTCTGGAGTCTGCTCAAGACGCGCGACAAGGCGAATAACGCCTAAGCTGGCGACGCACCTGCCCATATGGCAGGTGCCTTCCGCTTCATCCCCCAACTAACGTCCAACGAGGAACCGACATGGTCTCCAATCTCATCGCATGGCTCTTTGCCACTTTCGCCATCGGACCCCTCCAGGCCGAGTTCGAGCAATACGCAGCAGCCGCAAATCTGCCGCTGGAGATCGTCCAGCAATCACGGACCTGTTTGTCATCACAAGTTCCGCTGCTGGTGCAACGTGCATCGGAGGACAGTTTCTGGACCATCTCCACCATCGTCGGCATATCGACTGGCCGGAGCAACCCGGCAGACCTGCTCGACAAGGACAATCCGGCTTGCGCTGCCGTCATCGGTCTCTTTGAAGACAAGGCCGCTGATGCTACCTGATAAATTGCAAGGCAGATCATTCTCCGAATTTGGAATGGCGAAATCACATGACTGAGGCGACAGCCGGCGCATCACGACAGGAAGAGATGGCATCCGTTCGCTTGAAAGAACTGGCACGGCTTGCGCAATTGCAAGGCGGTGTCAGCTTAGGAGACATGTTATCCAATCTTGGCCGGACCAGCATGGCCTTCACCATTCTATTTCTCGCACTGCCTGCACTCTCGCCGATACCTGGGCCTTTCGGGATGGTATTCGGGAGCGCACTTGCCCTTGTTGCGGTGCAAATCGCCATGGGACGCCAGACGCCGTGGCTTCCGGCCTTCCTCAGCCGGCGCCGATTGTCGCCAGCAGTGGTGGATCTCGTCGTCCGCTACAGCGTCCCGATCATTGCCCGAGTCGAGGCATTCGTTCGCCCTGGCCGCTTGGCAGTCTTCACGGGTAGAACGATGCAGTGGCTGCTAGCATTTCCGATCTTCGTCTTGGCGGTTGCTATTGTTCTGCCAATCCCGTTCGGCAACTATCTACCGGTTCTTGCACTGATTTTAATTTCCGTCGCCCTGATGGCAAGAGATGGACTTGTAACTCTGGTTGGCCTGATCCTGTGTGCACTCGCATTTGCCGCCACCGCCGGATTGGCGCAGATCGCTTTTGCGAGTTTGAGTGCCCTTGGCTCATGAGCATGCTTCTGGCTGTCCCTGGATATGAAACCTCAGAAGGCTAACCGGGCACCGCCAATAGCGTTGTAGGAGTGCAATTTCAGTACCCCGAAAATATCCGCGCCGAGCTCGCCGCCGTAAATGTCAACATTTCCGATAGCGTCATCCCGCGCGCCGGCGTTCGGGCCGAACGGCTCGACTTCAATTTCTCGATGCACGGAACTGCCCGTTGGGAACCGACCCGCGTCTACACCGACGGTACGAAAAGCTCCATCTAGCCTAGATGCCGTAATGGGCCGACGCTTCCGAATATGCCACGCTTTGCGGCCGCCTCACCGAGCTATCTGCAGCGCTTTCGGTGAAACCCAAGATCATGCTCGCCAAGCTTGGACAGGACGGTCACGACAGAGGTGCAAACCCCTCGCGCGGAATCCATCATATTTGTTACGACGTGGAGGAACTCTCGCAAATGTCTGTAGCCTCAAAAAATTTGGTGTGCAGCTGCTCGGATCAGGCCGGCCAGAAATCGGGGCGCATGGAAATCCTGTTCTGTTCGCCCATCCATCCGATCTCTCGGGATTCCTAAGCGAATTCGAGGAAGTTCCAACTGCTAAACCCCGCCCATAAGACACCTCTATCCCGCAACTGCAGCACTTGACGGCACTGAACCGGTCCGCCCATATAACCTCAAGAGACAACCGAGATCGGGTCGCAAAGTGCACAAGCCTATCCAGACGACAACAGCAACCCGATCCACGCCAGTCGCCAATGACGGGGGCTTCCTGCCAAGCATCGAAATTCCGAACTATTCCTCGCACGAGATACGCCTTATCCGAGGAACGTACAGGGCAATGGCGACGATAGGAACCCAGCAGCTGTCGTTGCGACGGATTGCGAAAGAGCTCGATGTCAGCCCTGCCCTTATCGCTTACCATTTCAAAACGCGAGAAGCGCTGATTATGGAGACGATGAGGTGGGCTCTTGCGGGAACGGTGCGCCGCATCGCTAAAAAAGTGGCCGGCATCAACGATGCACGCGAGGCATTCTCTGCTCTGATGGATGGGGTTTTCCTGGATCCCAAGGCAAGCCGGGACTTTCATTTGATCTATCTCGACCTCGTCCAGTACGCGACACGGGAATCCACCTTTGTCGAACTTTCGGATCTTCTGCGCACGCATATCGATGGCACTTACGCCACCGTCATCCTGCAGGGAGCGCAAGCGGGAATCTTTCAGGTGGACGACCTGAATGTAGCGGCAAAGCGTGCCCGGGCAGTTGTCGAAGGAAGCTTTATTCAATGGCTTCAAGACAAAGACTGGGAAAAAAACTACGCAGTTCTTCGCGAAGATTGTGAGGCGGCCCTGCTCAAGCTGTTTTCACCCGCCATTTACTGATCCGGGCCTCCGGCTGCAAGCCGCGACCAGCCGCACCCATCCCCTTTCTTTTCAGCCTAACGCATCCCCCGTCGCAGACCGGCGCCCGTTTGCCGCATGGTGATGACGGGACCCGTGGGCGCGGCCAACAAAACGACTTGACAAGTGTTCAGCCCCAAATAAGATTACTGAACAATTGTTCAGCCTGTTTCTGGCTGCGCGATTTTTGAGGGACACGGCGGAGTTTTTCTTCTGTCCGTTCGGGGAAACTGATCGATGCGCGGGACCGCGAGGGACGCAGAGATCAACCATTAAACTGAAACAATGGACGGCTGAATAGCTGGCCGCGCGGCCGGGATCGATCCCCGCGGCGATGGACGGGCGTGCCTTCAACCTAAGGCGAGGCATCGTGGGATGCCTCAGTTTGATTAACTGACGGGAGGATCAGATGACAACACATGTCGAAACCATGCCGCACGCGGCAGGAATATCTGCGAGGGACAAGAAAGTCATCGTCGCAGCATCACTCGGTACTGTTTTTGAGTTCTACGACTTCTTTCTGATCGGCCTTGTCGCGACGGAGATCGCCAAGGCATTTTTCTCCGGCGTCAATCCAACCGCGGGATTCATCTTCACGCTGCTGGGTTTCGCAGCGGGCTTCATGCTCCGGCCTTTCGGCGCGATCGTCTTTGGCAGGCTGGGCGATCTCGTCGGAAGAAAATACACATTCCTGGTGACCATCGTGCTGATGGGCGGCTCGACCTTTATTATCGGCCTCCTGCCTGCCTATGCGACGATCGGCGTCGCGGCCCCCATAGCGTTTGTAACGATGCGCATGCTCCAGGGCCTGGCACTTGGTGGTGAATTCGGAGGCGCGATGGTCTATGTCGCGGAACATGCGCCGGCGAACAAGCGCGCCACCTACACGGCCTGGATCATTATGACGGCCGCGATAGGCTTCCTTCTCGCAGTTGCCATTATCATTCCGCTTCGCCTGGTGATGGGTCCCGACGCCTTCACCCTCTGGGGTTGGCGCGTGCCGTTCCTCATCTCGATCGTGCTGCTGGGCGTTTCGCTCTGGATTCGTCTTAAGCTCGACGAATCGCCGGAATTCAAGCGCATGAAGGCTGAAGGCAAGGCATCCAAATCTCCGTTGGCCGAAACCTTCGGCACGTGGAAGAACGTCAAAATCATCATCATCGCCGCGCTGTGCATCCTGCCCGCTCAGGCAGTCATCTGGTATACGGGCCAGTTCTATACGCTCTTCTTTCTGACCAAGATCCTCAAGGTCGAGAACCTGACAGCAAATCTGATGCTGATCACGGCCACAGTGCTGACTGCTCCACTGTACGTGCTGTTCGGAAAACTGTCCGACAAGGTAGGCCGCCGGCCTGTCTACGTGACCGGGTATCTCCTTGCCGCGATCCTGACGATACCGGCGTTTCAGGGGTTGACGCATTTCGCGAACCCAGCGCTTGAGAGTGCGCAGGGCCGGGCACCGATCACCAT
Source organism: Rhizobium sp. AN73 (assembly GCF_030757975.1). Taxonomy (NCBI): domain Bacteria; kingdom Pseudomonadati; phylum Pseudomonadota; class Alphaproteobacteria; order Hyphomicrobiales; family Rhizobiaceae; genus Rhizobium; species Rhizobium sp. AN73. The sequence continues at coordinate 129,124 of NZ_JARWME010000003.1, forward strand.
CGTTGCCGATCCGCAGGATTGCTCATTCCAGTTCAATCCGCTTGGAACGGCGAAATTCACCACGTCCTGCGACGTCGGCATCAACGCCGTGACAAACCTTGGCTTGAATTACACGAGCGACGCGGCGGCGGCCGGATCGACGGCTCTCGTCAAGGTGGGCGACCTCAGCATCTCGAGCTACTCCGCGGATGCTTCAGACGCGGCACAGCAGAAGACGCGTCTTGAAGCCGAACTGAAGCAGGCCTTGACCGACGCCGGCTATCCGCTGGGCAATGCCGATCCGGCGAGCATCAATGCTCCCGCCATCATTGCCCTGCTCTGCGTCCTTCTTGCTCTGGGGGCAATGGTCTTCGCACCGACGACGACCTCGCTGCTGGAAATGTTTCCGTCGCGCATCCGCTACACCGCGATGTCGTTCCCTTACCACCTCAGCGCAGCATGGTTCGGCGGCTTTCTGCCCGCCACCGCGTTTGCCATCGTCGCTGCAACCGGGAATGTCTATTCGGGCCTATACTACCCTGTCTGCATAGCGGCGGCCTGCATGGTGCTGAGCCTCATCTTTGCAAAGGAAACGCTCGGGACGGACATCTCGAAGGGCTGACCTGCACGTTAAAAGCTGGCGAGCCGGGTACTACCGGCTCGCCTTTTGCGTCCTTATCGTATGGGCCAAGGCGATGCGTCAGGAGCAAAGTATCGTGCCGGCTGCCAGCACATGGACTATTCCTTCTCTGAAAAGGGTCCCCGTGACGTGTATCACGTCACCGCCGAGCTTCGCGTTCGGCTCAACCCTGGTCACCGTCCAGACGACCTTCATTGTGGCTCCGGCGGGGACCGCCCGTCTGAACTGGAAGCTGAATTCCAGCCCCACACCCTCTCTGGTCCGCGTCATCTGGTCTGCAACCACCCCCATCATCAAGGCCGTAGAGTGCGTGCCGCTTGCTATGATGCCGCCAAATCGCGACCCCGCGGCGACCGCATTGTCGTGATGAAGCGGATTGGTATCGCCGGCCGCAATAGCGAAGTTGCGGATCGAGTCTTCATCGAAAAGGAACGTCTTTTCAAACGTTTCTCCGGGAATGAATGTCGCTTTGACATTGGACGAAGGCATTGAGCCAGACATGGTAAAATATTTCCCAGCGGCTGTGTCGGATACCTGGCCAAACAGTTGGCTTTTAGGGTTTGGGTAGAAATTGAACCGTCTTCTTGTCGTAAAAATTTGATGACTTGACAAGTGTTCAGTGAATTTCGTAGCGTCCTGAACAGTTGTTCAGTTCAATGTGGTTGAGTGGAGTCGACCACGCACGGGAGGATTATATGAGCACTGAAGCCAACACCCTCGCTCGGGTGCACGAACTCGTTGCAACATACACCGACGCCAATTTCGACGTCGCCTGGCACCTCTGCGACCGGCACCCGCCAAGCGCGGTGTCACACACCATAATTTTGAACGACCTTTCCTCAGCCACCCTGACCTACGGCGAACTTCGCACCGAATCCGAGAAACTGGCGGACTCCTTTCTAAAGCTTGGAATTGAACGGGGCGACCGGATCGCGACGCTGATGGGCAAGGGCCGGGCCTACCTTGTCACCATATTGGCGATCTACCGGATTGGCGCAGTCCATGTCCCGCTCTTTACCGCGTTTGCGCCTCCTGCCATCCAGTTCCGGATTGAGTCCTGCCATGCCAAGATGGTTGCCTGCGACGCTTCGCAGAAGGAGAAGCTGAAATCGGTGGCAGCCGAATGTGCAGAACGGCCCTGGACGATCATGACGACAGGTGTCCCCGAGGCTGATGAGCTTTCGTTCGAAAGCCTTGTATCCAACGGGCAGCCGGGCACGGCAAGCGTCGCAGTTGGTGGAAATGGCGCATTCATTCAAATCTACACGTCTGGAACAACCGGGAAACCAAAAGGGGTCGTCGTCCCGGCCAAGGCGTTGGCTGGTTTCCATGCCTACGCGGAATTCGCGCTCGACCTGCGGCCAGATGACATCTTCTGGAACTCCGCCGATCCGGGGTGGGGTTACGGCCTCTATTTCGGGGTACTCGCGACTTTCTGCACCGGAACGCCGTCAGTTCTTCTTTGCGCTGGCTTCTCTCCCGAACTGATCTTCGACGTGCTGTCGAAATTTCATGTTACCAATTTTACGGCGGCGCCGACCGTATACAGATCGCTTCTCGCATCCGGCATAACGCCGCCGTTGAACGATCTGCGGTGTGCAAGCAGCGCCGGAGAGCCACTCACCCCCGAGGTCAACGCCTGGAGCAAAAATGCACTGGGCGTTCTCGTACATGACCATTTCGGACAGACAGAAGCCGGGATGCTCGTCAACAATCATCACCATCCTGATCTCAGGCGCCCTCTGAAGTCCGGTTCCATGGGGCTGGCCATGCCCGGCTGGAACCCGGTCATCCTGCATCTCGACAGGGACGAAATCGCCCCGACAGGAGACGTCGGCCGGCTGGCCTTCGAGCTGAGCGAAAGCCCCTTCGCCTGGTTCACCGGGTACGTCGATGAGCCGGGGAAATCGCGCGAGAAGTTCGCAGGCGACGGACGATGGTACCTGTCCGGAGACATGGCCAAGATAGACGACGACGGCTACGTCTACTTCAGCGCCCGGGATGACGACATCATCATCATGGCCGGGTATCGGATCGGCCCGTTCGAAGTGGAATCCGTTCTCTCCTCCCATCCAGCTGTCGCAGAATCTGCAGTCATTGCTGTTCCCGATACGGTACGCGGAGAAGTTCTGGAAGCAGCCGTTGTCCTCCACATGGGCCAGGAACCTTCGCGAGAGCTGGTAAAAGAACTGCAGGCACATGTAAAAAACGGGTTCGCGGCGCATGCCTATCCGCGGCGGATACACTTCGTCGAAAGCCTGCCAAAGACCCCTTCCGGAAAGATTCAGCGCTTCGTTGTTCGCCAGCAGGCGAAAGAAGGCACGTTGGCAACATTGAACATCAAGGAAACAGTCGATGCGAATTGAGGGTAACCTTTGCGCCGTGACTGGCGCGGCATCCGGTCTTGGAAGGGCGACTGCAAAAGCTCTTTCCGATGCCGGCGCAAAGCTTCTCCTGCTCGACCTGAACAAGGACAGGCTTGACGACCTTCAAACCGAACTGGCGCCCGGCACCAGCTGGGGAGCGTCGGTAGATGTGCGTGAGGCGGCTGATATCGACAGGGCCTTCGAAGAAGGTGTCGAGAGATTCGGTCCTTTGCGAGCGGTCATAAGCTGCGCGGGGATCGCGTCTTCGGCAAAGATCGTATCGCGAAACGAACCACACGATTTCGACCTATGGCGCAAGGTTATCGACATCAACCTCAACGGCACGTTCAATGTGATGAGGCTGGCCGCCGCCCGAATGGTGAAGAACGAACCGCTTGGCGAAGCGGACGAACGCGGCGTCATCATCAACACCGCCTCGGTCGCCGCCGAAGACGGTCAGAAGGGACAGGCCGCATACGCGGCCAGCAAGGCAGGCGTTGCCGCCCTCTCCCTTCCGGTCGCCAGAGATCTCGCCGAACACGCCGTTCGCTGCGTGGCTGTCGCACCAGGCCTGTTCGGCACGGAACTGTTCGAGCAGATTCCCGAAAAGGGGATCGAAGCCCTCAAGAGAGCGCTTCTCTATCCCTCAAGGATGGGCTTGCCGAGCGAGTTCGCCTCTCTGGTCAAACATATCGTTGAAAACCCCTATCTCAACGGCTCGCTGATCCGCCTCGACGGCGGCGCCCGTCTTCCGGCCTGAACTGCAATGAGGATATCCGCTCAATGACTGACGCTGCAATTTCAATCGAGACCGACCGCGGTCGAGTGCACTTGAATCCGATCTCCGAGCGCGACGGCCGGATCGTCTGGATTACCCTTTCGCGCCCTGAACGCGCCAACGCGCTCGATTCAGAGACGTTGCGACAGATCCTCGACGCCCTGGATCTGGCCGAAGGCCAGCCCAATGTCGAAGCTATCGTTCTACACGGGGCCGGTCAGCATTTTTGCGCGGGCGCCGATCTCAGGGAGCTGCATTCCGATGGTCCGGCCGGTGTCAGGCGGCTGCTGAATCTGTTCCGAGAGGTAACGACCAGATCGAGAGCTCGCACCTGGTCGTGGTTGCCGCCGTGCACGGCGCCGCGCGAGCAGGAGGCCTCGAGATATCCCTGGCATGCGACCTCGTACTGGCTGGCAGATCCGCCACGTTCGGCGACGCCCACCTGTCGAAGGGCCTGCTGCCGGGTGGTGGCGACACCGCTCGCCTTCCTCGCGTCATCGGCTGGCAGAGAAGCAAATGGATGATTCTGAGCGCCGAGGCGATCGATGCTGAAACGGCCAAGGACTGGGGCCTGGTGTTTGATGTTGTAGACGATGCAGAGCTTCTGACCGTCGCCGAAAGCCGGGCTCTGCGGATGACACGCGGAGACCCCAAGACAATTGCTCAGGCAAAACTGTTACTTTCAAAGATCGGAGAGGGCACATTCAGCGAAGCGCTCGAAGCCGAAATCGCAGCCCTTGAAGTCCATTGGCACTCGGACTCGTTCCAGAACGGCGTCGGTGGTTTTCTCTCGCGCAACCAGTCCAAATGAACAACGTTTCCGGCAACATTTCAAGGAAATGACCATGCAAGAAGAACAGGATCCCATTGTCATCGTTTCGGCTGCCCGCACGCCGATCGGCTCATTTCAGGGAGCCCTGAAATCATTCCAGGCTCCTGACCTCGGCGGCACGGCCATCAAGGCAGCCCTAGACCGAGCCGGGCTCTCGCCGGATGCGGTCGATGAGGTCATGATGGGATGCGTGCTACCAGCCGGGCTTGGACAGGCGCCGGCGCGACAAGCTGCACACTATGCCGGCCTGCCGTGGTCGGTACGCTGCTCTACCGTGAACAAGGTCTGCGGTTCAGGCATGAAGACAATCATGATGGGCACGGACATCCTGGCCGCGGGCGATGCCCGTTTTGTGGTCGCGGGCGGCATGGAAAGCATGTCGAATGCTCCCTACCTCCTGGAGAAGCATCGAGCGGGCGCTCGCATGGGACATGGCAGAGTGCTCGATCACATGTTTCTCGACGGGCTGGAAGATGCCTATGATCGCGGCCGTTCGATGGGAACGTTTGCGGAAGAAACGGCTGAGGCCTACCAGCTGAGCCGAGACCAACAGGACACATACGCAATTGAAAGCCTCAGGAGGGCGAACAGGGCTATCGCGGAGGGAGCCTTTGCCAGCGAGATTGTAAATGTCGGCGACGCCACATACGATGAGCAGCCCAGCAGGTCAAAACCCGAAAAAATTCCGCAACTGCGCGCAGCTTTCAAGGAAAACGGCACCGTGACGGCGGCCAGTTCAGCATCGATCTCGGACGGCGCGGCAGCTGTGCTCCTTTCTCGACGTTCCGTAGCGGCGGATCACAAACTCCAACCACTCGCCTATATCCGCGGCGCATCGGGTTTCGCCCAGGAACCAAGCCTCTTTACGACCGCACCGATCTTTGCAATCAAACGGCTGTTGGATAAAGTCCGCTGGGATGTTGAAGATGTCGACCTTTTCGAGATCAATGAAGCATTCGCGGTCGTCCCGATGGCTGCGATGCGGGAACTCAACATTTTCCACGAAAAGCTGAATGTAAACGGCGGCGCTTGTGCGCTGGGCCATCCGCTGGGATGTTCCGGTACTCGCGTCGTGGTGACATTGCTTGCAGCGTTGAAGGCTCGCGGCCTGAAGAAGGGCGTGGCTTCCCTTTGTATCGGCGGTGGCGAGGCAACCGCGATCGCTGTCGAGCTGGTCCAGTAGTCCGCGCCCGGAGTTCCTGATAAGATGCATAGAAGCGGATGACGATCCGTAGAACACGAGCTTCAATAATGGTCATGTCCAAATGGCTTAACTTAGGGGCAGTTTTGCCAATTTTCCATCGACCAGAGATGTGTTCCGTCAACTGATGCAAACAGAACGTGACGCACTCATCATCCCGTTTCCCTGATCTGGATCGATGCTCGTCGCCGCTGCTACAATCAATTTCCTGAGCGTTTACCTTGGTGAAAAATAACCCATTATCTAGCAATCACCTCTACCCTTCCAGTACCTGCCTGCGAGCGATATGAGCGCTTCAGGAAAAAGACAGGACAAGGCGGTCTGCGTTTCGGACCTTGCAATCATCGCCCGTGAGTACCGTCATAGCCGCTAATTGGCGGTAGCGCCCAGCCTTTCGGTAGGCCCCTAGCCTTGTAGATTTCCACAACCATAGGATAGCACTTCGCCATATCGGAGGAATGCTGCGCCGAACAATCCCCGCCCGGGCAGGCCGAAATGCAGCCGAGAAGATCAATCTCGGCGAAGAATTCGAGATAGTCGCCCGGCCTGACCGGGCTCGCCTTCATGAAATACTGCCCCGTATCGCGCGTGAAGCCCGTGCACATGAAGACGTTCAGCACGTCATGCACGTAGACCTCCGCCTCGCGAGATGACATGCCGGTCTTGTCTGCGAAGGCACGGGTGAGGTTCGAGTGGCAACAATGATGATACTGCCCGCCATGGCTCAGCAAATTGTGCGTATACGGGTCGCAGCGCGTACCGATCACGTCATGCACCGCGCCACCAAATTCGTCGCAGCCGTACCAATCCAGTGTGTCATGCGTGATGGTAGCGATAGGACGCAGGTAGGGGAAATTGGAAAACAGCTGATCACCAAGCCCGACGTGGGTGCCGTTCAGCGCCCGCGTCTTACCGGTATAGAGCCGTTCATTCAGATCATTGGCGTTGAACAGGTTCAGATCCCCCACCTGCGGCCCCTCACTGCAGACGATGCGGCAGAAATGCCCAGCCGGCATTGCCCACGTCGCCGCCTCTCGCGGAGGCACTACAACCGTCTCGATAAGCTCCAGATCGTCCCGAAGTACCCGGTAAGCCGCCAAATCGGGCCGGGGCAGCGTCTCGACCGGATAGCAGACCAGCGGCTTGATTGCCTTACGCGCAGCAGCATCCGCGGGTGCCGTGGTGATCGGATTGGGTTTCATGAAATCCTCACTATGGAGCCGTCAGCCGGCACCCTTTTCTGCGCACCACGCCGGAGCCGGTTTCGCGCCGTGCCTGCCTAGAGTTTTGATTGCAACACTTGAAATAGCGGCCTGCATCATCGGGTGTCGACCGACACAGTGACAGGTCTCGCCGACCCATCCCCTCCATTGGTCGGATAACAATCATCCGGACATGCAGACATGATGACAAGCAACGGGCGCAAGGCTTTGAGTTCGACCGCCCCACCGGGAATGAATGGCGGACGGCTGTACTCGATCGTCCCGTCCGCCGTCACCAAAGCACGCATAAAGAGGTTCCACGGCTGCGGTAGAAGGTAGGGCGGCCAATGGGTATCGGACGTATTGTGAAAAAAATTGGACGCGCAGTTCGGATGCCCCGGTTCGCGACCGAACTTGACATACATCCGGCTGCTGCAGGCGGCGATCAATGTGTCATGTTTTCCATCAGCGGTATCTGAGACATATTCCAGAAGAGGGATGTACCGATTGGAAACAAGAACGTCGCCCGGCTCGAAATAGATTTTTCCGAGGACCTCGCGACAATGCTCCATCGACAGATATTCGGCCTCACCATCAAGCGCAATGCACCAGAAATCGACGACCTGCGTGCCTTCGTCGTTAATGACGCGAATGAAATCGCCCTCGTTGAGACGAACGGAGCGGCCCTCTTTCGGTGGAATGACAAATGTTGTCTGCTGATTGTTCGCCACTATGATCGTCTCCGCACCATTGCCTGCACCTTTTCTGCATTGAGGGCATCCACCCGTCTTCCGAGCTTGCCCTCGACCGGGTCAGCAGCAAGCATGGAATTCAGCACCGCCTCCTCGACACAGTCGACGGTGGCCAGGAAAAGCTGATCCACCAGATCGTTGCTAAGATAGGTGGCTTCATTCGTTGGTTTTTCCGGAAGGATTCCGGGATCGTTAGCCGTCGTGAATGCCAGGAAGATGTCCCCGGAATTGTTGCTGGATGGCGTGCCGCCGCGCCCGATGCCAAGGGAGGCTCGACGTGCAATGCGCTTCAGCTGATGCGGCAGAAGCGGCGCATCAGTCGCCACGATGACGATTATGGAGCCTCGTTCCGTCGAGAAGATACGATCGGACGTATCCGCCTCGTCAAGTCTCATTCCATCGATCCGCAGCCAAGGACGAAGGCCATGGTTGGCCTGCACCAGAACACCGAGGGTGAAGCCGCTGCCCGAAATAGAAATCTGCCTCGAGGCCGTTCCCGTGCCGCCCTTGTATTCGTAGGCGATCATGCCAGTTCCGCCGCCGACACTGCCTTCCGCGATGAAGCCGGAGGTCGCCGCCTCGATCGCGACTACGGCGTCGGCCTCGGTCACGACCTGGCGGGCAATGTCATTCAGCCAGCCGTCGTAAGTCTCGGCGACAACCGGCAGATACCAGGCGCCGTCCCGCAGAAAATCCGGGAACCGGGAAACCATCCATCGCACCGCGGCATGGTGGCATATTCCCAGAGAGTATGTGTTTGTCAGCAAAATCGGTCCGATGAACCAGCCCGCCTCGTCGATCCAGTGCGTGCCCGTCATCTCACCGTTACCGTTCAACGAAAACGTGCCGGCAAGCAGCGGATGGGTCAGCGCCTCCCGCTCGCGTGGCAAGATAGAAGTCACACCGGTCATGATACCGTTAGCGGGATCGCGCAACGTGGAGTAACCCACCCGAACTCCAGGAACGTCGGTGATTGCGTTAGCGGGACCGCATATAGATTGACCGAACAAGCCCACATCTCGTGAGCGTCTGCGAATATGTAATGACAAACTCCAACCTCTCAAAATATCCCAACAAGAAACGCCGGTACCCGGCAGGATTCGAGCACTAGCTCGCTGACCGGCTGGCGTGGACAGGTGGGCGACGACTGTTCCATGGAAGCACTTCTTCGAAAAACGCCCCAAGCTGAAGCAACGTCATCTCATCCGCAAACGGCGCGACAAACTGGACGCCAACGGGCAGGCCTTCATTCGACCAGTGCAAAGGCAGGGAGATCGCGGGGTGTCCTGTCGTGTTGAATAGAGGCATGAAAGCGTCAATTCCGTTCATTTTTCTGCTCCAGGCGGCCGCATCAACCACGCCTTCCGGATCACACTGTACATCGCCGATCAAAGGTGCCGTGGTCATGCAGGTCGGCGTGACCAGCAGATCATACCGGCGGAAGAAGTGGCCGACGCTGAGATTGACGTCGTTGAATACGGCGAGCGCACCGAGGATATCCGAGCGAGAAACCGTAAGGCCATGGCGATAGAAGCTCAGCGTGGACGATTGCAGATTGTCCGCATCAGGTCTGCGGCCCAACTGTTGAGCGAGATCGTCAATGGCAAAGGCCGTGTTGGCACACCAGAGGTCGAGCGTCGCCTTTGCAAAATCCTCTTCTACAAACTCCGGACGGGCTTCCTCGACGGTATGCCCCTGCTCTTCCAGAATGCGCAGGGCCAGGAGTGTGCCGTCGCGCGTCTCTCCGCTTGCCGGTTCACCGCTCCAAGATGTGGTCGTGTATCCGATACGCAATTTTCTTCTCAGTGGATGGAGCGATTGGGTGAAGGTTTTGTCTGGCTGTAGAATGCCATAGGCATCACCTGGCGCCACCCCGAGTGTGGCATCGAGTGCAACCGCACTATCCCTCACCGAGCGAGTCAATACGAAGTGGACAGCCATCCCACATAACGGTTCATCCGGCAGCGGGGCCTGGGAGATGCGGCCGCGGGTCGGCTTCAAGCCAACGATACCGCAATGGGCAGCCGGACTTCTGAGCGAGCCTCCGCCATCGCTTCCCGTCGCCATGGGCACAGCTCCCGCTGCGACCATGGCAGCGGCGCCCCCGCTCGATCCTCCAGGCGTTCTCGTCAGATCCCAGGGATTACGCGTCACACCGGAAATTCTGCTTTCCGTAACGGAAGAGAGGCCAAACTCCGGCGTTGTGCTGCGACCAATACTGGTCACGCCTGCGGCGAGAAGTTTTCTTAGAAATTCGCAGGTGAACGGCGAGACGTAACCTCGCGTCATTTCGCTTCCCATTTCGAGTAGCGTCCCCTCTTCAGGGGTCAGATCCTTGTTGAGAACTGGAACCCCTTGGAGGGGGCCAAGCTGAGGCGCTGCGGAAGACAAGCGCTCGATGCGGTCTTCGTGCAGGGCAACGACGGCGTTCAGCTCCGGATTCAACGATTTGACGGCACTGGCAGCAGCCTGCGCGAGTTCCGCAGCCGTGACCTGCTTGGTCCGCACGAGATCGGAGAGCACAACAGCGTCCATTCCGCTATATTCGGAAACATTCATGGAGTTCTTCCTGATTTAATGTAAGGGCTGAGGTTTGATTAACTTTGAAAACTGAGACGGGCTTCCGGTGCCTTGGTCCGACCGTCATGGGAGGCGATATCGTCTAACGACCGCCTGTCCTTAAGTTTCACGTCGGAGCGCACGTCCAAGACGGCATCGACCAGGGCGGCGGTGTAGAGATGGCGCGGGGTCTCAAAGACTTCCCTGCTCGTTCCTTCTTCGACAAGCGTACCGCGGTACATAATGCCCACCCGGTCGCAGAAATGCCGCACGACGTTCAGGTCATGGGAGATGAAGAGATAGGTCAGATCTCTTTCCCTCTGCAGATTTGACAGGAGATTGAGGATCTGCGCCTGAACCGAAACGTCGAGAGCTGAAACCGGCTCGTCCAGTACAACGATCCTGGGTTCGAGGATCAGAGCACGCGCGATACCGACGCGCTGGCATTGCCCGCCACTCAGTTGGTGAGGGTAGCGCGTGCCGTAGTCCGCGCCGAGTGCCACCTGGTCAAGAATATCGCGTGCCGCCTGTATCCGGGATGAAGCAGTCCCGATACCATGAAAGCGAAGGCAATCCGCCAACGTGTCGCCTATCGTCAGGCGCGGATTGAGCGACGCGTAGGGATCCTGAAAGACGATCTGGATCGTTCGGCGAAAGTCACGCAACGCTCTTGGCGGCAGATCATGGATCGGCGTGCCGTCGATCAAAACCTCGCCGCTGGTTTTCTCGACAAGGCGCATGATGAGCCTCGCCGTCGTTGACTTACCTGACCCGCTCTCACCGACGAGCCCAAAACTCTCTCCCCTGCGGATAGACAAGCTCACATCGTCGACGGCCCGAAAGCCGCGATCGCCCCTTTTTCCACCACCAAAAACCTTGGAAACATGGCGGACGTCGATAATTGGCTGTTTATCGATCACTGATTCATCTCACAATATTGATCGCCATCGAGCTCGGCGAGTTGACCTCGCGGCGCCGTGCGTAAGTCGGAGGCTGCATGTATCAAAGCTCGGGTGTAAGGATGCTGTGGCGCGCGCAAAACCTGGTCGACAGTTCCGTACTCGACCATTTGCCCTCGCCTCATGACGAGCACCCGATCCGCCATTGCGGAAATGACGCCGAGATCATGGGTGATCAACAGCAGGGCCCTCCCTTGTTGTCGAGTAAGAGTATCCAGCAGCTTGAGAACCTGCAGTTGCACGGTGACGTCCAGAGCAGTGGTCGGCTCGTCGGCAATGATCAGGTCCGGTTCACAAGCAACGGCTGCCGCGATGAGAACACGCTGCCGCATTCCGCCACTCATCTCATGGGGAAATTGCATGGCCCTGCGTCCGGGCTCAGAAATGCCACATAGGGCAAGGAGCTCCACGCTGCGTTTGTAGGCTGCTTTCCTTCCCATTCCTTTGTGAAGGCGTAGCCCTTCGGCGATCTGCTCACCGGTAGGTAGGCTGGGGTTCAGGGACGTCATGGGGTCCTGGAAGACCATGCCGATGCGTGATCCCCGAACCTGCTTTGACAATTGCCGCTCGCTTAGCGAGTTGATGGCCTTGCCCCGAAGGAAAATCCCATCGGACCGAACGATACCTGGCGGATCCACCAGTCCCATGATGGCACGGCTCATGACGCTTTTCCCGGAACCTGACTCCCCCACGACGCCAAGCACCTCGCCGGCAAAGATCTCAAACGACAGGTCTTTGACAGCGGTCACGGTCCGTTGGTTGTTGCGAAACTCGACGGTAAGCTGATTTACAGACAGCAATATTGGTGTCTCTGTCATCGGCCTGCTCCGCGCGGATCGAGCAAACGACGCAGCCCGTCGCCAACCATGCTGAACGCCACAGCGATCATCACGATAGCAAAGCCGGGGAAAAGCGTGACATGAGGTGCGCGTCGCAGAACCGTGCGGCCTTCCGCAACCATCGAGCCCCAATCGGCTTGCGGCGGCTGTATGCCGAGGCCCAGGAAATTCAGCCCCGCGCCCAGCACGATCATCATGCCGACGATTGCTGTCGTATAGGAGAGCACCGTTGGCAGCATGTTCGGCATTGCATAGCGCACCAGCAAAGGCAGTGTGCGGGCACCACTTGCTCTTGCCGCCTCGATGTAGGGCTGGCGGATGATGACGCCAGCGGTCGTTCGACACAGCTTGGTGAGATAGGGGATTTCGGCGATAAAGATTGCGATCATGATTGTCACCAAGCCGGGAGACAGGATGCCGGAGACGATGATGGCGACCAGGACAATCGGGAAGGCGAAGAGCACATCGAGACACCGCATCAGGATTTCATCGGTGATGCCCCCTATGTTGGCGCTCACAAGCCCAATGACGATCGCAACGACCATGGCGGCAAACGTGGGAACGATGCCGGTTATCAGTGAAAAACGTGCGCCCCAGATCAGTCGCGAAAGGATGTCGCGCCCGTCTCCGTCGGTGCCAAGAAGCGCTCCGTCCCATGCGGGCGGCAGGTTGCGTGCGCCGATCGAGACGTTCGGGTCATGAAGATAGAGAACGGGGGCCGTTAGCGCGCAAAACATCACTAGGACAATGATGAGGAGGCAGGCAGCAGCGACGTAGTCGGTCCGCAAGAAATGTATGAAGTGCCGGGTCATGCCGTTTTCCCGCTTCTCAGTCTGGGGTCTATGATCATGTTGACAACGTCGGCGAGCAGATTGATCAAGACGAAACCAAGCGCAATCAGCAGAACTGCCGCCTGCACGACCGGCAGATCGCGTCCGGTGATCGAGGTGTAGAGCTGCTGGCCGATGCCGGGCCAAGCGAACACCACCTCTACGAAGACAACGCCACCTATCAGGTAGCCGGCCTCGGTACCGCAGACCGTGACGATCGGCGGCAATGCGTTTCGTAGCGCGTGGCCAAATATAAGCTGGCTGCGAGGCACCCCACGAGCACGTGCGACCAGGATGAAGGGTTGCGAAAGCACTTCCAGCATGCTGGAACGCACGACTCGGGCGACAATCGCTGCCGTGGGCACGCCGGCCGCAACCATCGGCAGGGCAACATGCCGGAAAAAATCCAAAAGTGGGGCATCGGTTCGAGCGCTCCACATGCCGGTTGCGGGAAACCAACGCAGGGTCAGTGAAAAGTACCAGACCAACACGAGTGACAGCCAGAAAGTCGGTGTCGTGCCGAATACCATCGTGGTCGTCCCAAGGACGCGATCGTAGATGGAGTTTTCCCGGACGGCGGCAAGGATTCCTGCCGTGACACCAAGAATATAGGCGAAGGACGCTGCCGTAAGCGCGAGAAGCGCCGTGTTGAGGAATTTGGAAAGAACAATGTCGGCGACGGGCCGGCGCGCGACGAGCGATGTGCCGAGATCACCGCTCGCCAGCGCGCCCAGCCAGGTGACGTATTGAACCGACAAAGGCCGGTTCAGACCAAGACTTTCCCTCAGTGCCTCGCGCGCCTCGTCCGTCGCCATAGGCCCCAGCAAAGCGGTCGTGGCGTCTCCCGGCGCCAGATGGATCATGCAAAAAACAAGAAACGTAACACCGAACAGCACGACTGGCACAGCGAGCAGACGGCGGGAAACATACTGCAGCATCGTAATTCTCTCGAACAGGTAAGGCAGCGGTTATTTAAGATCGACGATAGATAGGTCGTACCAATTTGCAGCCGGGTTGATAAACCCGACCACATCGGGCGTCATGGCGACCGGGTTGAAATCCGCGTAGATAGGCACATGGGGGGCATCGCGCTCCATAATTATCCTTGTCGCCTGCTGGTATAGTTTGGCGGCCTCGCCCTCATCGCGCGTTGCAACAGCCAGAGCAAACAACCTGTCTGCTTCGGGATTGCAGTACCAGCCGACATTCCATCCATTCGGCGGCTGCATTCCGCAGCTATAGGTCATCGCCGTCCATTGTGGCGTCATCTGGCCCCAGGTCTGCGTGTTGGCGTCCACGCCGGCAGGCATGCCGCCGTTCCATTTGTTCAGATAGGCCAGCCACTCGATGCGGTTGAGCGAGACCTCAATTCCGATGGCGCGTAGATCACGCTGCACCCATTTCTCGACGAGCTCACCATCGCCGACTTGCGGAATGTCGACGTTGAGCTTGATGTCACCGTCCGTGTACCCGGCTTCGGCCAGAAGCGCCTTCGCCTTCGCAGGGTCGTAGTCGTACGGGGCGTATTCCGAATCGAACGCGGCATTGCCCGGATTGATCATGCTGTAGGCCGGCGCGCCGTGTCCACCCAGAATTTCTTCGACGATGCCGACGCGATTGATCGCATGATTGACCGCAAGCCGCACCCTCGGATCGGCGAAGGTAGGAGACTTCATGTTCAGGCTCGCATAGGTGAAATTGGGCGCATTCCTGTTTTCGGCAATGACGAAGCCTTCTTCCTCAAGATAGGGAAGCTCGTCCCAGTTCGGCTTGCGGATCAACTGGACTTCTCCCGATCGGAGCGCGTTTACCCGCGTGCTCGGATCTTCAAGCACACGAAACACGACCTCATCCAGCTTGGCGGTAGCACCCCAATAGCTCGCATTTTTCTTGATATCGATGCTGATGCCATTTTCGCGCGAGATGAATACGAAGGGACCTGTTCCCACCGGATGCAGCGGAAGCCCCTCGTCGCCATATTCCTGGATGGCTTTCGGACTGATGAAGTACATCTGGGGGCAGTCTTCCATGCCCATTCTCAGGAACTGGTAGTTTGGCTCGCGCAGCCTGATTGTGATCGTGCTGGAGTCGACGACGTCAACACTTTCAATAGATTTTGTATAACCGATTTGGCCGAAGAATGCGGCTGCATTTTCGCTGTACTGGGGTGCCGTGGCGTCCAGGAAACGGTCGAAGTTGAATTTGACCGCAGCGGCGTCGAAGTTGGTACCATCATGAAAGGTCACGCCCTGTCGCAAGTGAAATGTGTATAACTTGCCGTCTTCGGAAATTTCCCAGCGTTCCGCCAATTGGCCTTTAATCTGAGCCGGAGCTGCCGGGTTTGTCAGGTCCACTTCGACCAAGCCCTCGAATATCTGGTAGTTGACCAACTTGGCGAGGTAACCGCATGCGACATGGGGATCGAGTACACCAACATCGGATTCAAGCCCGATATTGAAGGTACCGCCCGCGCGACTGGCAGGTACGTCAACAGCGAGAAATGCCGTGGCAGCAAACAGTGCGATTTTGCTTAGCTCTCGAATGTAAGACATGCTTCCCCCCATAAATCCATGACACTTCGGGACCGTGTAAGTATCCGGAACGCGCACCATATCCACCTGCGGTACTATGGCGGGCCTCACTCCTGTTCCCGCCGCAAGGCGCGTTGACGACACTCATCTGAGGGTAGTCAGCTTGCGCTATGTTGCTAATATCACCAGTGGCAGTGACAAAGGCAAACGTTGCTTTCTAACGATTGATGTTAGATAAACTAACATCATGAGTCGTTTACCCCCTCTCAATTGGCTGCGCGCCTTCGAAGCGGCAGGCCGCCTTTCCAGCTTCTCGAAAGCCGCCGACGAACTATGCGTCACTCACTCTGCTGTAAGCCAGCAGATAAAAAAGCTCGAAGATTGGTGTGGTGTCGGGTTGTTCCACCGCGACGGATCGGGCGTTCAGGTAACCAATCGTGGAGGAGCGCTGTTTCGAGAGCTCACCAGGGATTTGGAGCGGATAGCCGATATATTTGATACGCTGAGAATGAGGGCGACGCCGAACCAGTTGCGTATTGCGGTCATTCCGTCCGTCGCCACGCGTTTGCTCATTCCCAAAATCGCGGATTTCAAGGAGGCCAATCCGCAGATTTCCTTGAGCATCTCTTATGCGGTTGCGCGGGATGGGATCGATCTGTCCGACCTCGACATTCTGATTACATACTTGGATGGCCCATATGAAGGGCCTTATTCGGCGACAAAACTCCTGGCAGGTGAGGTGCGCCCGGTTTGTGCGCCAAGCTATCTTAGATGCGCACCGAGAACCGGAGATGACATGGATTTCAGCTTGGCAACATTGCTGCACGACGAAGACCGCAATGCTTGGTCCAGATGGCTTCAGAAATGCGGCATCACACCCAAAAGCTTGAACTCCAGTACCGTCTTTGCCGATTTCAATCTTTTGAGCATCGCCGCCATTGCCGGACATGGTGTTGCTCTGTGCCCTACATCGCTGATCTCCGCCGAGCTCGAGAGGGGTGACTTGGTACAGTTGTCGGATGTTCCCGAAAACTGCGACCGGAATTACCTTTTATTTCAACATCGGCGGAAGACCGACGAGGCTGACCGTTTTTGTTCATGGATCAGTGGCGTGTTGCCAGACTCCCAGATGTAAGGGTGAACTTGGTGTTGGTTTCCGCGCAGAACTGAGCCGGTTAGGCGGCTCAGTTCTGCGCGGAAACCAACAAACTTGGGAAGAAATTACCCGGCAGGTCTGTCTCCGATGCGTGGCTCAAAAGGCATCATACGCCTCCTGATCCACCTGCCCCATGAGGCCACGCGCATGCGGCAGGTGGAACAGCTCATCTTGAGCAGCGGGAACCGTTCGCTGCGTTGCGGCCCGCCATCTATTTTCGGAAAAAGAAACCGAACGATCAAGGCCCACCTCGAGGACATCGCCCTGCAGAAGCGCGCCGAACGACGGGGCGAAATCGTGAAGCGGACAACCGCTGCTTCAGGCGTGTGTAGCGCCTCCTGGCCGCTATAGGCCGTTCAGGTCGATGATACCAACCGAACGTTTACTTGAATTCTGTGGCAACGCCCTGGAGGTGGCTCGGTTTGTCTGAACAGTTTCGGGCGCTTTGCTAAGTGGATTTCCGCCTCGATTATGCCGCCACCATCATTGGCGTCAGCGCGTTGAAGTAGCGCCCGATCCGGCGTCTTCCGGTCAAGGGATGAATGTGGGCGTCGATTGTTGTACAACAGGGCGACGAAACACCCACGGGACCGAGGTTCGGGAGCTTTTATATCCGTGGCACCCCTGGTCTGGGCAGCTTGTCCATATCCATGGACTGGTGGACAAGGGGTCTGCCATGTTCCGCTACAGCCTTTCGGGTTCGACGTCATGCCGGTTGCTCGAAGTTTCGGTATGGATGTTTGACCGAACACTGAGTGCGCGGTGGTTGGCCTTGCCAATTGCGTATGCCGATTTTGCTTGCCTGCTTGCTTTGGCAAAGTTGCTGGAAGAGGCAGGCACTCCGTCACAAGGCGCGGATATGAGCGCAGCATTGATCTCTCACTAAACGAGTCGGGGAGATGTCCATGCCACGCCAGTTTACGACATATCAGCTCGATCTGTTCTCAAGCATACACAGCGGGAAGACACCAGTGATGCCGCAATGGCAGACGTTGCCGGAAGGAACACAACAGACGTTGACGGCACTCATCGTGCGGCGGCTCGTCGACCCCGCCAACGGCGAGAGCGCCCCCCAGTCGAAGGAGGCCGGTCATGATGCATGAGAAGATCAGCGCCCACCATCTTGAGCGCAAGGCCATTCTGTACGTCCGACAATCATCGGCTCATCAGGTTCTGCACAACCGCGAAAGTAGCGCCCTTCAATACGCCATGCGTGACCGCCTGACGGCACTTGGCTGGTCGCAGATCGAAACAGTTGATGAAGATCCTGGCCGTTCGGCAGCCGGAGGCGTAACCCGCGCCGCTTTCGACCGGATGGTTGCCGAGGTCTGCCTTGGAAAGGTTGGGGCGGTTGCAGCACGAGAGGTATCGCGCTTTGCCCGCAACATCCGGGATTGGCAACAGCTCATTGAGATGTGCCGCGTCGTCAACACTGTTCTGATCGACCAGGAAGCGGTCTATGCGCCGCGCCAGGGTAATGACTGCCTGCTTTTGGGGTTGAAGGGCAGCCTCAACGAGTATGAGCTGGATTTCTTGCGCCAACGTTCTCTTTCCGCCCGCTATGAGAAGGCGCGCCGCGGTGAGCTTGTCGTTACTGTCCCGATTGGATTCTTGAAAGACGGTGACAGGATCGAGAAGGATCCCGACCGGCGCATTCAGGAGGCCATTGTCCTCGTCTTCAACAAGGTTGCCGAACTCGGCAGTGCGCGGCAGGCGCTGCTATGGTTCCTTGAGCAGGGCCTGGACCTGCCGGTCAGGCGCGCCAATGGCGAGGTCACCTGGCGCAGGCCCAATTACGATCGTTCAGCAAGCAACAAATAGCCTGTTTCTGGAGGCGCAACGGGCTGTTTGGCGATCACATCACACCCACCCAGTACCTGTTTTCCAGAAACATTCTTTCACTCACTCACGCAGCTTCACTGTCGAAACTGCACTCTTTAGGTCGCTACGCAAAGAACCAATAGTGAGGAAACCATTTGATCAACCGATGATGTTTGGCGCTTAGATTCAATCGACGTGCCCACCGAGATACAGCGAACGCATGGCGGGATTAATTAACAATTCTTGAGCTGGGGCATGGATGGCAACACTCCCCAACGAAAGAACATAGGCACGATCGGCAACCCCCAACGCCTCGAAAGCGTTTTGCTCAACCATTACGATGCACATGTTCTGTTCGTCGCGGATGCGGAGAATTGCGTCGAAGACGTCGTGCAGCATCAATGGCGAGAGACCGGCGGAGGGTTCATCCAGGAGCAGAATCTCCGGACCTGCAATAAGCGCACGGGCAAGCGACAACAGTTGTCGCTCCCCGCCGGAGAGGGCTGAAGCTTTCCTTTTCTGTTTCGATGCTAGGGCCGGGTAGCTCGCCATCAACTGATCGTAACGTGTCGCGGCCACTGCCCGATCAAGCGATCGAGCGCCCAACATTATATTTTCCGCCACTGTAAGATTTCCAAAGACGTTTTCCGTCTGTGGAACGTAGCCGACGCGGTGATGCCGAACCTTTTGATGAATCGGTACCGAACTCACGTCATCGTCGTGCATCCTCACGCAGCCGGCGCGCGGCTTCAAGTAGCCCGCGATGGTCTTGAGAAGGGTCGATTTTCCGCAACCGTTCGGCCCCAGGATCGTGACAAGTTCGCGGGACCGTGCGCTTAACGATATGCCGTTCAATATGTCCGCGCCATCACCGTAACCGGCACGCAGATCGCTCACATCAATCATTGTGCTGCTTTCCTCTCAACTGCCTTCCCGAGATAAGCCTCAACGACACGGGGGATGCTCTCCAGCTCATCGGGCTTGCAGTCGGCAATAATCTCGCCACGGTCCAGGACGACGCAGCGCGTGCAGAGCTCGCGGATGAATACCATATCATGCTCAACTACTAGGCAGGCACCACCTCGACTGACGTACCCGCGAAGAATGTCCACTAGACGTCTGCGCAAAGAGACATGAACCCCTGCCGTGGGTTCATCCAGGCAAAGCAGTTTTGGATTGGACTGGAGGGCCGTCGCAACCGACAAGAGTTTCTTCTGACCGCCTGAAAGGGAGCTGGCAGGTAAGTCCCCGACATGGGTCAACTCGAAGGTCTTGAGAGCGGAATCGACCTCGGCTCCGATCGGATCGGCGCGAGCATGTTTGAAGCTTGGCTCTGACCGGCTCTTACAACCTCACGAACAGTCATTCGATGAGGCATGGAAGGCAGTTGAAAGGTACGGATCAGGCCGCTTCTTGTGATCTCCTGAACCCGCGCTTGGGTAATGTCGTTGCCCTGAAACAGAACCTGGCCGCCGTCCCCACTCATGAAGCCCGAGATGATGTTGAGTGCCGTGCTCTTGCCGGAGCCGTTCGGCCCAAGCAAACCGACGATCTCACCCTCATTCACATCGAACCGGACGTCCTGCAAGACCTGATAAGCTCCAAAAGACTTAGCCAATTTAGCAACACGTAGCAATTCAGCGCCCATGATAGCCTCCGATTCTCTCAGGAAAGATGCCTTGCGGTCGCAGCAGCAGAAACAGCAGGATCCCGCCACCGGTCACGAACAGCCGGGCCGCCGCGACAAAGTCCGAAGGGAGGGCGAGGTAGTCTTTCACGAATGGGATGAACGCCATTGCGAACTGCATGAGAAAGGCCCCGGCAATCACGCCTCGATTGTTCGCGATGCCTCCAAGCATGATCATAGACCAAATAAGAAATGTCTCTGGTGCCACCAGTTGCTCCGGCCCCACGAAAGTCAGATAATAAGCGTAGAGCACACCCGCCAAAGCGGCGATCGCAGACGATATCACCATCATACGCGCCCGAATTTTATCAATGTCATAGCCGAGGGAGAGCGCGAGCTGCGGCTCTTCACGCATCAGCTTCAATGAGAGTCCGAAAGCCGAACGCGTAATACGGTCGCACAGCCACAAAGCCGCCAGCAACAGGGTAGAAAAAAGGGCAAGGCGCGCGACGCCATCCCAAGGCCGCAAAGAGGCGAAGAGAAGCGGCAAGCCGGAGACGCCCTGGGCACCACCTGTGACGGTTTCGAGATTGTTCGAGAAGATCCGCATGATTTCCGCGATAGAGAGAGTTGCGATCCCCCAGTAGTCGCTCGAGAGCTTTCGGCCGAGCCGCGCAAAAAACAAGCCCAGCAGCGTTGCGGCAACAGCAGCGAGCGGCAGTGTCGCAAGCGCACTCCAGCCAAAGCGGTGAACCAGTGCCGCAGCGTACATGCCGCAACCGAACATGGCAATCAGGCCGAAGTTCATCATTCCTGCGAAGCCAGCCTGGAGGTTCAGGCTGAGAGCCAAAATACTGTAAATGCATGCGATCGCAGCGACATGGATCAAAAAGTCAAACACGGGAGACCTCGCTGACAAAGAGGCCCTTCGGGCGGAACAGAAGGATTAGAACCAAAAGGGCAAAAGATGCGGCTGGAGCGTAGCTCGCCGGCAGAAAGACGAAACCGCCTCCAAACAATGGCCCGAAGTTGATATTTGTAACCAGTGTCTCCGCGATGGCTATCACAATTGAGCCGACAACAGCCCCGAAGGCGTTCCCGAGGCCACCGAGGATGGCAGCCGCGAACACGGGCAACAGCATGTTGGTGCCCATATCAATACTGACCGAGCCTCGCATAGCGAGCATGCAGCCTCCAAGAGACGCCAGTATGCCGGAGATGAGGACGACGATATTGGTAACCCGACTGTTGTCTACACCGGTGGCAGCAGCAAGCACCGCATTGTTCGACACCGCGCGCATCTCGCGACCCAGCGGCGTCCAGAACAAAAGCACGGCAAAAAACGCTAGCGCCGCGATGGTCGACAGGCCCGTAATTGCCTGCATTTCCGTTACTCGGATGCCCAACATTCGTATGGCCGGCGCCACAGGCACGGAAAATCTATTTGCCGCCGGCCCGAAAACCATGAGGAAACCAGCAGACAACATCATACTGAGTGCCAATGATCCGATGAGCGCAATGGCAGGGCCCATCCGCAGAAGCCGCTCGAAAATGAAGACGTTGAATGCCAAGGCTAAGAAACCGACGATTCCTGATGCGATGATAACGGCCACAAGTAGCGGAACGCCGAGCCCCTGCAGCAGCATGCCGGAAAATGCGCCCACAACTGCATATTGAACGAGAGCAACATTTGGAAACTTGATCAACGAGTAGACAGCACTGAGAGCGACAGCGATGAGCGCAAGATCAAGCGCGCGGAAAATAGTGTCGAAAAGAAAAGATAGCATCTCGAACCTTTAAGTTGGTGGGAGCGGCCGGCCCATCTGGCCGCCCCCGAGGAAGGTTGCGGGGGTTATTCGTAGCGAACCAGGTCGTCGCCTTCGACCTTCAGTTTCTGATAGGGTTGCCACAGCCGCTGGCCATCGCTATCCAGCTTGATTTCGCCGGTCACGCCGGTAAACCCTTCATTCCCGAGGGCCGCGATTGCAGCCAGGATCGCACCACGATCCTTACTGCCAGCCTTGTTTATGGCTGCTGCGGCAAAGAGCGCCGTGTCATGCGCATACCCGCTCCAGGCAGACGCGAATGGCTCGCCGTAGGCGGTTTCGTAGTCGGCTTTGTACGTGTTGTCGCCACCGGCGGTATAATCCACGTCCATTCCGATCAGGCCCTGCTTGAACTCTGCAGGCGTGTCTCTATTGTGCATTGTGACGAGCACCGAATACCAAGGCTTCTCGTCCTGCAGGCCCAGCTCGTGGGCTTCCTGCATCATGAGGCCGCCATCGGCACCATAAGCGGTAAACACATATGCATCTGGCTGCGAGCTTTCTGCCTGCTGCAACTCGCGGCGATAGGAAGTCTGGCCCGACGTATACATGATCGTCGTGGTGATCTCGCCGCCGATGCTTTTGAAATTCTTGCCGAACTCCTGCGCCACACCTTGACCGAAGGCATTGTTCATCGCGAGGACGGCGACCTTCTTCCAGCCATGTGCCAGCACGTCCTTTGCAGCAAATTCCGTCGACACATTGTCCAGGCCAACCATCGAGAACGACGTCGCGCCGATACCACGGACGAGGCCGGATGTGGATGCCGGATTGAGATGCGGGACACCCTCGGCAACGAGGAACTGTCCCAATGGTATTGTTATACCGGAAGAGTATTCGCCGATAACGATCGAGACCTTGTCGACGGAGACCAGTTTCCTTGCAGCGTCGATCGCCCGTTGCGACGTGTTGCCGGAATCTTCATAGATGATTTTCAGCGGCTCGCCGAGCACGCCGCCCTTTGCATTGATCTCCTTGACCGCAAGTTCGATACCGCGGCGCTGGTCTTCGCCGCCCCGGGCATTGACGCCGGATAGCGGCAGGACCGCTCCGACAAGAACCTCGGCCTTGACTGGAATGGAAACGGAAAGAAGCGCTGCGGCTGCAAGCGCAAGAGTCATGGATTTCATCTTGTTCCCCTGTTGATCTGTACGATTGATTGCGAGAAAAATCCGCACACACACGTTCGCCTTACCGCCGCAGGCATGCGGCAGGTTGGGCAAGCACTTCCCGACGAAGGTTGATGGAGAGCGTCGGACTGATTTTTTGGGAACTGCGCCGGCGGTTATTTCGCGCGTCGCTGGCCCCCCCTCTGGCTCACAGCTTATTCCGCTGATTACCTGAAGTTTTCCCGAAAGCACGACGCGGGGAAACTACAATCTGGCGATAAGAGCTATGCCTGAATTGTATCGTGCGGCCGAGATGGCTGACAAACTCGTTATTCCAGATGGGGCCGGCCGGCGATCGGAAGCACGCTGTCGTTAAGCCATGCTCGCAGGACAGAGGTTGTTTCCGTGGGCGACTCCAGAGGAGGAAGGTGCCCACAATTATCAAAGACGTGGAACCGCGCGTTGGCGATACCAGCATGGATTTTCCGGGCCTCGTCCAACGGCGTCAGTCGATCCTGAGCCCCGACACCAACGAGCGCGGGGCTCAGGATACGCGCGAGTATGGGCTGGGAATCGACACGGCCGAGGATGGCCGATTGCTGGCGGATGTAGGCGTCGCCTCCAACGCGTTGTGCCATTGCCCTCACCTCGGCTCCGACGGGACCGTCAACATGCCGGGGATGAACGAGTTGCGGGAGAAGCCGGGAGGTTACCCCTGAGAAACGTCCCGCGTTCAGGCTGGCAATTCCAGCGCGCCGCTCGGCGGCTTTTTGCGGCGTATCGGGCGAGGCGGATGTGTCGATCAGCGCCACACCGGCAATCCGCTCCGGCATCGTCCGTAGCAGTTCGAAGGCAACATAACCACCCATCGAAAGCGCAACGACGATAAATCTCTCGGGCATGAAGGATGCCACCCGGCGGGCCATTGCGGCAATACTGTCATCCTTCGTGATATCCGCGATGACGGGCATGACCAGATCGCGCAGATCCTGCATTTGCTGCGCCCAAAGCGCTTCGTCGCACAGGAGGCCCGGAATAAAGGCGGCGATTGGGCGTGATGACATATTGCCTCCTCAAGTGGCTCACATATTCGGATAAACCGGCCCTTCGCCGCCCTGTGGCGGCACCCAGTTGATGTTCTGGTTGGGGTCCTTGATGTCGCAGGTCTTGCAGTGGACACAGTTCTGGGCGTTGATGACGAAGACGTCCTCGCCGTCCTTCTCCACCCATTCGTAGACGCCGGCCGGACAGTAGCGGGTCGAGGGACCGGCATAGATGTCGTGCTCGGACGACTTCTGCAGCGCCATATCCTTGACCTTCAGATGCACCGGCTCGTTTTCCTCATGATTGGTGTTCGACAGGAACACCGAGGAGAGACGGTCGAAGGTGAGCACGCCGTCCGGACGCGGATAATCGATCTTCTTGTGTTTGGCGGCCGGCTCCAGCGACTGCGCATCGGTCTTGCCGTGTTTCAGCGTGCCGAAGACGGAGAGGCCGAACAGCGTGTTGGTCCACATGTCGAGACCGCCCAAGGCGACACCAATCGCCGTGCCGAACCGCGACCACAGCGGCTTGACGTTGCGCACCTTTTTCAGGTCCTGGCCGATGGCGCTGTCGCGCCAGCCGTTCTCGATTTCCACCGGTTCATCATTGGCGCGGCCGGCCGCAATCGCATCGGCGATCTTTTCGGCCGAGAGGATGCCTGACAGAACCGCATTGTGGCTGCCCTTGATGCGCGGCAGGTTGACGAAGCCGGCCGAACAGCCGATCAGCGCACCGCCGGGGAAGGACAGCTTCGGCACCGACTGCCAGCCGCCCTCGGTGATGGCACGGGCGCCATAGGTCAGCCGCTTGCCGCCTTCAAAGGTCCCGCGAATGCTCGGATGCGTCTTGAAGCGCTGGAATTCCTCGAACGGATAGAGGTAGGGGTTCTTGTAGTTGAGATGGACGACGAAGCCGACGGCGACCAGATTGTCTTCCAGATGATAGAGGAAGGAACCGCCACCGGTCTTCATGCCGAGCGGCCAGCCGAAGGAATGCTGGACGAGACCCTGCTTGTGGTTCTCCGGCTTGACCTGCCAGAGTTCCTTGATGCCGAGGCCGAATTTCTGCGGCTCGCGATCCTTCTGCAGGTCGAATTTGGCGATCAGCTGCTTGGCGAGCGAGCCGCGCACACCCTCGCCGATCAGCGTATACTTGCCGCGCAGCTCCATGCCGCGGGCAAAGTTGGGGCCCGGCTCGCCGTTCTTCTCGACGCCCATGTCGCCGGTGGCAACGCCGACGACGGCGCCCTCGTCATTGTAGAGCACTTCGGTGGCGGCAAAGCCCGGATAGATCTCGACGCCGAGCGCCTCGGCCTTTTCGGCAAGCCACCGACAGACGAGGCCGAGCGAGACGATATAGTTGCCGTGATTGCTCATCAGCGGCGGCATGGCGAAATTCGGCAGACGGATAGAACCGGCCGGACCAAGCAGCAGGAACTGGTCGTCCTTGACCTCGGTCCTGAAGGGATGCCCCTCCTCTTCACGCCAGCCCGGCAACAGCCGGTCGATGCCGATCGGATCGACCACCGCACCCGACAGGATATGCGCACCGACCTCGGCACCCTTTTCCAGAACAACCACCGAAAGCTCCGGATTGACCTGCTTCAGACGAATGGCGGCGGCCAAACCCGCAGGACCGGCGCCGACGATCACAACGTCGAAGTCCATGCTCTCGCGCTCGGGAAGCTCCATATCCATTTAATCGTTCCTTCGTTAGACTGCTTGCTGCAACTCTGTGGCGGCGCGGCCAGTAACACCCTTGCGGAATCGTTGCGCAGCATCTCACCAACCTTTTCCCTCATCGGGCGCAGGGCGACATCAACCAAAGCAGCAATTGTTCCCCAACAAGTACTTAGGTGACCCAACTAGCTGATTGGCTTCCGTTCTATATTGCAGCCTCAAGGGTCACCCGAGCTTGGGTTGGATCAACTACCCCATCAATGAGATTTTCGCTCATCAACCTTTGTTCCAGTGTGCCGCGCGGCGTTGAGATCGCCGAAAAATAACGTGCGCCGGTGGCGGCTCGCATTCGGATGTGCTCGATTGCCTGTTGTGGTGTAACCGCCTTAAATGCCACCAAGTCGCGCGGCCTCAGTTGCACAAAGGAGTCCAGGTCCGTATCGACGACCGTTGCAATTTTCGGGTAACCTCCTGTCGTCTGATGATCAGCGAGAAGAACTGTGGCAACCCCATCACCCGCGACCTGGACAGAACCCCGCACAATCGCTTCGGACGGCATGTCGAGTGGGGCACTCGGGGTCAACGCCGGCCCCTGCAAGCGAACCCCCATACGGTCGTAAGCGTCGGATAGACGAAACGGCGTGGAGAGAAAGTTCGAGATCGTTTCTTCAGAAAAGAATCTATCCTGCGGTCCAAGTACCACGTGCAATTCGGAACGGGGGCGTGCCGTGACTGGGCAGGGAATTGTGCCGAGTCGATCGGCTCGCACCTTCGCATCGTTCACAATGACGGTCTGCCCCGCTGTGAGGCGCCCGCCCCCAAATCCGGAAAGCGCATGAGTAGACGAACTTCCCAGCCAGGTCTTTGTTGCGAGATCGCCGGCAAAGGCAAGATAAGTCCAACTGCCCCAGTGCCCAGGCCGGATCGCCAACCGCTCTCCGGCGCACAAGGTGGCAATCGTCCAGGATCCAATTTTCCTGTCGGCATGGTCTATGATGAAACCTCCGCCTGCAACGGCAAAGGTCACCACACCGGAAACACAATCCAACACCAATCCCCCCATCGAGATTTCGATGGCCGGGTGGGTTGCTGGATTACCAAGGGAAATGTTTGCCGCAGCAAAAGAGGTGCGGTCCATGGGTCCGGAAGCGGGTACGCCAAAACGCATGTAGCCATGGCGCCCAGCGTCCTGGACGGCGACATGAGGGCCTGCGAAATTGACGGATAAAACAGCTTCGGTCATGAGCGACTTCTCACCTCGAATTCGGCACGCGAGATGCGACGGAATCGCACCCTGTCACCGACGTCGAAAAGGAACGGATGATCTTCGGATGAAGGATCAAGAATCTTCGTCGGCGAGCGGCCTATAATCCACCAACCGGTCGGCATGGTGAGTGTGGTGACAAGGCATTGCGGACCTGCGACAAGGACACTGCCTGCGGGAACGCCTCGAACCGCGGCTTGTTTGCGAGGAAGTTGGATCAGAGCCGGCACGCCGGCAAGATAGGCATATCCAGGCGCAAAGCCATACATGAACACACTGTAGTCACCAGCAAGATGGGCGTTGACGACCTCTTCGGCGGAAAGCCCGCTTGCCTCCGCGACGGATGCGAGATCGCTCGCGAAGTCCGAATCGTAGCAGACTTCGACTTCACGTAGAGAAACCGAGCCAACATGTGCAAGTTTATGAGCGATAAGATCCGATACGGCCGCCTCAACCCTTCGGTGGTCCGTGACAAGCGGTTCGAAGCAGACAAGCACGCTTGCATACGCGGGTACCGCTTCGGTAAAGCCGTCGAACGGAGTGGCTTTTAAAGCAGCGTCCAGCCTGAGAACCTGGCTATGAATCCGCTCATCGATCGCCTCGCCGAATTCGACGAGCAAGGCGTGCCCTGCGACCGGTCGGTATTGAGGGGTGATTTCGGAAACGGGAAAAGGGGCGATGGCATTCAAATCAGTCGGCACCTTCGATGAGAATGAAGTCCGCCTCGGCGGCACCCGCGCGTAAAACCCTGGCTTCGACATATTCTCGGCTGTCCCAGAATTCCTTGGCTTTGTCGAAGCTCTCGAACTCGAAAATTACTGTACGGGCTTTGGGGCTTCCTTCCTTGATCAGGGCAGATTCCGGCTTAACGATGATACGAGCCCCGTAGTGTCTAAGAAGGTCGCCCGCCGCCTTGGCATATCTGGAGGACGCCTCCGGGTTGGTGACGGTGACTTGCGCGATAAGAAAACCCTTGGCCATCACGGCTGCTCCTTGAGTGGATCCAGGAAGGCACGAATTTCGACGCCTGCCGCCTCCAGCTCCTGCCGGATGTCACGGGCCATTGCGAGAGCCCCGCTACTATCGCCGTGAACACATATTGAATGAGCTTTCAGCGGAATTGCGAGCCCATCGATTGTCGGCATCAGTCCGGTCGACAGGAACTCCACCAGCCGCTTCGCCGCCGTATCTGCGTCATGGATCATCGCCCCGTCCCGATTGCGCGGGACAAGCCGGCCGTTTGCAAGATAGCCACGGTCGGCAAAGATCTCGCTGAAGACTGTAAGTCCGGCCTCACAACCGGCATGCTCCAACTCGGTCCCGGAAATCGCGAGGATGGCTAGATCAAGTGAGATCGCCCGTGTCGCACGCACGATCGCATTGGCAATAGCTCGGTCGTCGGCGGCCCAGTTGCCGAGCGCGCCGTGTGGCTTCACATAGCGGATACGGGCACCGGCCAAAGCTGCCGCCCCCATGAGCGTGCCGATCTGCGTCGCCACTAGTTGTTCGACCTCCTTCGCCGTCAGCGGTATAAGGCGGCGGCCAAAACCTTCGCGGTCGGCGAAGCCAGGGTGCGCTCCGGCGACGACGCCGCGCTCATGCGAGAGCTCCAGCGTCTCTACCATAGTCGCGGCATCCCCCGCATGGCCGCCGCATGCGATGTTCGCGCTCGTAACCACGCCGAGAATAGCCTCGTCGTCGCCCATGCGCCAAGGGCCGAAGCCCTCGCCCAAGTCAGAATTGAGATCGATTGTCCGCATTTTTCTTGCTCAGCTCTTTCTAGCAGGTACGGGGCTTGAGCGTACCTCGAGCACGACGCCGGCCTTCTCGGCCGTAT